>CAYJAF010000013.1:0-45269 GCA_964368195.1 uncultured Thermodesulfobacteriota bacterium
AGGCGACGTGCCTTGCTGATTTATGCTGCAAGCAGAATAAATCAGCGTTTCCTTAATTAGAATTTTTGTTCTCTGGCGAGGAAGGCAATTAACACCCCTCCTTAAATATTAATCAACTTACTTGCCTGCGACATAGTAGTGACAATGTCATACATATTCGTCATGCGCCCCACTTCCAACTTTTCAGTGAGCTCATAATAATTGAGGCAAGCCCCGCAACTGGCCACATCGGTGCCGTTTTCCACCAAAAGCTCCAAGTCTTCCAAAGCGGCTGATCCTTCGGTCGTCAAGTGGACACCACCGTTAAAAAATAAAACAGCCCGGGGCACAATTTCCAACTCAGTGAGGGAATAGATAAAGCTTTTCATCAAGGCCTCACCAAGTTCCGTGCTGCCCTGCCCCATGGATTTCGCCCCAATGGCCACCACTAAACCAGCTCCCATAGACGCCTCCGGCATAACAGCGCACTGGCTGCTATCTGCTCCGCCCACTTGGGAAGTCCCCGCTGCTTTAGCTGTGATAATCACTTCGATGTTGCCATCATCAATGGCCCGATAACTAAACCCATGCCCGAGGCCTTGAGCCATTTGCGCTAAATTCTGCCGGGCCGGGTCATTATCCACCAAAAGGGTAACGGTTGCGCCAGCGACAGTGGAACGCAAGGCTTTTTTCGCTTCAATGACAGGCAGAGGGCAAGGGTGGCCAATCATATTTAAGGTAGTCATAGGGGATCCTCTTCATCATAATATCTGCTAATAAATCAGCAAGGCACGCTGCCTTTCATGAGCCCTTCAGGCGAAAAACAAGGGTTTTCCACTCACTTCGGCCGCAAGAAAGTGGGCAATTGACCTACGTTGTAAGGAAACGCTAAAACAAGCGTTACCTTATAAAACAACGACGGCGAAATCTTCGCGCGGCCCAATTTGGCCGATGATGGCCGCCTGGGGGTCGTCTTGCCTGATTGCCGCACATAAATCTTCAGCTTCATTGGCAGGCAAGCTAATTAAAAGCCCACCGGAAGTTTGGGGATCAAAGAGAATATCTTGGCCGACTTGATCGATGGAATCTATATCCACTTGAGCACTCAAATGGTTGCGGTTGCGCTGACCGGCGGCCGTGGCCAAATATTCGGCGGCATATTGCCGAGCCCCGGGCAAAAGGGGCAGTGAATCGAAATTGATGTTTATGGTATGCGAGTTTCCGGCCATTTCGGCGGCATGGACCAAAAGCCCAAAGCCGGTTACGTCGGTGGCGGCACTCACGTTAAAAGACGCAGCTTTGTGGGCGGCATATTTATTCAAGCGCTCCATGGTCGTGGTGGCGGCAGCATATTGCTCTTCGGTGGCGAGTTCAGCTCGCACGGCACTCATCACCAGGCCAACTCCCAAAGGTTTAGTGAGAATAAGAGCGTCGCCGGAACGGCAGGCATTGTTGGCCCAAATGCGTTCAGGGTGAACACTACCGGTCACTGCCAAGCCGTATTTAGGTTCGTGATCGTAAATGGAATGCCCCCCGGCTAAAACGGCTTCAGCCTCGGCCACTTTTTCGGCGCCACCTTTGAGAATTTGCCCCAAAACATCTTTATCCATTTTTTGGGGAAAACAGACTAAATTTAAAGCGTAAAGAGCCTTGCCGCCCATGGCGTAGACGTCACTTAAGGCGTTAGCGGCGGCAATGCGCCCAAAGAGATGGGGGTCGTCCACCATGGGGGGGAAAAAATCCACGGTGGAGACAAGGGCAATCTCATCATTTACTCGGTAGACAGCGGCGTCATCTGAGCTACCGAAGCCCACCAAAAGATTGGGGTCGCTACCCAAAGGGAGAGCGTTTAAAAAGCCTGAAAGTTCAGCCGGGCCAATCTTGGCTCCACAACCGCCGGAAGTGCAATTTGCTAAAAGGCGCAAAACATAGCTCCTATCTATTATTACTGCTAATTTATTCTGCATACAGAATAAATGTTCCGCTTTTACAGTGGCAACGAATTATATTTCCAGTTATAATGTTCCTACTATTATTATATTAGCAAAAAGCACCGCATATTAAAAGAGGCCTAATGATATATTTCGACCAAGCAGCCACCAGCTGGCCCAAACCACCGAGCGTCACCGAAGCTCTGACCACTCCCGGTCTTGGTAACCCTTCCCGGGGAGCCCATGAATTTGCTTTGGCCGCCAATCGAGTTGTGGCCGGGGTGCGGAACCAGGTTGCGGAATTCTTTAACCACCCTTCCCCCGAGCGGGTGATTTTTACGAAAAATGTCACTGAAGCTCTTAATATTGCGGTAAATAGCCTGGAGGGTCACCTCATCACCACCGAAGCTGAGCACAACTCCGTCTTGCGCCCCGTCTATCGGCACGGAGATTTTACGGTAGCCGAAGTGGACGACCGGGGCCGTTACCAAGTGGAATCCATTTCAGCGGCCATCAACGAACGCACTTCAGCGGTGGTGGTGGCCCACGCCTCAAATGTGACGGGAAACCTGGGGCCACTGGCCGCGATAAGCGCCCTTTGTCAAGAGCGAAACCTCTTATTAATTGTAGATGCGGCCCAAACGGCCGGCCTTTTCCCCATTGACTTGGCAACTATTCCCATTGATGCCCTTTGCTTCACCGGACACAAAGCCCTCTATGGCCCCCAAGGGACAGGTGGTTTATGCCTGAGCCCTCGCTTTACCCCCAAGCCTTTACTTGTGGGGGGAAGCGGCCATTTATCATTTGAGCTCGAGCACCCACGCACCTTACCTGAAGCTTTAGAAGCAGGGACTCCCAATGTGCCCGGCCTTGCGGCCTTGGGCGCGGGGCTCACTTATTTACAAAAAGCCGGGGAGCATCCTCTAAAGGAAGCCATGCGTCTGGCCACTGGCTTTTATGATGCTTTATCTGCGGAAAAAAATTTGATTTTTTACGGTGACTACCAAGCTCCGGAGCGGGCTCCCATTGTCACTTTAAACATTGACGATTGGGCCTCTGATGAAGTGGCGCAAATTTTAGCGGAAGAATACGGCTTGGCCGTGCGTTCCGGCTTCCATTGTGCGCCCCTTTTGCACAAACGCTTCAAAACAGAGCTGCAAGGCGCGGTGCGTTTTTCTTTTTCCCACTTCAACACCGAAACGGAGGTCGATTTAGCCATCAGAGCGATTAAAGAACTGGCTCGCCAGAATTAAAGAGTGAAAATTTCTCGGCAGTGGCGGCAACGTAAGCGCAGGAAGCCTGACACCGGTAGGATTTCGGCTACTTCTCCGCAATATGGGCAAGGCTCGAAATGTTTTTGAAGGATGCTTTGGGGCTCTGCTTTCGGCAAAGGGGCGAGAGTTTCCCCGGCCAACATGACAAAAACTTGGCCGCAGTGCTTACAGCGAGCACTTTGCCCCAAGTGCTCGAGGGCAGATTTATACAGAGCTCCGCAATGGCTGCACTGCACCTTGATTTTTGCTGGTTTTTCAGCTGGCATTTTCACAACATCCATTTGAAAAAACTATTCATTCACCGCTAAAAAGCTTCCTTTTTCAGCGGCAACTACTTCACCAATGTAAAGCTCGGCTTTGAAGGTTTGGCTTGCGGCTCTTTTTCGCTCGGTTCAGGGCGCGGATCGAAAGCTTTTAAATCAATAGCTTTAATGAAAACCGGTTTCCCGCCCATGGTAAAAATTTCTTGGCCGGTGAAGTGGGCTCGTTGCAGAGTAATGGTGTGAGGCCGCGGGGGTGTTTCTAAAAAAAGGAAGTGGACATGCCACCATTCATCACGTTTGGAGGCGTCCAAATCGAACCCTTGCACGTAGGCATAAGCCGTCCCCACCCTTTCGGGGTCAGCTTCGTGGGCAAAGAAAACCACATCGCCGCTCTCTGTTGTGTCTTTAAAGGGCATGGCCGCTTTCAGGCCGTCTAAAAATTTTTCCATATTTTTAAAGTTCATAAATCACCTGTTTGCAATCAATTTTCAGATGTGGGAAGTGGCAATTTGGCTGGTTTTGACCGCCAAATGCCCCCTTGAGAATAGCTTTGCCAGCCCCAACTGAGCCATTTTATTAGCGAGATAGCCAGCCACAAAGCCCAAAGCAAAGTCAAGCCCTGGTAATACACCAACGGCAACGCCAAAACAAACCCTTGAGGCCAAGGGCCGAGGGAACGGTCTGAAAACCAATTTAAATGCTGCCCGTAGGAGCCATCCCCGGTGATGAACATATCCGGCTGGCCCAGAAGTCCATGAGAGAGAGCCAGCAAAAGTCCGCCAAGTGCCATGAGAGACAAAAGGGGCAACGCTATTTGTAATAAGTTAAATTGGTACCGTTTTTCAAGTGGTGCCCGACCGCGCCAGCCCAAGGCCAAAAGGGCCACGGCAACCAAAAGGGCGGCGGTGAGGCTCAAAGGAAGAAGGCCCAGCCCCAAAAGGAACCAAGATGGTGCCCCCAAAGGAGTGAGTTTCGTGCGGCTCAAGATAAAAGCCGCCAACAAAAGGGGCAAAAGTATCGGCCAAAAGAGCACGGCCGGGCCTTGCTGAGGCCCCCAGGCCCAGATGATCCATCTGTTTTCCAGCAAGATTTGGGTAAGTGAAATATTAGCTGTGGGGGCTCCTAAATCAAGCTGAGGCGTTTGGGTAACGAAATTAAGGGGCTCTTTCGTCTGCCAACGCACGCTTA
The DNA here is from genome assembly GCA_964368195.1 of uncultured Thermodesulfobacteriota bacterium. Classification (GTDB taxonomy): domain Bacteria; phylum Desulfobacterota; class Desulfarculia; order Adiutricales; family Adiutricaceae; genus Adiutrix. The sequence continues at coordinate 4,636 of CAYJAF010000013.1, forward strand.
AGTTATGCTCACCCACCGTTAAAGGAGCTGTTAAAACGGCCTCCGCACCGGCAGTATCAGAGGCGACAGGCATTTTGCGGCCGTCAAGTTCAAAAGCCAAGATTTCAGCACCCCGGGGAAGAGCAAAAGAATAAGGGCCGCCCTGGCTGGTGCGCACATTGAAATTCAGGCGGTAAATATGTGATTTTTCACCTAAAGTCATTTCCAATTGGCCGCTATCAATAACCAGATGACGACCGGGGACAGCCTGAGGACGATCGATGTTGAACAGGAGCTCTTCCCCGGGCCAAGGGTTCCACTTAGGTTGCCACTTATCATTTTGCCCAATGTGAGTTGGCACCAAGCCACTAAAGCTGACTCGCCAAAGGGGCGAAGCATCAAGGAGCCACACCTCACTCCAGGGGCCGCTGGCGGCTTTCAAGGCCAAACGCGGGGCGATTTCCAAGCTTGATTCCCAATAAATCTCCTCCTGTTGCGGAGGGAAATTCAAAACAACTTCACCATTTACGGTGCTAATGCGTTCGCTGAGTGGGTTTTCCCCTGGCCATAGTGGCATGCGCAAAGTAGCCGCCACCCCAATGGGAGTCAGGCGGCGCACTGTGGTCTCAACACGCCACGCCGAACCCAAGCGGAGATTTCTGGTCACTTGAAAAAAGGGAGAGAACGACGAGTTTGCCGCATCTTCTTCCTTGGGGGAAAAGGCAAGCGGTAGCTGCTCCCCTTGGGCCGAAAGGGTCAGGCTAGAAGTCAAGGGGCGTCCGTTCTCCCCTAAAGTTCCCAGGCGCCAAGGGCTATCATTGGAGACAAAAATAACTTTCTGCGGACGCAAGCTCTCGGGCAAATCAATTTGCAAAGTGTTGAAAGAAGCTGATATTGGGCGCAATTTACCTGTAAGAAGCAGTTGGTGAATCCCTTGAGGCACTAAAGAAAACCAACGGCCCTTGTCTTCCAAAAGGGCTAATTGTGCTCCGTTTAAAGTCAAACTCGTGGCCTGGAAATTATCCCGCCCCAAAAAGGGCAACTCCACCAAACTTTCGGCTTCGGCGGCCAGAGCGAAATTCAAGCTCAAGGTTCCATCGGTGGCGGAAATTTGTAAACTCTCCACCCCCGGCGGAGGTGTGGAGTCTTTGGTCAAGAGGCGATCTTGATAGCTTTTCAGCATCTCAACTGTGGGAAAGGGGCTCCCTTCTTGGGCTTGGGCCGGGTTGCCGACGAGTAATAATCCGCAAAAAACAGCTATTAAAACTGCCACTTGTCCCAAATTCTCCGTAACGGGAGCCGGGGGGGCATCGGGTTTTGGGGCGGTAGCTGCCTCTTGGCGACGAGCGGCGCCCGACAGTAATTTCAACAGGAGCAAAGCCAGTCCCACAGCCCGCAAAAGATTTAAAATGCGGCTCAGCGGCGGCGTTATAAGATAAAGAGTCACTGTTTGCTCTGCGGTGACAGTTTCATTGTATTGAAGGTTCAGCGACCGCCATGACCAATCGGGGCGCGGTTGATTGTGTTGAATTTGGGCCGCACTCCCCTCGTCTAACCAGTTTTCCACCGGGCGAACTTCCGGCTCAGCTTGGCCGCGGGCAGCCAAGGAAGCCGAGTTTACTTCCGGAGTGCGAGCCATTTTTGAAAGACGCGAAGGCGAAGGGGCGGCCGGACTCTCAGAAAAGGCAAGCTCTTCGACGACATCTTCCGTGGCTTCATAAACTTGGGGAGTTTTTGAGTTTGTAATATAAGTTGGGGAATCGACCCAATAAGAGCTGAACAGCTCCCAGAAGCCAGTGCTTCTATGCAAATTTTCCAATTGAGGATAAAGGGCCGTGCGAGCCTCTCCTAAAATAAAAAACGTTCCGCCAATAATTAAAACCAAAGCCGCTAACTTTCGCCAAGCCCCACAAACAGCACGCAACTTCCCCGGCTCCAAGGCCCGCCACAAAGCCGTAGCCGCAAGAAAATGGATAAAAGCCCAGCGGGGAGCCCCGGCTTCGGGATAACAGAGAATGAGGGTAAAGAGGGCCAAAGCACCTAAAGGAAAACCATATAATTTCCCCACCGTCAAACTGATGATGAGCACAATAAAAATATCTAAAACATTCCAACGGCCCAACCAGCTGGCGTCAGCGGCATAGGCGGAAGAGCTCGTCTTCGCCTCCGCTCCGTCAGCCCAAAAAAGGCTATAGCCGGGCGGTAAATTTATGGTTTCACTCTTCACTTCAAGGGACTGATCCCAACCACTGGCGGGAATTGTGCCCTTAAAATTATCAAGGCGCAAATCAGCGGTTAAGTTTAATTTGCCCTCACGCAGTTGAAGTCCGGGAGCTTTTTCGCCATCGGCACCCTGTTGCCAGGTAATAACTTGAGGCTGACCATTGACGCTGGCTTGGGCCAACACAAATGGCGGGCTGGTGTTGAGATGCCATTGGCGGCTCAAAGTGCCACTTAAATGGTCACGACAGCTGAGACCCTCCCCATCATAATCAAGCCAACATTGGCGGTCTAAAAGTATATTAACCGGAGGCGGGTTGGGGTCTCCTCTCCGCAAGGTGATAAAGGTCAAGCTCTCACCGGGGGCCATGAGGTAGAGGGGGTAGCGTTGCCAAGGGCCGTAGATGTCGGCTTGGGAAGCGTCAATTTGGCGACCCCCCTTGAGCTCAGCCAAGCGCAAATCAGGCTTGGCGGCCCAAGCCCATACTTCCGGCGCAGTGCTCCCTTCACTAACTGAGGTCAAAGGGCCTAAAAGCTCCGAACGCCTTAAAGAACGACTCTTGAGAGTAATAATCCACTCCCCGGCTTTGGCCTCAACACGCAAAAGCCCTTCAGAACTCAGGCGTGTTGACAAAGGAGAAGATAGGGAAAGGATTTCCGTTTCCGGCAAAAGAGGAGTGAGGACTATTTCGCGCGGGGTGCCGCTAACCACCAACTTCAAGCGAGTGTGAATAATCTGCGGTTGGCTGTCTTCGATGAGGCGGTTCACCGTGACGGTATAACGGTCGCCGGGGGTCTCAGGTGCTAGGGACGGTTTCGCCGTTTGCTGCTTTAACCAAAGTTTCGCCCGCCCCGCTTGGGAATCTATTTCCAAAGGTGGAAAATCCCAAGGTTCGCCATTGACAGTAAGGTCTAAAATCCCTCCCACGGGTAAAGTAATTGTTTGCGGAAGGGCGTCCCAAGCAAAGGAGCCGCTAATTTGGTGGGAACCGGTCGAAAGCTGCACAGTTGGAAGAGCTCGCCCCAAGACGGGTAAGGTGCGGGATTCAGCCAAATCTTCCGAATTCACCTGAACATTTTGCGGCCAAGCCCCGGCCCCACCCGGCAAAGGAAAAGCACCGTCATAGAGCAAAGTAACTTTGCTGTTGAAGGTGCCACCGTTATCATTCAAATCGAGTTTAAGAGTTTGGGGCCAAGCACAAAGTGATTCCTCGCCACTTTGGGGGCAGTGATATTTTTCCTCCAAGCCGTAGAGAACCCAAGATTTCCAAGAACTCAAAAGGTCAGGAGCACCTGTTTGGTCTGCGGCCCAAATGCTTGGCACTTTGAGAACAGCCAAAATAAAAATAGTGAAAAATAGTTTCTTCATTTGGCACTCTCCTGTTTTATCGCTTAAAGGAAAGAGGTATTTAGATGTATCCGGGCTCCTACGGAGGAAGGATTGGCGGATAGCCGGGCTCCTACGGAAGAACTTTTCATCTCTTGGCTGCGATTTTAGCCCTACAACTCGCTAGCGCTCAAACAGTAGGGCTTAAATTTCGCAGTCAAGTTCTGAAAAGTTTTCCTACGTCGCCCTCACACTTCCAAAGCCCAGCTTTAATTCTACATCATATCAGATATTTAAGAAAGCAAGGAAAGGAGATAACTCATGAAGCCTCACCCGTAAAAGTTTTTTGAAGGGGGGTCTGGGGGGAATTTTTTACAGGTGGTGGTGCGAGATAAACCGAGCTCTCAAGGGCTACATTTTATAACGTAATATCACCTGTAAAAATTTTTCAAAAAAGTTTCCCCCAGGAAATTTTAACAATCTATTTCAGCGGATTCTGCTTCTTTTTGGGCTTGGCGGGCGGTTTTTGGGCTTTGGGGCCCGTATTTATTGACGTAGCCACGTGGGGTAATCAGGTGGTTTTCGTAAACAAAAGTTTGCTGATTACCGATGACGATGAGGGTTTGCATGTCCACCGGAGCTTGGCTGAGTTCGGCCAGGGTGAAGAGCTGCACATCTTGTCCGGCTCGCCCGGCGCGGCCCACAATACCAATGGGAGTCTGGGGATCTAAGTGCTCCAAGAGAATTTCAGCCGCCCGGCCCAATTGCCAATCACGTCCTTTACTTTTGGGGTTGTAAATGGCCATGACGAAATCGCCTTGGGCCGCAAGGGCTAGGCGTTTTTCAATTAGTTCCCAAGGGGTTAGGCGGTCAGAGAGGGAAATGGCACAGAAATCGTGGGTCAGAGGTGAGCCCAAGAGAGCAGCAGCTGCCACTAAAGCGGGGACTCCGGCCACAACTTTAATGCGCAATTGCCCCGGCTCTTTGCCCAAGGGGATTTGGCGGGCGGCCGCCACCTCAAATACAGCCCCGGCCATGGCGTAAACCCCGGCGTCGCCACCGGAGACGACCACCGTGCGTTTGCCGCTCAAGGCGCTGTCGATGGCTTCTTCAGCCCGACGCATTTCAGAGGTCATGCCGCTTTTGTGGCATTTGGCCTTTTTGATGTGGGGTTTGGCCTGCTCTAAATAGAGCCCGTAACCATAGACGACTTCCGCAGATTTCAGGCTTTTTTGCGCCGCCAGGGTAATGCCGTTCAAGCCGCCGGAGCCAAGGCCTACGACCTCTAAGCGCAAGGACTTGGGGTTTTGGATGGTGTGGCGTTTAGGTTGCTTAGGGGAATCTTGTGTGGGAGATGAATTTTCTTTAGTCATTATTTTTCTGCTACTTTATTTATGATTATTTGAACCAGTTAATGCATTTACGTCATTCAGCGAACTTGACCACGTCAATCTAATTTTTAAGGCTCCTGCGGAAGAACCATTCATCTCTTGCCTGCAATTTCAGCCCTAAAACTCGCTTCGCTCAGACAATAGGGCTTAAATTTCGCAGTCAAGTTCTGAAAAGTTTTCCTACGTCGCCACAAATTTCATGATATTCTATCAAATTAGATTAATATGCGAACTTGACCTTCTGGTCTCAACTCTTCAAAACAGTTGCGGCCAAAGTCGCCCGGGAACTTTTCTGTTTTTTAATCAATAAGCTATCGGTTTCAGCCGCCAAAAGGGCCGCCGCCTCACACACCGAAGGCACCCCGATGCGGGCCAAAACAGTGTTTGAAGGGTTCGGAGTGGCAATGGTAGCCAACTCGTCTTTTGTCCAGATTTTAAGCGGACAGTTAAAGCTTTCAGCTAAAGCTAAAAAAGCGGGCTCGCTGGAGCGAGTTTCCACGGTGGCCAACAAGCCCACCCCTTGGTGGGCATAGCCCTGCTCTTTGAGCGTTGCGCAAACAAAATCAGCCACTTCACCAGGGTCAATGCCGCGATGACAACCCAAACCCAAAGCCAAAAGAGGCGGGGCCAAAATGAGTGCTTGGGGCGAATGGGGCCAAAGGCGGTAATCAACAGCAACGTAAGGTTCTTCTTTAGCCGGTATTTCCGTCAATCTTTGGAACCGCTCAGCCCATGGGGCAAGGCTCGGGAGTAAATAATTGTGTGGATCGTAAACTGGGATTTGCATACCATCAACCAAAAGACGACTGATGGCGGCTAACGAACGCAAATCAACGGCCTTCAGGCCAAGATCACGCGCCAAAACTTCTAAAGCCGGTAAGTTTTCCACATCTGTAGCCGTGCTGATGACGGCTTGGCCACCTGTAATTTTAGCCAATTTCAGGGCCAATTCGTTAGCTCCGCCCAAATGCCCGGCCAATAAACTGATGGCGAATTTACCGTCTTGCGGCAAGACCACCACCGCCGGATCTTCCTTCTTCGAACTGATTAAAGGAGCAATGAGCCTCACAACTATGCCGGTAGCCCCGATGATAACATGGCCGGAAAAATTAGAAAAGTTCTCCGCTAACGCCTCTCCCAAACGGTCAAAACTCTTGGCCCTAAGGTCGGGATTTTGAGCCTGACATTGGGAAGGCAGAAAAAGAGTCCCCACTTCCGGGCTAATCTCCGCCGCTAATTTTGCGGCCAACTGAGCCCCTTTGTTAGTCAGGGCATAAAAGGCTACGTTTTTCCGAGACACTCCTTGCCCCTCACTTATAGTATTTTAAACTGAAATTACTACCGACATCAAGCTTCATCCACGTCAATCTAATTTGTAATTTTCCGGGCTCCTACGGAATAACTTTTCATCTCTTGCCTGCTGGTTTAAGCCCTAAAACTCGCTAAAGCTCAGACAATAGGGCTTAAATTCCGCAGTCAAGTTCTGAAAAGTTTTCCTCCGTCGCCGCATAACTCATGATGTCCTATCAAATTAGATTGACGTGAAGCTTCATCGATTGCTTGGCCGTTCTTTGCCTATTCATCGGTAAGACGGGCCGTGCGACAAGCGTGACTGAAAGTGGGATCATAGAGCTTTGATTGCGGTGCTATCCGCCCGTGCTCCAAAGCGGCTACTGCCGGGCCAACTAAAATGAGGGTGTGGCGATCGAGCTTTTCAGCAGCCAAAGTCTCAGCCAACTGGCCACAAGTTGTCCACACAGTTCGGGCGTCGGGCCAAGTGACGCGGTAAAGAAGAGCCAAGGGAGCTTCCGAACCGTAATTGGCACTTAAAATTTTAGAAACTTCCGGGCCTTGACCTGCCGAGAGGTAAATGGCCATGGAGGCTTTACTCTTGGCTAATATAGATAAATCCTCAGCCGGCGGCACAGGGGTGCGCCCGGCGGCCCGCGTGATAATCAGCGTTTGCGTAATTTCCGGCAGGGTATATTCCAAACCCAAAGAGGCGGCTCCGGCCAGAGCGGCCGTTACCCCGGGGATTACTTGCCAGGTGATGTTTTGCTTTTCCAACTCATGAATTTGCTCATTAATGGCCCCGTAAATGGAGGGGTCACCGGTGTGAAGGCGCACTACTTTGCGCCCTTCCCGCCAGGCTTTGGCCATTATATCAACAATTTCATCTAAATCTAAGGGAGCCGAATCAATGAGCTGAGCCTCTGGCGGACACCACGATAAAATCTCGGGATTAACCAAGGAGCCCGCATAAACAACGACTTCAGCGGCATTCAAAGCTTTTTGCCCGGCAATGGTAATAAAATCAGGGTTGCCGGGCCCGGCGCCAACAAAGAGAATTGGGTGCATTAAGAAAGACCTCCCGCAGATAAACTCTTGCGCAAAACACCTCTAACCAGCCAAATTTGGTTGAGAGATTTGAAAAAATGACTACCGGCCAAAGGTGCTGAACGGGCTACCTGCATTTGGGTTGCTGTCACCTCTAAACCGGCCTCTTGCATTTTGGTCATGGCCTGGTGGAAGCTGTCAAAAGAGACCATCGAGGCGACCACAATGCCATTTGGCTTAAGAGAACGAGTGGCCCGCATAATGATGTCCCCTAAATTTTCACCACCTCCACCTATAAATATACGGTCAGGTGGAGGAAGATGCTCCATGGCTTTCAGGGCATCATCTTCAACAACTTCCACTTGCACAGCCCCAAAAAAAGCACGGTTGGCCACAATTTGCTTGGCCCGTAAGGGAGACTTTTCCACTGCCCAGACAGAGCCATGAGGAACTAAAGCGGCGGCCTCAATGGAGACTGAGCCGCTCCCTGAGCCCAAATCCCAGACGGTATGATAGGGCTGTATTTCAAGGAGCCCCAAGGCCGCAGCCCGGATTTCCCGTTTGGTAATGAGCCCAGCCTCATGGGCATAAGCCTCTTCGGGCATACCAATGAAAATGGGAGCCGGACGCTTTAAACTTTCCAGAATAACTAGATTTAAAGGAGAAAATTTACACAACTTAGCTTCAAAAAGAGTCCAGACACTTACTTTTTCTTTTTCCGTGCCCAAATCTTCAAAAACGTGTATGTTCCAATTATACTGCCCGCGACCCAAAAGTTTTTTGGCGATGGCAGCAGGGGTGTTGTGTTCATCTGTATAGATGGCCAAATACCCGGAGCCTGAATAGTGGGAAGCGCGGTAAAGAGCGGCCCAGAAATCCACCATATTATCTCGGCCGTGAAGGCTTACAATTTCAGCTCCTCGCCAAGAAATCTTCAAGCGGGCAAAAGCTTGCTGAATAACAGTAATCGAGGGCCAAATGGTGACGTGTTCCGCTGGAAAAACATCTAATAAGCACTTAGCCAAGCCAAAGAAGTTTGGGTCACCAGAGGTAAAGACCACAATTTTCAGGCCCTCTTTTTGTTTAGCGGCCAAATCTTCCAGCCACTTTTTTAAAGGCATGGCCAGTGGAATTTTTTGCCCCTTAAAATCGGGAAAAAAATCTAAAAAGCGGGTGCCCCCAGCGATGATGTCGGCCTCGGCCACGACTTTCCGAACGGCTTCCGGTTGCCAGTCGCCATTGGGGATAAGCCCGATGAGATATAGTTGAGGTATCATATCAAACCTTTATATTTATTGCGAAACCTTATTTGCTTTGCAGACGTGCGGCACTGAGCAATTCACTACCATCATAATCAAAAATAGTTGTCCACAATTTTAGCTCCGTCCCAGCAAAAACAGCGGCTGAATCTAAAACTTTTGGGGCCAAAGGCTTAATGCGCTCTGCCCAATTATCTGTTTCTTTAATGGCCTCTAATGCGGCCCGAGCCGTTAAAGATTCATCTAAAGATTTTATCAAGCCGGGTTCGGTGATGTTCAACCACTGAGCCAAAAGAGCCGGGTTTTGGTCGTGACGATGGGCGTGGGTATTTTCCAAGCCCGTGGCCTGCTTGACGGCTTTTCCAAAAAACGACGCCAAACCAATTGTTTGGAATTTTTTCTCCGCAGCTAAACGGAGGCTGTCAGCAAAAAAATCGGCAATTTGAACAAATGCTTCAGCCGGAAGCTCGGGCCTTTGCTTGCGAATTAAAATTTCACTTTGGCGCCCGGTGGTAAAAACTATTTCTGCAAGACCGGCGGCTTTAGCCACGTCTAAGCCTGCCTCGATGGTGGCGATATAAGCTTGGTGGGAAAATGGTTTCACCCGCCCGGTGGAACCCAAAATAGAAATGCCACCCACAATCCCCAGACGCGGATTCATGGTTTTTTCAGCTAACTTAGAACCCTTTTCAACAAAAATTTCAACTTCCAAACCAAAGTTATGACGATCTAAAAATGGCCTTAAATTAGCGTCGAGCATAGCCCTGGGGCCGGGGTTTATGGCCCATTGCCCCGGGGGAAGAGCCAAACCCGGCTTGGTAACTTTCCCAACACCCGAACCACCTATAAGGTGCAGAAGCCCTTTAGTTGAACGACGGCGAACAATGGCTCCGATTTCAGCTTTGTTAGTGACGTCAGGGTCATCACCGGCATCTTTAATAACAATAGCTAAAGCTTCATCTAAGTTGAGCTGGTAAGCTTCAGAAATTGTTATCGTCATAAAATCACCGGCCGGCAACTGAACTTCCACCGTAGAAGAAGCCGCCTCACCGGTTAAAATTTGCGTGGCCGCAATGGCAGCCGCTGTTGCCGCTGTCCCGGTGGTAAAACCACTGCGCAAGTGACCTTGGTGTTTTTTATCAGGTTCCGAAAGGAAATTGTGTTCGTCAGGGGCCATGAAAACCTCAATTAAGAGCAACTATTGTGAACAAGTTTTCCGAAGAGTAACTCTGATAATGTCAGAGGCAGGGTCGACGCATCTAAATTTTCGTCGCTCGCCTTGGGGGTATTTATCTAAAAGATTTCTTATTTTAACTCCTTCGGCTTCGCTTCACTTCGGCTTTAAGCCTTCGTTTCGCTCGCAAGGCGGAGTTAAAATTGCGAAATATTCTAGATAAATACCCCCTTCGGCTTTGCTAACACACTTTAGACTCTAAATCCCACTTCAAAATTATGTTTAATTACAGATGTTTATCCTGCAAAAACAATTATAGTCCAAAATTTAGATGCGTCGGGCCTAAAATCAAAGGGCAAAAAGGCAATTAATCAATTCTCAAAATGCAGATTAATTAGAATTTTTGTTCTCTGGCTAGGAAGGCGAATTTTGGGAAAGCATTATAGTATTTGACATACATAAGGTTTTCCCAAGGTGAGCCTGACAACGCCAGAGGGCAAAAAGGCAATTAATCAATTCCTTACTGGGCTAAGACGGCCAAAGCATTGACGACTGTCGCGGCAACATTAGAGCCACCCTTGCGACCACGATTAGTAATGAAATTAAGGCCAGATTTACTTAAAGCCTCTTTTGATTCCACCGCATTCACAAAACCAACCGGAAGCCCCACAATCAAATTGGGACGCGGAAGCTCCGGCTCATTGGCCAACCGCTCCAAAAGACGAAACAAAGCGGTGGGGGCATTGCCCACAACCCAAATTCCACCATCGCCTTGGGAGGGGAAATAGCGCTCATAAGCCAAATCAACTGCCGCCAAAGCTCTGGTTGTGCCGTTTTGTTCAGCGAGTCGATACGTATCTTCTTCACCGATTAAGCAATAAACTTTATTACCAAAAGCTTTGAGACGGGCGGGGGAAATGCCGTGACGCGCCATTTGAGTATCAGTAATGATGGTTGAGCCTGCCTTCAAGGCAGCAACTCCGGCGGCAATCGCCCCAGAGCTGATGATGGTGTCGGCAACGTAGTCAAAATCAGCACTGGTATGCACAAGGCGTTGAATGACAGTCCACTCCGCCGGCGACCACGTATGCTCACCGGCTTCCGCTTTGATGGTGGCAAAGCTTTGCGTTTCAATATCAAGCGGTTTTAAATTCCATTCCATGACCAACCCTCTAAGCTTTCAGGTGAGTTTTCAATTTTCTGTCGTGCCGAGCATTCTCTTCAAACGTCCGAAAAAGCCGGGTTTATCGTATTGTTCTTGCGTAACTTCCGGATCTGAAATCGCATTTTCCTCTGCCAGAGCAGCAATTTTCGGGCCTTCTTGGCGATTTTTGGCACGCAAATAAAAAGGTTTAACTTTTTCCAAGAAATATTGACTAAGGCCGCTTTCACCTTCTTCAATGCGGGCGAAATCAATCACTTGCCCTTTTTGGGCAAAATCTTTAATCGCTATCCCAGCTGCCCGGAACATCGGGGTGAGGTCGCCTTCGGCTTCGAACCCAAAAACCAAAACCGGCTCGGAATCTTCAGACCCCTCCCGAATGGTAGTCACGTAAGCGGCCCGCACTTCCGGGAAGCGCGGCAAGAAATCCAGCATCGCCCCCACCAATTCTTGGGGATATATGGTCGGAGCCCCTAAAAAAACTTTCGTGCCCGGTTTAAAGTGTCGTGCTTCAAAGGGTTCTCGCACAGCCGAACGCAAGAGGAAATCAATTTCATCTGGGTTGAAAATTTTATGCGGTTGACTCCCGATATTCAGAATCAGCGGAATGTTTACCCCCCTGGTCAAATTAAAAAAAGTCAGCGCATTAAAAGAAATATATTTATTATCTTGAGGCTTAACTCGCCGCAAGTGCTCTACGGAGCTAAAAAATGGCAGAATTTTCTGCCCCTTTTGGTAAGGGTGGTCACAAGAGGCGAAATTAAATTGCGTGTCTTCATTAAAACTGTGAGTTTGCGGCCCGGGCTGGAGATCCATATTACTGGGTTCGCCAACAACAAAAATTTGTGAATTTACCAAAACACGGTAAAATTCTTTCCGCGCCTCTTCATTATTTGCTCGCACTGCCCGCATTAAGCTCTGGGCCAAAGGATCCATGGCCATGGCTGTGGCTAAAAGTGCCGTCACCTCGTCGGGCTTAAAGGCTTTTGTTACCCCCGGGCAAGTTAAAACCAAAGTGACGCCTGCGGTCAAACGAAACAAATCAGGCACAGGCAGATGGAGGTGTTGATCTTCTTTACCTAAAGTAGCCTCTAAGCTCTCCAAAGTAGCAAAGAAAGGCAAAGACAGGGTGCCGTCAGGCTGTTTCCACTGTTTAAGTTGGAAATGGCCCGCATTTTGACCATTTTCGTCAACTTCCGGACGCCCAACAACATAGACAGCCGAATTCATCAGAGTTTGGTAAAACTCCGGTCTGGCCTCGGGATCGCCCTGAGCTTTTTTTAAAATTTCTTCCAAGCGGTTTTTGTCACCCATTACTTTTAAACTCCTTATTATCCATAAAGTTAGCATTATAACCTTCTTACCTTTTTGAGTCAATGCTTTCTTTAAACAACACTCAGAAGGCTACGCTCCACTTTCAACTTGGCCAAAAAAAACGTAAATAGCGGAAACTACCAAGAGACCCGCTATTTACGCATTAGTTTGGTGAACTATTTTAGTGAACTATTATATTTTTCTGGCACCCTCCTTTCCTTTGCTAAAAACTGTTTCCCAATTATTTTAAGTTTCAGTAAGGAAGCTTGCTTAGGCAACGCTTTCACCATGGCAGGCCGGACACACAAGGCGTTCATAAGCCGTGTTATCTGCTTTCCAGCCCATAACTGTTCCGTTATCTTGGCAAGTGGAGCATATGTATTTGCTTTGTTCCAGCCAGCTGTTGACAGAATCTTCGTTTTTGGCCTTATAGTTTTCAAATTGCTCATTGAAGCTGAGTTCGTTATTGTAATTAAGAGCCACGGTTTCGTTTATATTATTTTGATGGTGTTGCATAATGCGCCTCCTTCTTAGAGAATGTTTAAACTTGTCTAACAGATATAGCAAAAGCTAAGCCAAAAGTTTAAAGTTAATAAATTCAAGCTGTTATATCTTATCGGCTATTTAGGTGTGAAAAGTAACAGCAAAATATTGACGTTTTTGCCTAGCTCCCCCCAAGATGTTGGGGTAGTTTTTGCCGACCCAAATTGATTTCCAGCTGTTTTCTATTAATTTATACTACTTATAGTGATGTGAACGAAATTGCATACTAAAACGGCCAAGTGTGAATTTTCGTTCTCTCCTAGTTTTTTAAAAAGCCTTGTCTTCAACCGGGGGATTATTTTATAATGAAGGAAACGTTGATTAATTAGCGTTTACTTGTAAAGTAAGCAAATTACTTACTTTACCGCAGCCTTTAATGAAAGGAAAATCCATGGGTTTCCGTTCTAAGCGGGCTCATGTTAGGCGTGTGCGCCTTGCTGATTAATTCTGCCAGCAGGATTAACCGACGTTTCCTAAGGTAAAATTTTAGCCGGAGTCCTCTAGTATGATTGAAGAATTAAAGACCAGACGCCAAGAGCTTGACGCCCTAGGGCGCCTCGACCACCGCTCCCCGTGGGCCCTTGACGTAGACCGCATTCTCCACTCCCGAGCCTACACCCGCTATATTGATAAAACGCAAGTCTTCTTCCTTTTGAAAAACGACCACATCACCCACCGCGTTTTACACGTCCAGGTTGTCTCGCGCCTGGCCAGAACCATTGGCCGTGAGCTCGATTTAGAACTCGACCTAATTGAAGCCATAGCCTTAGGTCACGACCTGGGACACCCTCCCTTTGGACACGACGGTGAAGGATATTTGAGCGAGCTCTGCCTGGCGCACGGCTTGGGGCCCTTCCACCACGCTGTGATGGGCATTCGCTTTTTAGAGCGCTTGGAAAAGAACGGCTTGGGCCTCAACTTGACCTTGGGGACTTTAGATGGAATTTTATGCCACGATGGCGAAGTTGACTTCACTACTTTACGCCCCTTAAAGGACGAAGTAAGCTTTCCGCAATTTGAAATTCGCCTCAAAACACGAGAAAAAACCCCGAAAAAATCACTGATTCCTTGGAGCGCCGAAGGCTGTTTGGTGCGCCTTTGCGACAGCATCAGTTACGTGGGGCGTGATTTTGAAGATGCCATTGAAGTTGGGCTTTTACAAAGGGAGGAGCTACCCCTTTGTGTGACAGAGGTCTTAGGCGATACAAATGGCAAGATTGTCTATAGTTTAGTGGAGGATTTGCGGCAAAACTCCCAAGCCAACCCAGGGCTCATTGCCTTTTCTCCCAAAGTGGCCCAAGGGCTCAAGGCTTTGAAATCATTTAACCGTGAGCGCATTTACTTTAATGAAAAAATCAAAACCGAAGCCCCCAAAATAAAACAGCTTTATGCCCTGCTTTTCGAAAAACTGCTCCTTGATTTCCAATCGGGCCAACCTAAAATTCAACAAGTGCGACAATTTTTAGACAGCTTGGATAAAGACTACCCCCAAAGCCACCAAGCGGCGGAAATGACCAGAGACTTTTTAGCCGGCATGACCGACGAATATTTTCTCACCCTCGCCAACGACATTTTCATCCCCAAGTGGCACCAGCAACGCTTCTAACCGGCAAATAAGATACTTTTGCACGTCAATCTAATTTTTCGTCGCTCGCCTTGGGGGTGCTCCTCCAAAACATTCTTTATTTTAACTCCTTCGGCTTCGCTTTACTTCGGCGGACGCCTTCGTTTCGCTCGCAAGGCGGAATTAAAATTGCAGAATTTTTTGGAGAAGCACCCCCTTCGGCTTCGCTAGTTTTGCGAACAATTTCAAACTTTATTTACAAATCATATTTAATTACAATTATTTATCCCGCAAAAAATAATTATAATCAAAAAGTTTAAGAGTAAAAGTGTCTTATCAAATCGTGATCATATAAAATGCAAGGCGACGGAGGAAAATTTTTCAGAAATTGGCTGCAAAATTTAAGCCCTACTGTCTGAGCTTTAGCGAGTTGTAGGGCTTAAATTGCAGGCAAGAGATGAAAAGTTGTTCCGTAGGAGCCGGGAAAATAGTAAATTAGATTAACACTGCCTTGGACTTGATTTAAAGGGGTGAAATAGCGTAAAATATAATTGTAACATTAATATAACTTCACAAAGAGCCCCTAACCTCAAAAGAAAGAAGTTTGCAAATGAGCACGGAAAATAAAGTTGATTTTAAAAGCGGTGAGTTACAAATCGAAACCCTAGGGCCGGCTAAATTAAATTCGCCCCTCTTAGGTTACGGCACCCACGGCCTTGACGTAACCACACCTTGGACATCCTTCACCGATGATGAAACTCGCATATTGGTAAACGCTTGCGCTCAGCATAACATTGCCAGCTTACAAGAAGGCCACGAGCTGGAGACCTTCGAGGAAGCCGGGGCGCGGCGAGAGGTTTATTTTGATGCCTCCAAGGTGCGGGCCGCCATTTTAACGGCTGGCGGGCTTTGCCCCGGTCTCAACGACGTCATCCGCTCCCTGGTTATGACTTTGCATTACCGCTATGGAGTACCTAACATTTTGGGCGTTAAATATGGTTACCAAGGCTTGATGCCTGAATATGGCCACGAGCTTATCCAGCTCACTCCCAAACTTGTTTCCCATATCCATGAATTTGGCGGCACGGTGCTCGGCTCCTCGCGAGGCGATATGCTACCCGGGCTCTTAGTTGACTCCTTAGAGCGCCTTAACATCAATATTCTTTTTTGCATCGGCGGCGACGGCACCTTGAAAGGAGCCCACGCTTTGGCCCAAGAGATAAAGGAAAGGGGCTTAAAAATATCAGTGGTGGGGATTCCCAAAACCATAGATAACGACATCGGCTTGGTGGCACGCTCTTTCGGCTTTGACACAGCTGTCACGGTGGCTTCCGAAGTTATCCGCAGTGCCCACACCGAGGCAATCGGTGCTCCGCACGGCGTGGGGCTGGTGAAGCTCATGGGCCGCGATTCCGGCTTCATTGCCGCCACAGCCGCCCTGGCCCAAAGCGATGTCAATTATGTTTTAATCCCGGAAGTGGATTTCGATCTCGAAGGCCCCGGCGCCCTCTTGCCACATTTGGAAAGTCGCCTGGCCAAACGCGGCCACGCTGTTTTAGTGGTGGCCGAAGGTGCGGGCCAAAAGTTTTTTAAAACTGAAGAAGAAGTGCGAGACGCCTCCGGCAACGTGCTTCATAAAGACATAGGCACCTTTTTAGCCGACCGCATTAAACAATATTTCAAGGCCAAAAAATTGCCTCTCAACCTTAAATATATTGACCCCAGCTATATTATCCGTAGTGCGCCGGCCAACGCCAGCGACCAAGTTTACTGTAGCTTCCTTGGCCAAAAAGCCACGCATGCAGCCATGGCCGGAAAAACAGATTTATTAATTGGCTTGTGGAACGACCATTTTGTCCACGTACCCATTGCCAAAGCCATTGAAAAAAGGAAAAAAGTAGACCCCCACGGGGTTTTGTGGAACAGCGTTTTAGAAGGGACAGGCCAACCGGATTTTGCCACCAAAGACCGCATCGTTTAACTGCCTCTGTTGTGGCCTCTGTTGCCAAGGTCGAAAAGGGGTGCGCCTAAGCCTAAATGAAGCCCAAGCTGTGGCCAAGTTTTTGGGCCTTGCTCTGGCGGAATTTGCCGCCCTCTATCTCGAGCCCGGGGAGCCACCTTGGGATATTGCCACCGATGAAAGTGGCTATTGCCGCTTTCATCGGCCCGATGGCCGATGCCGCATTCACAACCAAAAGCCCCAAGTGTGCCGGGCGTGGCCTTATTTGCCCGGTCTTTTGGCAGATGAAAGCGTTTTTTTAGAAGCTAAGGCGGCTTGCGCGGGGTTAGCGGAGGAGCTGTCTTGGGCTGAGTTTAAAAAGGCGGCTAAAGATGTGGGTTTGCGAAAATGCTAACTAATTAGTCGATACTGAAAAACTCCTTTTCAGCATCGACTAATTAACATTTCCTTTGCAGCGGAGGTGAATTTTTGTGGTGCCCAAAATTTTTCGCCAACCCATCGAAACTAGTTTCGAACTTTTGCAAGCTCTAAAACAATGCGCCGCCGATCTCCTCTGGCCACCGGTGTGCGCCACCTGCCCTCGGCCTCTGGCCTTAGTTGATGACCAAAACGATTTAGCGGCCCACTTCTGCCCTCAATGCCAAAGCACCGTGCGCTTGTTGCCGCTATGGGCCTGCCCCCTTTGCGCTCGCCCGTGGCCGGAAGAGACCAACCACACTTGTGGCGATTGCCTGACCAATCCTCCCCCATGGCAAGGGGCAAAAGTGGCCGCCAGCTATGAAGGCTCGGTGGCCCATTCCATTGCCCGTCTGAAATATTATGGAGCTTTAGACCAAACCCACGTTTTGGCCGCAGTGGCAACTTCTGCTTTAACTAGCGGCCTCACTTCCGCCCAAAGGGAAGTGGATTCCGGCTTTTTCCCCGATTTAATTATCCCTTTACCAATCTCCGAACATCGCTTTGCCACCCGCGGCTTTAACCAGTCAGCGGAATTGGCCCGGCTCATCTATGCCCCATGGGCAAAGCTTATAAGCGAAAATTTTTTAGTGCGCACAAAAGGCGAAGTGCCCCAAGCGGCTTTGACTGCCAAGGAGCGTGCCCAAGCGATTAAAGGCTCTTTTCAAGTGACGGGGGAAGTTCGCGGGCGGCGCATTTTACTTTTTGACGATGTTCTGACCACCGGGGCAACCTTGGGAGAAGCAACGGAAACCCTTTTAGCCAGAGGAGCTTCTCAAGTAAATGTTGCGGCGGTGGCCCGCACTTGTTTGCATTCTTGGCGTTTGTGGTAATTTGGCGGCTGGGCCGCCAACCAACTCCGACGTCGCTTCGCTTGCTTCGATGAGAACAAGTAACATTTGTTTCCGAGTAGAAACTATACTGCCTCACTTATTGCGGCCTCCTACGGAGTAACTTTGCTGTAATTGAAGCCATTTAACCCTACAACTCGCTAACGCTCAGACAGTAGGGCTTATGGCTTTCAATTCCTGCAAAGTTCTCCTACGTCAGCCTTGCGTGGTAGCGGTTTGTGTCTTTTTTGCTCCGCCTAAAACTTCTACTCGGAGACCAAAGCAACTTGTTTACTGCGTAGCAAGCTTGGCCAACGGCCAAGCGACCATCGGAGCGGATGCGAAGCATCCGAGGGTGCAGGGCGAACGCCCTGCCCTGCCCAAAGTAACTACTCGGGGCGGCAGGGCCGCCAGCCAACTCCGACATCGCTTCGCTTACTTCAATTAGAACAAGTTACATTTGTTTCCGAGTAGTAACTAAACTCACCCATCTTGCCCTGCCCAAAGTAACTACTCGGAAACGAAAGCAGCTTGTTTGAGACGTTGTAAGCGATAGCGCCATCGGAGCGGATGCGAAGCATCCGAGGGTGCAGGGCGAACGCCCTGCTAAGAGGGGGTGTTGAGGGTTGAGAGTTCGTCGGTGGCGATTTTTTGCCAGAAGGGGTCACCGGCGTCACGCACTAAAGCCAAGGTCGAGGCGTATTTTTCAGGACGGAGCATATCACGATAAGCTCCGGCAATGGCATAGAGAGTTTCGGCGGCCACCTTGGAAGGGCGGTTGGCCAAAGCGGAATCGTAATTGCGTTCTGCCTCAAGCATACGCCCCAACTTTTGATTCACTTGGGCCAGCTGATTGTATTTCAGGAAACGATCTTCACGGCTATCTTCGGGGTTTGGGTCACGGTCGAGGTTGCGCTCAACTAAATTGGCCCAATCTTCCACCCGCCCCAATTCAAGATAGAGATCGGTTAAAAGGGCCTGGACTTGAGGGTCGGTGTCTAAAACGGGATTGGTCAGAATGCCTTCCTCCAAAGTTTCAGTGGCCGCAACCCTATTACTATCGGCGATTTCCAGACGTGCTTGGGTCAAAAAGGTATCGGGCACTTGGGGAGCGGCGGGGTAATCTTGGCGGAAGAGCTCGTAAAGGGCAATGGCATCGGCCGGACGCCCCAAACTTTGGCCCAATTCGGCCTGGTCTAAAATTGCCTTGGCCCTCTCGGGGTGGGTGGGATAAAGAGTGCGGAAACGCTCGAGTAAATCCCAAGCCGGGTCAGGCATATTGGCCGCCAAAGCTGCCCCGGCCGCTTCCAAGTATATATCCGGAGTGCGCTCGCTGGCAGGATATTGGGTTATGAAGTTGCGAAAATGATTTAAAGCATCTGCTTCACGGCCGGATTTCATCTCTTGACGAGCTTGAATGAGAAGTATCTCCGGGGTTCGGGGGTCATTTGGGTATTGTGCACGGAAGGTATTCCATTTGGCCAAAGCGTCATCCACCCGGCCAGCGGCCAGAAAATCCTTCGCCTCTTCCAACAATAGCTCAGCCTGCAATGGATTGTCAGGCATTTCCTGCCGGAAGGAATCGGCCGCAGCCGAGGCCACTTCCCCTTGTCCGCTGGCAACAGCCTTTTGATATTGGTCAAAATAAGTTTCGCCCACCCGGGGATCGTTGGGGAAAGTTTGCCGGAAATCAGCCCACATTTCTTGAGCCGCCGGGAAACGCCCTCTATCCCAATTGGCCGAGGCTAATTTGAGCATCAAATCAGACACTTTCGGCTGGTTGGGATAATATTGCTTCAGCTGATCAATAATTTCTTGAGCTTCGGCGTAACGCTCTTTTTGCCAATTGTCTTCAGCCCGCCGCAAAAGAAAATCAAAAGTGCGGGGGTCGCTTGGTTCGTTAAGTAATAACTCCCCAATGGCTCCTTTAGCCTCATCATAACGACCGGCCTGCCAGTCATCATCAGACATCTTTATAAGTAAATCAGGGTATTGCTGGTTGCCGGGGTAGCTTTGGCGGAAGTTGGCCAAGGATTCCCGAGCGTCAGCTAAGCGGCCCAATTCCCATTCACGCTCCAAGCGGGCAATGAGCATCCCGCGGCTTTCCGGTGCCTCAGGGTAGTAAGCCCGATAAAGTTCCATAAAGCGAAAGACATCGTCAGTGCGCCCGAGCTCTTCGGCTTTTTCAATTTGATCTAAGAGCTGTTCACGCACCCGAGGGTCTTCGGGGTTTTTCTGCCGGAAATCACTCAAAAGATCCCAAGCATCGTTATGACGCTTTTGCCGATCAGCAATTTGGGCTTGGGTCAAAAGGTATTCATCACTGAGAGGGTCTTCTGGGTATTCACTTTGGAACTTTTCCATCAGATCCACTGAGGAATCGTAATTTTGATTCAAAATTTCAATGGCAATGGCATCCGATAAGGCTTTGCTGCGCACGGGCTCCACTTTGACAGAATCCACCAGCTCAACTAAATCAGCCGCCGCCTGAGGAGTTTTTGCCGCAGCCAAGTCACGCCCCACTTGAGCCAACTGGGTGGTTATCCAATCTTGCTCACCGGGGAACTCCTCTTCCATTTCTTTTAAAAACCCCAAAGCCGCCAACGGCTGTTTAACTTTTAAGCTGTTATTCACCAAGGCTTTAGCTCGGTCAAGGCGCCTTTCGGGAGTTTGCTCAGCCAATTCCAGCCACATATCTCGGGCGTCATTATAACGGCCCAACTCTTCGTAAGCTTGGGCGACAATGCGCTGAACGGGCACGCGATCTTCAGCGGCCAAGTAAGAGGAGCTGTCGGCATAAAGGTCGGTGATGGCCTGCCAATCCTCAAGGTCACGGCGCAAGCTTATTTCTTTAACCAAGGAATCGTTTAAAATTGGCAAAGCTTCGGTTAAAAGCGGGCTTCTGGGGTAATTCATTTCCAAATCACGAAGCCATTCAATGGCCCCGCCATATTCCCCCTCTTCGGCCAGGGCTGTCCCGATTTTAAGGTGGGCCAACTGCATTAAGGGCGAATCAGAGCCCTTTTCCACAATTCGTTTATACATATCCACGGTGGCAAAACGTGAGCCGTGCTCAAGCGCATCAAAAACTTTATCTTGAGTATAAAAGCTATGGAGCGAACCCATATCAGCCAGCCGAACTTGACTAATGACTCCGCCGTCGCCATTGGGGAAACGACGCTGTGCCGCCCCGTAAATAGCGATGGCTTCACGGTCTTTGTTTTCTTGGCGGTAGTCGTCGCCAATACGAGCCATGATGACGTCAGCCTTGGGGTGATTGGGCATGAGATTTAAGGCGTGCATTAGAAAAAGGCGCGAGAGGTCAGGTCGCCCCAGGTAGTGATATGATTCTCCCATGGCGTAGAGCATCTCGGGATAGTTTTGGTAGATGTCGGGGGCCCGCTCTAATACTTCGTTAAATATTTCGGTAGCTTGGCTAAAAAGTCCCTGATAGAAATTGACCATACCCAAGCGGACATAAGCCTCTAAACTCAAACGATCTTTAAGCCCTTCATTCAAAACAGGCTCCAAAAGATTCTGAGCTTCCTCTAAAAGCCCTAAGTTTAATAATAAATCAGCCGAGCGCAAAAAAGCCAATTGAGGATAGATGTAATCCTCTGCTTCCGGGTCAGTTGCCAAAATTTTAAATTGAGCGGCGGCCTCGTTTAAGCTGCCTATTAAACGATCAGCCTCTGCCAACATGAAACGCCCCCGAGGAGCCAAAGTGCTTTGGGGCCATTTATTTAAAGCATCTTTCCAAGTTTCAGTGGCTATGGCGTAATTATCTGCCGGGTTAGCCAATAAGTCGAGCTCGGCTTTGAGATAAGTCAGATATTCATCATAGGGGTGGCCGGGGAAGAGTTCGGCAAAGCGGTCAATATCGGCGCGTGCTGACTCATTATTATTCTGTTGTAAGGCTGTTAAAATTCTTTGAAAAAGGTTTTCAGCTTGCCTGTTTTCCGGCGAAGGCTCAACCAACAAGCCCAAGCGGAAGGCCACCTCGGAAATGGGCGGCAGGCTCAAGGGCTCTAAATCGAGCATTTCTGTTTGGGTGGTCAAGGTTTCGTCTTGATTTTTAAAATCTAAAATAGCACTAAAACGATCACGGCTGTAAAAATGCCGCACTTCATAGCTGTTGGAAGCCAGCTGAATAGTGGCAACTAAACGGCCCCCCTCTTCAGCTAAGCTGATATTTTGCACAACTTCATTTTGGGGCGGCGCAAAGTTACTAAGCCCCAAAGCCGGGCCAAAATCGACAATCACTTCATCAACATCATCACGGCGGACAACATAAGAAGTCAAGGGATCTTTGAAAGTGAAGACAAGGCGGGTGTAATCAGCACTTTTACCGAGCCCTACATCAGATAGTTGGTTGAGCTCGTCCATGGCCGAAAGGCGTCCCGGAGCTCCGCTGAGAACCCCCAAAAGCATTAAACTCATGAGGATAAATAGCCGGAGCTTGGTTGGCACCATGGCGCATATGTTAAAAATAGTAATCATCTTTGGGCAATTATGCTCCCGCAAAATTCACAAGTGACTTTCGGCCTTAATAATATATCGGTTAAAAATGCTTTAAGCTTAAGGAAATGCTAAGAACTTGCCTGCCTCAATTCTCTTCGCCGCCGGTAATCCCTTTTTTACGCATTTTTTCCACTAAAGTTGTGCGGTTCAAACCCAAAAGCTTGGCCGCCTGATTTTTGACGCCTCCGGCGCATTCCAAAGCACCGCGAATCAACTTCTCTTCATAAGCGGAAACAAGGGCATTGAAATCAAGCCCTTCCGGCGGGAAAGACCAGCTTTCACTTTGAGTTTCCGGCCCAAGAGGCATCATAGCGGGTGAAACTTGGCTCGAAGAACTTAGAGAAACCGGAAGCGTAGGCACCTCTTCGGCTGACTCCACTTCCGGGCCGACTTCTCGCTCACCGGTTTCACCGGAAACTTCCAGCCCTTCAGAAGTGCCGTCAGAGCTCAAGGAATAATCCAAAGTGAGTTCCGTCAAATCGGGAAAATCAGCGGGCAAAGGGCCACAGACGACATCTAAAAGTTTAGGTGGTAAATCTTCCAAGGTCAAAATATTTTCGTCGGCCAAAGTGACCATACGCTCAATTAAGTTTTCCAACTCCCTAACGTTGCCCGGCCAGTTATAAGCCCAAAGTCGCTCTAGAGTCTCCCGGTTCATACCGATGACATCGCTAGCCCGAGACTTTTGGAACTTTTGCAAAAAATGGACAATCAAAAGAGGCAAATCCACCAGCCTGTCCCGCAAAGGAGGCATGGTCACCGGAATGACGTTAAGGCGGTAGAACAAATCCTCACGGAATCGGCCCTCTTCAACAGCTTGGGCCAAATCAACGTGAGTGGCGGTGATGACGCGAATATCCACCGGGATAACCTTGTCGCCCCCCACCCGCTCAATTTCATGCTCTTGCAAGACCCGCAAGAGCTTCACCTGGAGTTTCGGGCTCATATCGCCAATTTCGTCTAAGAAGATGCTCCCACCGTCGGCCATTTCAAAGCGTCCAATGCGGGTGCGAATGGCATTGGTGAAGGCGCCTTTTTCGTGACCAAAGAGCTCGGCTTCTAAAAGCTCCTCCGGAATTGCTCCGCAATTCACCGGTATCAGAGGATTATTGGCGCGCAAACTGGCCTGATGAACGGCCCGGGCGATGAGTTCTTTACCTGTGCCGCTTTCACCGTGGATCATAACCGTAGAGTCAGTCGTAGCCACTTTATCAACCATTTTAAAGACTTTTTTCAAAGCCGCACTTTGCCCCACAATGTGGGCAAAACGAGCCGGGTCGCTGGGAGGAGGCGCAACAACAGCCGAAGGAGTCTCTTTCCCGGGCCCCAAACGACCCAAGAATTTATCCAAACAACCGGCCAGTTCCAATGGTTCCGGGGGGAGCTCTAAAAAGTCATAGACCCCCAGACGCATGAGAGCCGTCAAATTTTTGATTTCCATATTTTTAGCCAAAGCCACAATTTTCAAATCGGGGTTAGCCTCTATAAAAGAAGAGACTAAATCCAAGGGCTTGGCTTGCCCGTAAGCTAAATCAAGTAATAGCCCCGTCCACTTGGGGCCTTTGCCGGAACCGTTGGCCTCAGCACTGATTTCAGGCAGGGCCTGGGTAGCTCCCAGAGCTCGAAAGGTGTTAGCCCCACGGTCTTGGCAGGCGGTGGCCAATTGAGCGGCCACTTTATCATCGCGAACGGCTATCAAAATATTATTCATGCTTTATCCTATCACTTTAGCTCTGAACCCAAACTTCTTACGGCAACAGAAATGTCTTTGAGATTTTACACCCAAAACTCTCCTCACCCTATGGTAATATTTTGACGCCCAAAATTCAAGCCCATTATCCACTCGGGCAGGGAAATCAATCTAATTTGATAGAACGTCATGAGTTTTCCTCTGTCGCCCTTGCTTGGCTAGATGGTAAGCGAAACCGAAGGGGGAGCTTCTCCAAAAGATTCCGCAATTTTAATTCCGCCTTATGAGCAAAACGAAGGCGTTAGCCGAAGTGAAGCGAAGCTGAAGGAATTAAAACAAGGAAGCTTTTGGAGAAACTCCCCCAAGGTGAGCGACGAAAATTTAGACGCGTCACCCCTGCTAACACGTCAATCTAATTTGTCGATGCTGAAAAACTCCTTTTCAGTCGTTTTTCAGCGGCGACTAATTTGCTTGAACATCAGAACTTTGTGGCGACCCAAGGAGAACTTTGCAGCAATTGGCTGTCCATTTTTACCCCGCCTGTGAGAAATAAGGAACTTTAGGGGCAAAAGGACAATTAAGCGGTGCTTTCATTGAGGGGAAAAACGGGGGGCTAGAGAGTTCAATAATAATCTTCACTTAAATTAATGGGGTCATTTTCATTATATTCAAATGGTTCAAATGAGAGGAATAATTCACTTAAATCAATGACGCTGGAAGCCGCCGTCTTGAGCTCTGAAGAGAGAGTCTGCGGAACGGAGGCCACCTCCACCCGAATGCCGTCTCGCCGTAAAGTCATAGCCAAATGGGCAAAATCAGCTCCACCGGTGACTAAAGTGACGATGTCGGGCCTTATGCGCTGGCTCAAATCAAGGGCGTCAATGGCCATGATGACGTCAACATAGGCCTTATACCAACCATTGATGCGAGGCTGGCCGATTTTTTCATAAACCATGAAGCCTTGGCTTCGTAACCAATGGATATAATGGCGTTTTGCTTCACGCTTATCTGTCCATTCCGGGGTCGAAGGCGGAAGCCCGGCGTAAATTATCATCTCCACCAAACTGCGGTCGGGCCCTACTCCTGTTTCCAAATAATCACGAAACCGATTCCAATCAAAATTGCGTCTGAAATTTTTTGAGGCCGCCCTGGTTATATTGGCTTCATCGACTAACACTAAAAGCCTCGATTTTTGCGTCATTATTAGGTTTCTCCATAAGGAAGATTTTCAGTATTGACTAGTTAGCCGCCGCTGAAAACGACTAAAAAAGAGCTTTTCAGCACCAACTAATTAGTATTACGCTCCCGCAAAGCACGGGCCATTTCCATTTTAGCATCAGCCGCTTTCAAGGCTTGGCGTTTGTCATGGCTTTTTTTGCCGCGGGCCAGGGCTAACTCAGCTTTGGCCAAACCATCTTTAAAATATAATTTTAAGGGTATTAAACTATAGCCTTGCTCTTGGGTGCGCCCGTAGAGTTTGCGCAATTCTGTGCGCCGCAACAGAAGCTTCCGCCGCCGCAAGGGATCGTGATTGCCGAAATAGGCCATGGGGTAAGGGCTGATGTGAGCATTGAGAAGCCAAGCTTCACCATTGATGATGCGGGCATATGCTTCCGTGAGGTTAGCTTTCCCCAGGCGCAAACTTTTAACTTCCGTTCCGGTGAGAACTAAACCGGCCTCATAGCTGTCGCCGAGCTCATATTCATGGCGAGCTTTTTTATTTTGGCAAATTATATTGCTTTTATCTTTCTTTTTTTTACTCATAATTTTACTTCCAAAGGTATTTAGCTTTGGACAACTGATTGGCGGCTGATAATTGACGAGCGAGATTTTGAAACTATTTTTGCGGGCCTACCACCTCAGGAGCTTCACTTGGCTCAGATGCAACTGGAGAATTTTCATCTTTATTTTCAAGCTGCTCTTCAGTAGTCGTCGGAGAATCGTTTTGGCTCACGGGAGATTTTCGCAGATTCTGCACCAAATAACGAAATAATTGCGCCCACTTATGCCCGGCAAAAATGACTGATACCAAAATTGCAATTACAATAGCTTCCCAAGTCCCAATGCCGGCCATTTGCCCACTCCTTTTAGCTTTTCCCATATCTATAAAAAAACATTTAATATTGTAACACATAAGCCTAAGCCCAGAGAAGAGCTTTTTTAAAGAAACGCCGATTTATTAGCGTTTCCTTAAATAAAGATCGACAAATCAGCGTTTTCTCAACTTCAGGCCGGAAAAACTGTCGCCACTTCCTTCATCCACTGGCCGATTGATATGGATTGCGGGCACCTTTCTTCACAAACCCCACACTCAATGCAATTGTGGGCGCCTTCGTGTTTGGCCACTTGCACGCTATGGAAATATTTTGCTCGTTTTTGATAAATGTCTAAATCTGTCATGGAGTAATCGTTAAAATATTCGAAATTCTTTGGAATGCTCACACCTTGTGGGCACGGGAGACAATAGCCGCAGGAAGTGCAGTTAATTTTCAGCCGTGCCTTTAAAAAGTTGCGCACCTCAGTCACGGCCTTTTCTTCGGTCTCATTTAAGGGCTCACAATTGTTAGCAATTTTTACGTTTTCCAAAACTTGCTCTAAAGAGCTCATGCCGCTTAAAACAACTCCTATCCGGGGGTCGTTCCAAAGCCAGCGCAAGGCCCAATCAGCCAAAGACCACTCGGGGCGAATTGCGCTCAACATTTCTTTCATTTCCGGGGGCAATTGGTTAATCAAGAAGCCACCCCTTAAGGGCTCCATAATGGCAACGGCTACGCCTCGTTCAGCGGCCAAGGCGAGGCCACGGTGTCCGGCTTGGTAGTCGTAATCCAGATAATTATATTGAATTTGGGCCATAATCCAATCATAACTATTCATAATTTCTTCAAAAAGTTCGAAGCGATCATGAAAGGAAAAGCTTGGATATTTAATGCGGCCGTCTTTTTGGGCTTTATCTAAAAAATCAAAAAGCCCAAGCTCAACCATTTGTGGCCAGACCATATTATTTAAATTATGGGCCAAGTAAAAATCAATATAGTGGGTATCAAGGCGTTTGAGTTGGGCATCCAAAAAGTAATCCATCTCTTTCCGCTCGGTAACCAACCAAGTTGGGAGTTTCGTTGCCAAAGCTACTTTCTCACGATAGCCCCCCTTAAGCGCTTGAGCCACCAAAGGCTCACTTTCTCCCGGAGCCTCACGGCTGGCGGTGTGATATGACCAAGCGGTGTCAATGTAATTTACACCACCATCAATGGCCTTACGAATCATGGTAATGCTTTGGTCAGCATCTATTGACAAAGGGTCTTTGGGGTCAGTTTGCGGAAGGCGCATTGCCCCAAAAGCCAAAGGAAAAGATTTAAACCCACTTTTTCCTAACTGCCTGTTTTCCATAATACACCTTCTTTCACTTAGTTTTATTTTCAAAAACCCCTTGCAAAATTGTGCAAGAGGTCATTGATAGTTATTCAGGGTTTAAATATTTAAACTGTTGCCGTTGGCCGTTGGGGGTAGGTACCCAACGGCCAGTGCATATTTACAACAGACTTCAAATCCAGTCTGTAAACAATATTTAATTACAAGCACTTTGAGGCAAAAGTATTTTAAAACAATAGATTTCATACCGAAGCCCATTTAAATAACATTTTTGGCGTGTGGTTTAGCTTTTTTACAAAGTAAAAACGCTAAACCACACGCCCATAAAAGTTTTTTGAAAGGGGGTTTGGGGGAAAACTTTTTTTTTAAAAAGTTTTCCCCCAAATCTTACCCGGCAGTGACGAGGCCTTGTTTTTTATCGAATTGCGATAAATACTTGGGTAGACCCGTTCCGGCCGGGATTAAGCGGCCCATGATGACGTTTTCCTTCAGGCCGGCCAGCTGGTCGACTTTGCCGGAAACGGCGGCTTCGGTGAGCACCTTGGTGGTCTCTTGGAAACTGGCCGCGGAAATGAAGCTTTCCGTGGACAAAGAGGCTTTGGTGATACCTTGCAAAACGGGCTCGGCGGTGGCCGGTTGTTTTCCTTCGGCCATCAGTTTTTCGTTCAATTCCTCGAACTTCAAACGATCAGCTGATTCGCCGGACAACAACTCACTATCACCCGGGTCTTTAACCCGCACTTTACGGAGCATCTGGCGCACAATAACTTCGATGTGCTTATCGTTGATCTTAACACCTTGAAGGCGGTAGACTTGTTGCACTTCGTTAACCAAGTATTTGGCCAGATCTTTCACCCCGCGGATGGAGAGAATATCGTGGGGGTTGGCCGCCCCATCCATCAAGGGTTCGCCGGTGCGCACGAAATCGCCTTCGTGAACGGTGACGTGTTTCCCTTTGGGGATAAGATATTCTTTAGCTTCGCCAAATTCCGGAGTGATGATGACTTTGCGTTTGCCTTTGCTTTGTTTGCCAAAGGCCACAATGCCATCGATTTCGCTGATAACAGCCACTTCTTTGGGTTTGCGCACCTCGAAAAGTTCGGCAACCCGAGGCAAACCACCGGTGATGTCCTTTGTTTTGGTGGTTTCCCGAGGAATTTTAGCCAATGTTTCCCCGGCGTGGACTTTGGTTTTTTCATCCACCATTAAAATGGCGTTCACCGGCAGGGTATAAGTGGCCGGAGAACCTTTGGAGGTCATGAGCGGTTGACCGTTAGGGGCATCAAGCACGTGAATCCGCGGGCGAATATCCCCAACTTTCGATTCCACAATAACTTTGGAAGATTTACCCGTAACTTGGTCGACCCTTTCGACCATGGTTTTGCTCTCTTCCACGTCTTCAAAGGCAACATAGCCGGTGACTTCGGTCAAAATGGGCACGGTAAAGGGATCCCAATCAACAAATTCGCCGGGTTTATTAATGGCCAATTGATAATCGGTGCTCAGACGAGTGCGATCGCTATTATTTTTCAGGTCATATTCATCAAGCACTTGGCCGGATTTATTTAAAGCATCAGTGACACTTGCCCAAATGTCGGCCAAGCCTTGAGCCGCTGCCGGGACGTTTGCCCCTTCGGCAATAAGACCGTCACCATCAAGAAGGCTTTGGCTTTCGGCCCAAGCTTTCACCCGAGCGTAAAGAGGAGCCAATTGGTTTTGAGCCAGACCCAAAGCCACTTTGTCATCTAAGAAACCGGCCAAACGGCCCAAACCTTCGGAGAGTTCTTTGGCATATTGGGGCAAATCAGCTTCGCTGATCATTTCCACCGGAGCGGCCTCCAAAGCCGGACGCTTGACATTATTCAGAGCTTTTAAGCGCAAATGGGCACCGTAGATAAGCTCGTGTTTTTCCCGCGGGACGTTGTTTTCATCACGGATAATCAACTCACCCTTGCGGCTCATCACCACCAAGTCGCCGTCCAGAGCACGAACCAAGCGAACATCGGGGGTGAAGTCAACCGTGCCGGTCAATTCTGAAGAAATGACGTGGCGCTCAACTCGCCGTGAAGCTGTACCACCGATGTGGAAAGTACGCATGGTGAGCTGGGTGCCGGGCTCCCCGATGGACTGGGCGGCGATGATGCCAATGGATTCGCCGATTTCCACCAGTTTGCCGTGGGCCAAATCGCGGCCGTAGCACTTGGCACAAACGCCTCGCTTGGCCCGACAAGTCAGAACAGAGCGAATGTTGAGGCGGTCAAGGCCAGATTTTTCAATGGCCACGGCTTCATCTTCACCAATTTCTTCGGCATCGGCAACGAGGACGCTACCGTCAACCGGGCTGATGATGTCGCCCAAAGCTGTGCGGCCTAAAATACGCTCAGCCAAGGGTTGAATGATTTCACCAGCTTCCCGCAAGGCTTCAACTTCAATGCCATCGGTGGTGCCGCAATCTCTTTCCAAGATGATGCTATCTTGGGCCACGTCCACCAAACGGCGGGTGAGGTAACCGGAGTTAGCAGTTTTCAAGGCGGTATCGGCCAAACCTTTACGCGCACCGTGAGTCGAGACGAAATACTGAAGCACGGTGAGGCCTTCACGGAAGTTGGCGGTAATGGGTTGCTCGATGATTTCACCCGTCGGTTTAGCCATCAAACCACGCATCCCGGCCAGCTGCCGCATTTGGTCTTTCGAACCACGAGCGCCGCTATCGGCCATCATATAGATGGGGTTAAAGCCGGCCGGGCCTTGGACGTCGGCATCTTTACCGTCTAGTTTAGTGGTTTGGATTTCCTGCATCATTTCGGAGGCAACTTCGTCTGAGGCCCTCGTCCAGATGTCGACCACCTTGTTGTATTTTTCACCTTCGGTGATGATACCTTCTTCGTATTGCGATTCAACTTGGGTGATTTCTTTCTGAGCAAGTTCGATGATTTCGTTTTTCCGGTCAGGAATAATCATGTTGGAAATGCAGAGAGAAATACCGGCTTTAGTCGCAAATTGATAGCCGAAGTCCTTGAGGCGGTCAGCTAAAAGAACGGTATCTTTAATGCCGCAAAGACGGAAACAACGGGAAATCAAATTGCGCAATTCACCTTTTTTCATCACTCGATTGATGGTTTCAAAAGGCAACTCTTTGGGGAGAATTTCCGCCAGCAAAACGCGGCCACAAGTGGTTTCCACCAATTTAGCCGGCTCTTCCGGGAGATTGGGATCGCTGAGGCGCACTTTGATTTTGGCTTGCAAATCCAAAGCACCGTGGTCGTAAGCCATGCGCACTTCGTCCGGCCCGGCCATGACACTACCTTCGCCGGCGGCCCCGGGTTTTTCCTTGGTCATGTAGTAAAGACCCAAAACGATGTCCTGGCTGGGCACAATAACAGGCTCGCCGTTGGCCGGAGACAAGATATTGTTGGTGCTCATCATCAAAACACGGGCCTCAATTTGGCTTTCAATGGAAAGAGGCACGTGAACAGCCATTTGGTCACCGTCGAAGTCGGCGTTAAAGGCGGCGCAGACAAGGGGGTGAAGCTGAATGGCTTTCCCTTCAATCAAAATAGGCTCAAAGGCTTGTATGCCAAGGCGGTGAAGGGTGGGAGCACGGTTGAGTAAAATGGGATATTCCCGCACCACTTCCGACAAGGTATCCCAAACTTCGGCGCTTTCTTTTTCCACCATTTTTTTGGCGGCCTTGATGGTGGTGATGTAACCTTTCTTTTCCAACTGGTGGTAAATAAAAGGCTTAAAGAGTTCAAGGGCCATTTTTTTCGGCAAACCGCATTGGTGGAGACGCAAATCGGGCCCAATGACAATAA
The DNA here is from genome assembly GCA_964368195.1 of uncultured Thermodesulfobacteriota bacterium. Taxonomy (GTDB): domain Bacteria; phylum Desulfobacterota; class Desulfarculia; order Adiutricales; family Adiutricaceae; genus Adiutrix. The sequence continues at coordinate 35,547 of CAYJAF010000013.1, forward strand.
CGGAACGGCCGGAATAATCCACCCGTTTACCGAGAAGGTTTTGACGGAAACGACCTTGCTTGCCTTTCAACATATCAGACAAAGATTTCAAGGGACGTTTGTTGGGGCCGGTGATGGTTTTCCCGCGGCGTCCGTTATCAAATAAGACGTCCACGGCCTCTTGAAGCATCCGTTTTTCGTTGCGGATAATGATTTCCGGGGCACCTAACTCCATAAGGCGTTTGAGGCGGTTGTTGCGGTTAATCACCCGACGATAGAGGTCGTTAAGATCTGAGGTGGCAAAACGTCCGCCCTCCAAAGGCACCAAGGGGCGCAAATCGGGGGGCAAAACGGGAACAACTTCCATGATCATCCAAGCGGGGTCGTTACCACTATCACGGAAAGATTCCACAATGCGCAGGCGTTTGACGATTTTTTTCCGCTTGGCTTCCGAAGAAGTCTCGGCCAATTCCCGGCGCAAATCAACCGAGAGCTGCAAACAATCCACTGATTTAATCATTTTCTGCACGGCTTCCGCCCCGATGCCAGCTTCAAAAGCATCGGCTCCGTGTTCTTCCACCAACTGGCGGTGGCGTTCGTCGGTGAGAATTTGCCCTTTAGTGAGGGGAGTCTCTTTGGGATCAATGACCACGTGAGCTTCGAAATATAAAACTTTTTCCAAATCTTTCAAGGCTAAATCTAAAAGGTTACCGACTTTTGAAGGCAAACTTTTCAAAAACCAAATGTGAGCCACGGGGGAGGCCAACTCAATGTGACCCATGCGCTCACGACGCACTTTGGATTGGATAACTTCAACCCCGCACTTTTCACAGATGACGCCGCGATGTTTCATGCGTTTATATTTACCGCAATTACATTCGTAATCTTTAGTGGGGCCAAAGATTTTAGCGCAAAACAAACCGTCGCGCTCAGGTTTAAAAGTGCGGTAGTTAATGGTTTCCGGTTTTTTAACCTCACCTTTCGACCAATGGCGAATTTTATCAGGGCTGGCCAAGGCTATGCGCACACTGTTGAAATTTAGTGGATCTTTCGGTTTTTGAAAATAACTTAAAATATCTTCCACGGGTGTCCTTCTTCCTGCCTCTTAAGGTTTGAGGCGTTTAACACACGGATTAATTATTGTTTTATTCGGCTATATATTATCAGGCATTCAATCTGATTAAACGCCTGATTATGCTATTAAATATCAAGGCCCGATTCAGGCTCCGGCTCGAGTTCATGCTCAAAGACGGGCGGCGCAGGTTGAGGAGCCGACATGATTTCGGCCAAAGCCTCAGGTAAGGCTGCGATGTTAGCCTCTTCGATGCTGAGCTCTTCGGTATCATCGCCTTCCAAATCAACATCTAAGCCCAAAGCTTGAAGTTCTTTCACCAAAACGTTAAAGCTCTCAGGCAAGCCAGATTCCAAGATGTTATCGCCCTTGACGATTTTTTCATACATCCGCGTCCGACCGGCCACGTCGTCACTTTTAACGGTGAGGAATTCCTGTAAGCTATAGGAGGCCCCATAAGCTTCCATGGCCCACACTTCCATTTCCCCAAGGCGCTGACCACCGAATTGGGCTTTACCACCCAAAGGTTGCTGGGTAACGAGGGAGTAGGGCCCAATGGAGCGGGCGTGGATTTTGTCGTCAACCAAATGGTGAAGCTTGAGCATATACATAATGCCCACGGTGACTTCATTTTCAAAGGTTTCACCGGTGCGGCCGTCACGTAAAGTGGCTTGGCCAATATCGGGGAGCCCGGCTTCACTTAAAATGGCTTTGATTTCAGATTCTTCCGCACCGTCAAACACCGGCGTGGCCATGTGGAGCCCCTTGGAGGAAAGGCGCGCCAATTCCAAAAGGTCTTCATCATCTAAATCGCCACACCAACGCTCAAAGTCTCTTTCCCCAAGGACATTTTTGAACTTCAAACGTAAGGCTTCACGGTTAGTTTTATCCACTAATTCACCAATTTGACGGCCCAATTCTTTCGCGGCCCAACCAAGGTGAGTCTCCATAATCTGGCCCACGTTCATACGGCTGGGGACGCCCAACGGATTGAGCACCAAATCCACGGGGGTGCCGTCAGCAAAAAAGGGCATATCCTCTTCGGGTAAAATACGGGACACAACACCCTTGTTACCGTGACGACCGGCCATTTTATCGCCAACTGAAAGTTTCCGCTTCATGGCCACGTAGACCTTGACCATCTTGATGACGCCCGGAGGCATTTCATCACCTTTTTTCAATTTGGTAATGCGTTTTTCAAAAATGAGGCGAATAAATTCGATTTGTTCCTCATAGTGAGCCACGGCTTTATTGATTTCCGCCACCATGGCCCCGGCTTTGTCCTCAACTAAAAGGACATCAGCCCAAGCTGACGGCGCCAAGGTATCGACGTTTTCCGCCGTGATTTGATCATTCTTTTGCAAGATGGGCGAGTTTTTGCGGCCATCTGATATTTGAGCTGACTCAACTGTGTTGCCCACCAAATAGGCAGCCAAACGGCGCTGAGTGTTTTTGGTAATGATATGGATTTCGTCCTCTTGATCTTTCATCAAGCGAGCGATTTCGTCATTTTCAATTTGTTGGCTACGTTCATCTTTTTCAACGCCTTTGCGATAAAAGACGCGGGCGTCAATGACGGTGCCTTCCACCCCCGGCGGAACCCGAAGAGAGGTATCTTTAACGTCTGAGGCTTTTTCGCCGAAAATGGCCCGCAAGAGCTTTTCTTCAGGTGAAAGTTGAGTCTCACCTTTGGGGGTGATTTTACCCACTAAGATGTTCCCCGGTTTCACTTCCGCCCCAATGCGAATGATGCCGGCCCCATCGAGATTGGCCAAGGAATCTTCACCTAAGTTAGGAATATCGCGAGTAATTTCCTCGGGCCCCAGTTTGGTATCGCGGGCCACGGTTTCAAACTCTTCAATATGAACAGAGGTGAAAATGTCTTCTTTCACCAAGCGTTCGGAAACCAAGATGGAATCTTCGAAGTTATAGCCGCCCCAAGTCATAAAGGCCACCATGACGTTGCGGCCCAAAGCCAACTCGCCCATTTCCGTGGCCGGACCGTCGGCAATGATCTGGCCCTTTTTCACCAAATCGCCCGATTTTGCAATGGGTCTTTGGTTAAAACAGGTGGATTGGTTAGTGCGGTGAAACTTTTGCAATTTATAGATGTTAACCCATTGGCCGGATTTATCGGCTTCGGGGTCGGTATAGCGAACCACAATCCGGGAAGCGTCGGCATCTTCCACCACGCCGTCATATTTAGCCACCACGGTCACGCCGGAATCACGAGCCACAACGGATTCAATGCCGGTGCCCACCAAAGGAGCATCGGTGCGCAAAAGGGGCACGGCTTGGCGTTGCATGTTCGAGCCCATCAACGCGCGGTTGGCGTCGTCGTGTTCTAAGAAGGGCACTAATGATGCGGCAACCGAAACGAGCTGGTTGGGCGAGACGTCCATGAGTTTTACTTCCGGCAAGGGCACCAACATAAATTCGCCGTTGACGTGGCAGGGAACCATATCAACTTTGATCATGCCGTTGGCGTCCAAGGGCACGTTAGCTTGGGCCACGGGGAGGTCTTTTTCCTCTAAGGCGGTGAGATATTGCACTTCCGGGGTGGCAATGCCGTCAACAACGCGGCGGTAAGGAGTCTCAATGAAGCCGTAGTCATTGACTCGGGCGTAAGTGGACAAGGAAACAATAAGGCCGATGTTGGGCCCTTCAGGAGTTTCAATGGGGCAGATGCGGCCATAGTGAGTGGGGTGGACGTCCCGCACTTCAAAACCGGCCCGATCGCGGGTCAAACCGCCGGGCCCCAAGGCCGACAGACGCCGCTTGTGAGTGATTTCCGAAAGCGGGTTGTTTTGATCCATAAACTGGCTGAGCTGCGAAGTGCCGAAGAACTCTTTCACCACCGCTGAAACGGGCTTGGAGTTAATGAGGTCGTGGGGCATTAAGGTGTCCACTTCCTGAAGGCTCATGCGCTCTTTAATGGCCCGCTCCATGCGCACCAAACCAACACGATATTGGTTTTCCAAAAGCTCGCCCACGGCCCGAACCCGGCGGTTGCCAAGGTGGTCGATGTCGTCCACTTCACTGGTGGGGTCGTCTTTGAGGCGCACCAGCTCTTTGACCGCAGCGATGATGTCCCGGCGGCGCAAAACTTGCGGCGGAGCACCGGCTTCTTCATCATAGGGCTCACTTTCGCCAAAGAGGCGCAAGTTTAATTTCAAACGGCCCACCGGCGAGAGGTCGTAGTGCTCGGGATTGAAAAAGAGATTTTCAAAAAAGGCTTGGGCAGCCTCAGGAGTCGGCGGAGTCGAGGGGCGGATTTTACGGTAAATTTCCAAAACCGCTTCTCCCGTGGTCTCCACTTTATCCAACAAAAGAGTGTCCCGAAAAGATGAGCTAATGGTGGAGTTATCAATAAATAACAGCGGCAGCTCAGTAATCCCGGCACTTAAAATAGCTTCGTGGGCCTCTTCGGTAAAGGGCTCATTAAGGCCTAAAATGATTTCGCCGGTTTCGGGGTTGACAATGTCGGCGGCGGCATAGCGGCCAAAGAAATCGTCAAGTTGAGCTTCGGTCTCCCGGATACCCAAATCGCGCAGGCGGCGGGCGGCTACTTTCGTGATCTTTTTACCCTTCCGAACTAAAAGACGGTTGTTTTCCGGGTCGGCAATTTCAGTGGCGACTTTTTGACCGATGAGCAAAATGGGGTCGATGTCGCGGAAGACTTTGCCCTCACGGAAGCGCAAGACATCCTTATCGTAAAAATAATCCAAAAGGTCTTGGGAAGTGTAACCCAAAGCCTTGAGGAGCAAAGTCACGGGGAACTTCCGCCGACGGTCGATGCGCACGTAAATGATGTCTTTGGGATCCATCTCTAAATCTAACCAAGAGCCGCGCATGGGTATGATGCGAGCTGAGTAGAGAATTTTTCCCGAAGAGTGAGTTTTACCTTTATCGTGATCAAAGAAGATGCCCGGCGAACGGTGGAGCTGAGAAACAATGACCCGCTCAGTGCCGTTGATAATAAAAGTGCCGCGACTGGTCATAAGAGGCAGAGTGCCGAAATAAATTTCCTGCTCTTTCACGCCGCCCCGAATGGTTTTGGCACCGGTATCTTTATCAAGGTCATAAACTTCCAAAGCCACTTTGATTTTCAAAGGAGCTTCATAGGTCATCCCTTTGGCCAGACACTCGTCCACTTCATATTTTACTTCGTCAAAACTGTAGGAGAGGAACTTTAAATTGGCCAAGCCGGAAAAATCGCGAATGGGGAAAACGCTCTGAAAAACAGCTTGGAGCCCCTGCAGATCTCTCTCTTCCGGTTCTTGGTCTTTTTGCAAAAAACGCTCGTAAGAACACCTTTGCATCTCAATGAGGTTGGGCATATCGGTGACGGGTTCAGTTTTACCGAAAGTCTTCCTAATGCGTAAATCACTGGAACTAGTATACATATTCCCTCCAACGTGGGCGTTGACGTTAAAAAACAACTTGCGCAATAGCTCATCATTAAAGCAAAGGTTCAAAGCAATGCTTGACAAGCTAAAAGTTTACTAGCCCTCGACGGCATAATTCAAGACGCCCGGTCGAAATCCCTCAACCAGGCTAGCAAAAAATTATTTCCCTCTTAGGGCCAAATATTCAATGATTATATATTACTTATGTTTTACCTCGGTGAGAAAGACCACCGTTCGGCCCGAGGTAGCTTACAAGGCCCTTGAGTTGAATCTAGTTGGAAAGTCACTCCGCCACGGCTTGACATTTCACTTTAATAGATTGCCCAAAGGCAGGCGAGAAAAAACAGGATAGCCCGAGCACATTCTGCCAGACTATCCTGTTTATAGTAACAAATAAATTACTTCAAGTCAACTTTAGCGCCAGCGGCTTCGAGTTGTTTCTTGATTTTTTCAGCTTCTTCTTTGCCCAAGCCTTCTTTGAGAGTTTGGGGAGCGCCTTCAACCAAGTCTTTGGCTTCTTTGAGCCCCAAGCCGGTGATGGCACGGACTTCTTTGATCACGTTGATTTTTTGACCACCAGCGTCGGCGAGCACAACGGTGAATTCGGTTTGTTCTTCAGCGGCCGGAGCAGCGTCCCCACCACCGGCGGCCACGGCCACAGCGGCCACAGGAGCGGCGGCAGAAACACCGAAGGTTTCTTCCAAATCTTTAATGAGTTCGCTCAACTCGATAACGGTCATATTTTTCAAAAATTCAATCACATCAGCTTTAGAAACGCTCATGGTTCATATCCTTTCAAAGGTAATTTTATAAAATTAGTTAGCGGAAGCCATAAAAAGCCCCCGATTAAAATCTATAGTAAAAAACTTAAGCCGCTTCTTTTTGGTCGCGGATAGCGGCCAAAGCGTAGACCAGTTTTTGCGGCACAGCAGCCAGAACACGAACCATATTGGTGGGCAGAGCGTTCATGGTGCCAAGCAAGGTGGCCAACATGACATCGCGGCTCGGGAGGCTGGCGAGAGCTTTAATTTGAGCCGGATTCAAGATTTTTTCGCCTAAAACACCAGCTTTGATGACTAGTTTGTCAGTGGTTTTGGCAAAATCCACCAACACTTTAGCCATAGCGGCCGGGTCGCCTGTGGTATAAGCTAGCGCGTTGTTACCAACCAGCACATCAGCGAGCTGAGCGGTGGGGGTGTCTTTGGCGGCCAATTTGATCAAAGTGTTTTTAGCCACTTGAAATTGGCAGCCAGCATCACGCATTTTCCCACGCAGTTCAACTAACTGCTCCATGTTCATGCCGTTAAAGTCTGTGACAATAATGGCTTGGGAGCTCTGTAAAATCTCAGCCAACTGGCTGGCAAGTTGTTCTTTTTTTTGACGTTCCATGCTATTTCCTCCTTTCTTAAGGCTGGCAAAGTCAAAAGACTTGCTTCTCTTCTGGGCCTTAAGAAATAGCGGATGTGAATCCCCAACCTCGACCGGCGGCAGGTGCCTTAATCCCGAAAACGGGAGACCGGTTGTCTTCGGCCCTACCCCAAACTATAGTGCTTGGGGAGTTATTCATAGAAGTCCCCTCGGAGAGGGGACGTCGAATTAAAATCGCTTAACCAGCAAGTTCTCGCAACTCTTTAACCAAGGCCGGGTCAATTTTAACGCCGGGGCCCATGGTGGAAGAAATGGAGATGGTCTTGATGTAGGCACCTTTGGCTGAAGCGGGCTTCAAGCGTTGAATTACATCAAAGAAAGCGGCAACGTTTTGCAAAAGTTTTTCGGCTCCGAATGAGATACGGCCCATGGGAGCATGAACGATACCACTTTTCTCCACACGAAAATCGATCTTACCAGCTTTGAGCTCTTTAACGGCAGTGCCAACATCAAAGGTGACGGTGCCGAGTTTGGCATTGGGCATGAGGCCGCGGGGGCCGAGCACTTTACCCAATTTACCAACGGAACCCATCATATCGGGAGTGGCAACGGCTTTATCAAATTCCAAAAAGCCGCCTTGGACTTTTTCGACCAAATCGTCACCACCGTAAACGTCAGCGCCAGCCTCTTGAGCTTCTTTTTCTTTTTCACCTTTGGCGAAAACTGCCACCCGCACTACTCGGCCGGTGCCATGGGGAAGCGCACAAGTGCCGCGCACCATTTGGTCAGCGTGACGGGGGTCAACACCGAGCTTCACAGCGATGTCGACAGATTCGTCGAACTTGGCGTGGGCGGCGGCCACGACTAAGGCTGCGGCATCTTGAAAATTATAGCGGACTAAGCGGTCGACTTGGTTGCGAGCCGCAAGGTGTTTTTTTCCGTATTTAGGCATGATTCCCCCGCTTACTGCGCGACATCCAAGCCCATACTACGGGCCGTGCCGGCGATAATTTTTTTAGCTGCTTCCAAATCATTGGCGTTTAAATCTTCCATTTTCATTTTGGCGATTTCTTCCAACTGGTCTTGGGTCACTTTGCCGATGCGAGTCCGCCCGGGAGTGGTAGAACCTTTGTCCAGTTTAAGAACTTGCTTGAGCAAAACGGAAGCAGGGGGAGTCTTAGTGATGAACGTAAAAGAACGATCAGAATAAATGGTGATGACCACCGGGGTGATGGTGCCGGTTGCTTTTTGAGTGCGGGCGTTGAAAGCTTTACAAAATTCAGCAATGTTAACGCCATGTTGACCCAAAGCCGGGCCCACGGGGGGAGAAGGGGTTGCCTGACCACCGGGGATCTGCAATTTAACTTGGCCCACAACTTTTTTGGCCATAATTGTTCTCCTATGGGAGAGGAGCGTTCGGAGCTCCTACTAGGATTTCGCGACAGCAAAAGAGCCAAGTCGCTCCCGCACTGGATAAATGATCAAGGGCGGTATTCCAGCTCTACTTAGTCTTTTTGACTAAGAAGCTACTAATATATATAAGCGGCAAGCCAGTTAGCTCACCGCAAAACGAACTTTTATTTAAACGAGTTTATTAACCTGAACAAACTCTAACTCCACAGGGGTAGCGCGGCCAAAAATACTGATTAAAACCCTGAGCTTACCCTTGTCTTCATTAACTTCTTCAACCGTGCCGGTGAAGTTGGTAAAGGGGCCTTCAATAACTTTAACTTCGTCGCCTTCATCAAAGTGAAATTTCGGTTTCGGCTTTTTGACGCCCTCTTCCATCTGCACTAAAATGCGCTGTGCTTCATCTTCGGAAATGGGGGTAGGAACGTTTTTATCACCTAAAAATCCGGCTACTTTGGGAGTTTCTTTAATCAAATGTTGGGTCAAATCTGTCAGTTCCATTTGAACTAATAGATAGCCGGGAAAGAATTTGCGAGCTGTCGTGCGGCGGGTGCCATTTTTTGACATCTCCACCACATTTTCCATGGGCAACACAACTTGACTGATGAGCTCTTCCAAATTGTTTTTGCGAATAGCTTCATCTAAAGTTTGCTTAACCCGATTTTCGTAACCTGAAAATGTATGAACTACATACCACTGTTTAGCCACGGCCTCAAACCTCCCTAGACAATAAGACGCAAAAGGCGGCTCAAAATGCCGTCGATAAGGCCCAAATAAAGGCCGGCTATAATAACTAAAATCAAAAGGCGCCAAGTGGTGTCGAAGGTTTCTTTCCGCGTGGGCCAAACCACTTTCAAAAGTTCTTCTTTGGCCTCAACAAAAAAAGTGTGGATGCGTGTCCACAAACCAACTGAGGGTTCCCCTGTTGGTTCAGTTTTTTTGCCTTTGTTTTCTTGGCGATTTTTTTTGCGCTGTTCGCTACGGCTAAGGTTTTTGGCCTCGTTGCCGTCAACTACAACCGGCGGATTATCACCCATTGGAACCACTCTCTAAGATACGCAAAACCGGGAAGCGTGAGCTTGCCTCCCGGCTTAGCTGGTTTTATTGGCAGGCCAGGAGGGACTCGAACCCCCAGCACCCGGTTTTGGAGACCGGTACTCTACCAATTGAGCTACTGGCCTAAAATCAATTATTTAGATTCACGATGCAAGGTATGCTTGCGGTCAAAAGGGCAGTATTTATTCAGCTCTAAACGGCCGGGCGTGCGCCTTTTGTTTTTTGTCGTCGAATAGTTACGGCGCTTGCATTCCGTGCATTGCATTTGGATAATGTCGCGGGGCATGATGGCCTCTCAAATCTTCAGGATTCAGCTCTTGGCTCCACAAAGCCAAGAGCTTTAGCATTAGAAATTAATCTATTAAAATTATTCAATGATTTCGCTGATGACGCCGGCGCCAACGGTGCGGCCGCCTTCACGAATAGCAA
>CAYJAF010000014.1:0-33677 GCA_964368195.1 uncultured Thermodesulfobacteriota bacterium
CTCAGCGAACCGGAACTCAAAGACGGAGAGCCGCTCGAACTCAGCGAGCCGGAACACGAAGACGAAGAGCCGCTCGAACTCAGCGAGCCGGAACTCGAAGACGAAGAGCCGCTCGAGCTCAGCGAACCGGAACTCAAAGACGGAGAGCCGCTCGAACTCAGCGAGCCGGAACTCGAAGACGAAAACATTGAAGACCTTGAAGAAATTGAACCCCTTACCGAAGCAGAAAAGAAAACTTTATGAAAGCCGTTGAACGCCTTATTTTCCCTCTCGATTTACCAAGTTGGGACGCCGCCAGTGCCATGGCCCGCCGCCTAAACGGACACGTAGGCTGGTTCAAAGTTGGTTTGGAATTGTTCATTGCCGAAGGGCCAAGCGTTGTCTCTCGCCTGCGCGATTTAGCCCCGGAAACTAAAATTTTCCTCGATCTCAAACTCCATGACATTCCGGCGACAGTGGGCTTGGCCATGAAATCGGCGGCGCGTCTTGGGCCTGAACTCATCACAATCCACGCCCAAGGCGGCCCGGAAATGATGGCAGCTGCAGTGGAAAACGCATGTGATACCAAAGTTTTAGCCGTAACAGTCCTCACCAGCTTGAACCCGGCTAACCTCACGGAACTTGCCCCGGAAAATAGAAACCCGGGAGCTTTAGTAGAAATTTTAGCCGAGCGCGCCATAGCAAGTGGTTGTCACGGCTTAGTTGCCTCAGGCCACGAATTGGCCCCTTTGCGCAGCCGCTTTGGCGACCAACCACTATTGATTATCCCAGGGATCAGACCATCTTGGGTATCTGTTCCGGGTGATGACCAAAAACGGACGGCAACTCCAAAAGAGGCCATCGCAGCCGGCGCAACTTACTTGGTCATCGGCCGCCCCATTCGTGACGCCGCCGATCCCGTTGAAGCCGCCGACCGCATTGTGGCTGAAATGACAGCCTAACTAACTTCAGTGCTTTTATAGAACAGAAAACTATGCCGCGAATCATTGCCGGCCGCTTCAAAGGCTTGAAACTAATAAGCCCGCCGGGGCAAACAACCAGACCAACTGCCGACCAAGTCAAAGAGGCCCTCTTTTCCATGCTTTTGAGCCTACCCTTTGAAATAGAAGGGGCTCGAGTTTTGGATGCCTTCGCCGGGAGCGGCTCTTTGGCCTTGGAGGCCCTAAGTCGCGGGGCGGCCTATGCACTATTAGTTGATTCCAACCGAGGAGCCATCGAATGCTTAAAGCGCAACATCGCCACCACCCGGCTTACCGCCCAAGAGGCCACTTTGCGGCAAATCACCTGGCCACAAGCAGCGGGCCTTTTAGCTGAAGAACCCTTTGATTTACTTTTTTTTGATCCACCTTATAAACAGGCGCAAATTGTGCCCCAAATTTTACACAAACTAAATGAGAAAAAACTCCTCAGCCCAGGAGCCCTTGTCGTTTGGGAACAGGCCCCCGAGGATTTAGGTAAATTCGAATTGCCCCTTTGGGAACTCCTCAAAGAACGCACTTGGGGTAACTGTGCCGTGGCCCTTTGGCAACTTCCCCATGGTCAATAAATGTCAGATCAACTAATATCAAAAACCTTTAATATTGCTACAAAATATGGGCTTAACGACATAAGCGTCACTCGTCTCACAAGCGGAAGAATCAACGATACTTTCCGCTTAGATACTCCGAAGGAAAGCTTTATCCTGCAAAGACTTAACGAATTCTTCTGCGGTGATGAGGCTTTGGGCGAAAACTGGCTGGCTGCTTACCAAAAGTTAGCCGCCGGCTTAGGGCAAAAAAATTTACCCATGCCGCAAATTTTCCCCACCTCCGATGGCGAACTCTTGGCCCGAGACTCAGGCGGCTCAGCTTGGAGGCTCACTTCATATATTAAAGGCTGCCCAGCCCCCCTGAACACAGACGCCGCCTGCCATGCCGGACGCCTATTAGGCACCTTACACGCAAGCCTAAACCTTCCGGCTCCCTTTCCCTTAAAGCCCCTGCCTGCCGGTGAATTTACAAATCAACACCTCAGCACAACTTCAGACTTTGAAGACCTTTTCCAAATTTATCGTGGGCACCCAAAAATATCTGATTTAACAGAACTTATTCTCACTGCCATGGGGCAAGCAGCAAATCTTCCCTTTTGTAACCCAGATTTTGCCGCCATATTCCCCCAAAAAGATGTCATTATCCACGGTGACCCCAAAGCAGCAAATTTCCTCTTCACAACCGCCGGGGAAGTTCTGGCCTTGTTGGATTGGGATACCGTAAGCTATGGGCACTTGCTCGTTGACTTGGTGGAATTGGCGCGCAGCTGGGGCACCGAAACCAAAAGCAGCGAGCCAAGCATAAACATCGAAACTTTAGTCGCCCCCTTACAAGGGTATGCCGAAACCGGCCTGAGCTTAGCTCCGTTGGATTTGGAGCTCTTCCCACCTCTTTTGCGAGCAGTGGTGCTAAACTTGGCCAGACGCTATTTAATTGACGCCTTTGCCGAAGTTTACTTCCAATGGGATGCGGAAAATTACCCATCTTTAGCCGAACAAAACAGAGAACGCTGTGAAAAGTTGCTGGCTTTGGGTGAAATTTTGATAAATAACGAGATGATTATTTTAAAGGCTGCAATTGCTGCCTACAATGAGGGACTAGCCGGTAAAATAATTGCAATTTAAGTTCAATTTAAAGTATAATTAAAGTGTAAAAACTAAGGAATCAGCGTTTCCTTAAGAACTAATTGCGAGAGCTTAAGCCTTGCTAACATTTTACCAAACTTTGGAATACAATGATAAAATACCTTACCATATTAATATCTTGCATCCTTTTTAGCGGTTGCTATGGCCTGAGCTTACCTGAGGCGACCCCGACGACTTCCGCCGAAATTGTGGACAAAATCACCGAAACACTTGTGAGCCATCCCAATTTCCAACTGCCAACCCAAGTCACTTTTGCCGGTGAAACTATTGATTTACGCAAAAGATCAATCTATGAACGGCTGGATTTCGAATTTCTGACAGCCGTAAATCACCCGGCACAAGTGGCTCTGTGGCAAAGGCGGGCGGCCATGTTTTTCCCCACCATTGAAAGACAACTCCAAGCCGCAGGGCTCCCCGACGATTTAAAATACCTAGCCATTGCCGAAAGTGATTTGCGCCCCTCAATAGTCTCTCCGGCCGGAGCTTTAGGCCTCTGGCAATTCATGCCGGCAACAGCTCGTCATTACGGCCTGAAGGTTAATAAAAAACACGACCAACGCCACCTGCCGGAACCTCTTTTGGGGGCGGCTATCCGCTATTTCAAAGCACTTTACGCCCGCTTTGGCTCTTGGCCATTGAGTATGGCCTCTTATAACGCTGGCGAAGGGCGCATCGGCACAGCCATCAAACGCCAAAAAACCAATAACTACTTCGAATTAGACTTGCCTCGAGAAACAGAGCGCTATGTTTACCGCATTATAGCCATTAAAATTGTTTTGGAAAACGCCAAGCAATACGGCTTTACCAAAAGAATTCCGGCCTCTTACAGCCCACCGCAATATTCAGAAAGAACCATCACTTTCAACGGAGAAAATTGGGCTGAAGCCGCAAAAAAAGTTGGCCTAGATTACAAAACATTCCGCACCCTTAACCCCCATTTGCGCACCCAACCCCTCTCTGGAGCCACAGTGGTGCGCCTGCCGAACTAACCTAAACCACCCCGGGGAATCGATTTTCAAGAATTTCTTGGGGTGAAACTTTTTTGAAAAACTTTTATGGGCGTGGACTTGTGGGTCAGCTTCTTTCCTTTTTACTCCGTAAAAAGTCGGAGCCGACCCACAAGCCCACGCCAAAAATGTTATTTTAAAATATTTTTTCCACAAAATCTTTGAAAGTTTATTTTTCTATATCATCTAAATCAGAAACTTCTTTGAAAAAGGCTGAAAGTAATGGGCGGCAAAAAGATCGCCCATATTTTGGCCTTTATTTTGCATAAATATTAGCTAAGCCTTCTGCTCTCCTTAGCAGATTTTTTAACCTTTAAAGCGACATCGCTTTTTCAGCTAAAAGCCACCTCTGTCTATACAAAACCTTGGTGGATTACAAAAGAACAGCTGGAGGTAATCATGGCAACTAATATCACCTTACCCCCTGAATCACTCTCCACCACTTGGCTAAAACCGGAGTGCCCCTGCGCTTTGGGCTGCTGTTGGTTTGAAGCAACAGAACCGGGCGATAACACTTGCGTCAACCGCAACAGCTTGGTTTGCCGCCGAAAATGTGACGACATTTTTGCTCCTTACGAAAAAAACGTCACAAAAAAACAGTGATGACACCTTTTAACCAATAAGCGATAAAAACCCAAACAGTGTATCTCCCTTTGGGTTTTTACCGCTCCTCAAACCACAAAGACTCTAAAGGACTTCCTTTAACTATTCAAAATTCAAAGAAAATGATTTCACTTTAAATTTCAAAGAAAATAGTATATAATTAATATCGTAAAGATTTAATATTTAGAATCAAAAGAAACTTAGCTTTTATCAGTAAATTTTGATAATAAATTTACATAACATTTAGAGCTAAAACGTGAATACCACAAAAGAATGTCAAAAGAGCAACACCATGGCCTTAGTTGAAGTTGAACAAACAGTTTTAGAAAATTTGGAAAAGCGATTAGCTGAAAGCGAAAAAGCTTGCCAAGAGCTTTCTAACACTAATAAAACCCTGCGAAGCTTCATTGACGCCGCAGATTTTGGCCTTTGGACTTGGAATTTAAATGAGGACCATTTAGATTTTGACAGCCGTGCCTGTGAACTTTTAGGATTGTCTTCACCCTCAATGGCAGCAAATCAATACAGAGCTCTCATTCATCCTGATGACATTACTCCATATACAGAAGAGATTCAAGATTACCTCTCTGGCAAAACACCAATTCACACAATTTTATTTCGCATAAACGGCCAAGTGACAGGGCGAGAAATTTGGGCGCGTTGCCAAGGGCAAATAACTGAAAGAGATGAGTCTGGCGCACCAACTCAACTTAAAGGGGCCATTTTAAATGTAACCGACCAGTATAAAACGGCCTATGGTTTGGCTGCCAACCGTCAATATCTCAAAGCCGTGATTGATGCGGCCGGGGCCAGTATTTTTGAATGGGATATTCAACGCAACACCTTCCAATTGGGGGAAGCATTTGGCCAGTTTGTTGGGCGTGATCTAAACGAAATCAAAAGCAATATAGACGAATGGATGGAATGGACTCACCCCGATTTTCGGGAGGAAACTTATAGAGCACAAAATAAAGCTCTGGAAGGCCACGATGACAACTATTCCCTTCTAACTCGCCTGCGCCACAAGGAAGGCCACTACGTTTGGATTTACGAAACAGGGCAAGTTGTCAAACGCGATAAAAATGGACGTGCGACTCGCGTTTTGGGCATTCACCTCAATTTTGATGCCCGAAAAAAACTAGAAGATGAACATGAAGAAGCCAGGCTTTTAATTAAAAACCGAGAGGCCGAACTCAAAAAAGAGATGCAAGCCAAAAATGCACTCTTAGACAAAGTTCAAGAAATTTTAAGCAAAATAGTCTCCTCGTCTGATCAATGCTCTTTTGGTGGCGAACATCTTCTCGACTCATCTTCGACCCTCACCGAAGATACTGCAAAATTCGCCCATTACTTAGCTGAAGTTCACGAGTTTATTATTGCTCAAATGAATTGGTATAAAGCCGTTTTAGATAGCCTCCCCTTTCCGGTTGGCGTCTATGATCCGGAAGGAAACTGGACTTACCTAAACGCACCATCGGCTGAAGTCCACGGCGGGCACCCCCTTAGTGAATATTTAGGTCACCCTTTCAAAAAAGATGCCGCTGACTATAAAGACAGCGAAATCAGCATTAAGGGCACTGAAGGCCAGACTACTCACTTTGTGCGTTCTCACAACAAAACAAAACGCATCTATGACGGGCAAGATTCCATTTTATGCGATAAAGACGGACGTAATATCGGGCGCATTGAAATTTTACGAGATATAACCGATATGCGCGAAGCAGACGAGCGAGTGCGTATTATGTTAGAGGCCATGCCTTGGCCTTCCCACTTTTGGGTTCCAATCGCCCCAAGCGAAATAAACCCAGAAAAAGCCACCGTCAAACTCATTGGTGCCCCCAATAACCTCGATGACGATGTCTACGTTATGCTTGAAGATTGCAACAACGCAGCGCCCAACCTCTTCAGCATGTCTGACAAAAAAGCTTATCTGGCCAACTTTTTAAATCTGAGCCCTGAGTTCCAAGCCGATGGCACCCCATCAGCCAAAGTTGCCATCGAAAAAATGGAACTTGTCTACCAAAACGGTTTTTGTCGTTTTGACTGGTTACACCAAAAAACAGACGGCACTTTAATTCCTGCTGAAGTAACCTTGGTGAAAGTAAAATATAATGATAGCTTTAGAATCCTGGGCTACACTAATGATTTAAGGGAGCTTAAGCGAGCCGAAGTTGAGCGCGACATGGAACGCCGCCTCTTGCGTAGCATCTTAGATTCCACACCTATTTGCTTCACCATTACCGTGGGCGAAGAAATTCAATTCATCACCCCGTTTGCCCAAAATTTCAGTGGCTGCCACCCGGGCGATTCCATTAGAAACGTCTATCACCACGACTACGAATTTAGGCAAATTCAAGAAGATTTAGAAGAATATGACTTTGTCAACTGGCGCACCGTAGACATTAACCGCCCCAATGGACAAGTCAGCAATATGCTCCTCAACGCCTTTAAAATGGATTACTATGGCCAAACCGGCATCATGACTTGGTATATGGATATTACTGAGCTCAAAGAAAATGCCAAAGCTCTGGCAGCGGCCAA
This sequence comes from uncultured Thermodesulfobacteriota bacterium, assembly GCA_964368195.1. Taxonomy (GTDB): domain Bacteria; phylum Desulfobacterota; class Desulfarculia; order Adiutricales; family Adiutricaceae; genus Adiutrix. The sequence continues at coordinate 6,826 of CAYJAF010000014.1, forward strand.
AGAAGCAGCTGAAGACGCCACCCAAGCCAAAAGCGAATTTCTGGCCAACATGAGCCACGAAATCCGTACTCCCATGAACGCCATTTTGGGCTTGCTCCACCTCACTTTACAAACAGAACTTACGGGTTTGCAAAGTGAATACATAAGCAAAACAGAAGCTGCGGCCAAAACTTTATTACGCATAATTAACGACATTCTCGATTTTTCAAAAATCGAAGCCGGTAAATTGGAAATAGAATGCGAAAACTTCCAACTGGCTGATGTCATGCAGCAGGTCACTGATTTAGTGGCCACAAAGGCCCACCAAAAAGGCTTGGAATTACTGTTAAAAATTCCAGCGAACACTCCGGCCGATCTCTCCGGCGATCAAGTTCGTCTGACCCAAGTTTTATCAAATTTAGTAAATAATGCCGTTAAATTTACCGACGAAGGCCAAATAACCATATCTATTGAGACAATTTCAGAAAACTCTTCGGAAGTTGTTTTAAAGTTTATGGTTCAAGATACGGGCATCGGCCTTTCTGAAGAACAAAGAGCCAAGCTGTTCAGGCCTTATACCCAAGCGGAGATTTCCACCAGCAGACGCTATGGCGGAACAGGCCTGGGCTTGGTCATTTCGCGGATGCTGGTTGAGCTCATGGGCGGAGAAGTCTGGTGCGAAAGCACCCTGGGCGAAGGCAGCACCTTTATCTTCACTGCCCGTTTCGGCCGCCATAACGAAGCTCGCTACATTCCCAACCAAAAGGATTTCGCCGGTTTATCTGTCTTGTGCATTGATGATAACGAAACAGCTTTAGAAATCATTTGCGATTTCTTAAGAAGTTTGGGCTTTTCAGTCACTAAAGCAAAAAGCGGAACCGAAGCTTTAGAATGCTTAACGGAATCTAAACGTGAGGGGAAAACCTTCGATTTGATTTTTGTTGATTGGAAAATGCCGGGCATGGATGGCATTCAAACTTCAAACCGCATCCACGAACTAATAGCCCCCACGGAATTGCCGGTGGTTATTATGCTAACGGCTTACAATCGTGACAAAGTTATTGATTTAGCTAGTGAAAGCGGCATCTCAAACGTCTTAACAAAGCCGGTTTCCCCCTCAACTCTCTTAAATGTCTTAAGAGAAATTTTCGGCCGAGGTTCTTCCAAAACAATTTCAAAACCCGGCAACAAATCAAATGATGCTGCCATGCTCAAAGAGTTTGCCGGGGCACGCCTCCTTTTAGTTGAAGATAATGAAGTCAACCAATTGGTGGCCAGCCGCATCTTGAAAAATGCCGGTATTTTAGTGGAAATTGCCAATAATGGCAAAATTGCAGTGGAGATGGTGAAAAATGGTCACTATGACCTTGTGCTAATGGACATTCAAATGCCGGAAATGGACGGTTTTGAAGCGACTCGCCATATTCGTGAAGATGTGCGCTTTGCCAACCTCCCCATAGTTGCCATGACCGCCAACGCCATGAGTGGCGACCGAGCCCTCTCTTTGGCCGCCGGCATGAACGATCACGTCAACAAACCCATTAATTTGCAAGAACTTTTTACGAGTTTAGCCAAATGGCTTCACAAGCGCCCGCCCTTGGGCACTTAAATAAACGTTGATTTATTCTCATGCAGAATAAATCAACAAAAAAACGCCGTCTCACCTGACAATAACAAGGTAAATTCTACCTTGTTATTCACTTTAGAAGGGTTTCGCGCAATTAATCAGGCCATAAATTCTCAATAAAATAATATACTAAACCTAAAAATCGCTTTACCGGCGAAAAAACAAGGATAATCCATGCCTTTTTACGCAACCACACCGATTTACTATGTCAACGCCCAACCGCATTTAGGCCATGCCTATACCACCATCATCACCGATTCTGTCAATCGCTTCCACCTCCTTTGCGGTGAAGATGCCCGCTTTATCACCGGCACCGATGAGCACGGCGACAAAATTGTCCAAGCGGCGGAAGTTAATGGCAAAAGCCCCAAAGAGTATACCGACCACATCAGCGACCTCTTCCGGGCTCTTTGGCCCAAATTGCAAACAGAACCTTCGGGCTTTGTGCGCACCACCGAAGAGCGTCACCGCCGGGCGGTCACGGAATTTTTGACTCGGGTCAACGACAAAGGCGACCTCTACCACGGCAGCTACGGTGGGCATTACTGCTTCGGTTGCGAGCGTTTTTATACGGAAAAAGAACTAGTTAACGGATTGTGTCCTGACCACCAAACCGCGCCGCAATATATTGCAGAAGAAAATTACTTTTTCCGCATGAGTAATTATCAAGATTGGCTCATTGACACCATTAAAAATACCGAGCTCATCAGGCCGGAACGCTATCGCAACGAAGCTTTGGGTTTGTTGCGCGAACCACTGGATGACCTCTGCATCAGCCGCCCCAAAACTCGTCTCACCTGGGGTATTGATCTGCCTTTTGACGATAAATATGTCACTTACGTTTGGTTTGACGCCCTCATCAGCTACATCACGGCCCTTGGCTGGCCCGACGATGCCAACGGCGATTTTGCCCGCCTCTGGCCCCATGCCCAGCACTTTGTGGCCAAAGACATTCTCAAACCTCACGCCATTTTTTGGCCTTCCATGCTCAAAAGTGCCGGGCTCCCCCTCTATAAACACTTAAATGTCCATGGTTATTGGCAAATGGGCCGCACTAAAATGGGCAAATCAGTGGGTAATGTGGTGGACGCCCTTGTTTTAGCCGACACTTACGGCGTGGATGCTTTCCGATATTTTCTGGCTCGCGATATGGTTTTTGGCCTTGATTCTGAATTTATGGAAGAATCTCTCGTCACCCGCTACAATGCTGATTTAGCTAACGATTTAGGCAACTTGTGGCAACGCAGCTTATCGATGGTGCAAAAGTTCAACGGCGGGATGATTCCCGATTGGCAAGGCTTTAAACGGGAAGAAGAAGAATGGGCCGTCCATTTGTTGGAAAAGACTATTGAAGAATATAAAGTTCATTTCAACAATTTAACTATTAACCGGGCCTTGGCTCTCGTTTGGGAAGTCATTAGCGCTTTAAATAAGTTCATTGACGTCCAAGCCCCTTGGGCTCTGGCCAAACAGGCCAAAGAAGACCCGGAAGCCGCCGACAAATTAAAGGGAGTTCTCTACCGCCTGGTTTTCGGCTTAAGCACGGTTGCGGCCATGGTCTGGCCCGTCATGCCGGGCACGGCGGAGGAAATGTGGCGCCGCTTGGGGCTAGACGCCTCCAACATGACCTTAGACATCCCCACCATTCGGCGTCAGTTGGTGCCCGGGCGTCCGGTGGCGGCCGGCGAGCCCTTTTTCCCCCGGGTGGAAACAGATGAGAGCAAGGCGAAAGTAGCCAAAGAAGCTGCCAAAGAAACTCCGCTTAAAGAGGCCGCACCCGCCAAAGAAGCTCCGAAAAAGGCGGCCAAAGCCGACATTCCGGCGGCCGACGAAATTACTTTTGACGAATTCAAGCGCTTAGACTTGCGCCTGGCGGAAGTTCTCACCGCCGAACGCATTAAGAAAAGTGATAAACTCTTGAAACTTACGGTCAAAGTTGGCGATGAAGAGCGCCCCATTGTGGCCGGGATTGGTCTTCACTATGAACCGGAAGCCCTCATTGGGAAAACCGTTTTGATTGTGGCTAACTTGGCCCCGGCCAAGCTCATGGGCCACGAAAGCCGCGGCATGGTTTTAGCCGCCGCCGACCGCAGTGGCGAGACTGAAACCCTGTCTCTTTTAAGCACCCTCAGCCCCATGCCCAACGGCTTGCGCATTTCTTAAAAGGGTACCATTTTGAAAGCCATTGTGGTGGGGGCCGGTGAGGTGGGTTACCACATTGCCACTAAGCTGGTTCAGGAAAAAGCAGACGTCATTTTAATTGATTTAAACAGTCAAAAACTTCAAGAAGTAACTGATGACTTAGACGTCCAGACAATCCAAGGCTATGGTGCCAACCCTGAAATTCTCTTGGCCGCAGGTCTCCGGGAAGCTGACTTGTTGGTGGCAGTTAGCGGTCAGGACGAAACGAATTTGCTAGCCTGCCGCATAGCCCAACTTTTGGGGCCGGACACCCTCAGGCGAGTTGCTCGGGTGAGGGCTTCGGCTTACCACGAATTTTTACTTGATGATAAAAAGTTTCGCCAGAGTTTTGGGGTGGACTACCTCATTAATCCATCACGGGAAGCTGTGGAAACCATTATGGATTTCATTGATCTGCCCGGAGCTTCCGACGTCATCTCCTTAGCTAAAGGCCGCTTGAGCTTAGTGGGTATGCGCCTGAAAAACGGCCACCACTTATTAGGTAAACCCTTAAAAGAGCTCCTGCCCAGTTTAAAAGGCTCCAGCGGCATATTAGTGGCAGCAGTTTACCGCAACATCAACTTGGTCATTCCCAATGGCGACACTGTTTTACATGAAGGCGACCTGGTCTATGTGGCGGCCGGTGTGGAACAGCGGGAATCCGTGTGTAATTTCTTTGGCCTGGCCCAAGAGCCCATTCGCACAATAACCGTTGTGGGTGGCGGAGAAGTTGGCTTTCAACTGGCTAAACGCCTTGAAAACGACGAGCGCAAATTCAAAGTTAAACTCATTGAACAAAAGGCCTCCCGCGCCGATTACCTCTCCATGCGGCTAAAAAAAACCATGGTTATCCGCGGGGACGGCACCGACCAAGACCTTTTAGATGAAGAAAATATTAACGACAGCGATGCCTTTATTGCTGTTTCCACCGACGATGAAAAAAACCTCATCGCCTGCTTGGTGGCCAAGCGTCTGGGCATTGACCACACCATCACCCGAGTCAACCGCTCTGACTATGCTCCCCTTGTTCACGCCATCGGCTTAGAGGCCATGATCTCGGCCCGCATTGCGGCTGTCAGTGCGGTGCTTAAATACATTCGCAAAGGAAGAGTTGTCTCCGTGGCCACCTTGGCTGGGGAAGATGCTGAAATCATTGAATTAGCTATCCTCTCCCGCAGCCGCATAGCCGGTAAGAAATTGATGGAGATCAAGTTTCCACCCCACAGCCTGGTCATTGCCATCACCCGCGGGGAAGAGCTCATAATCCCAAACGGCCAAACAGTTTTCGCAGAAAATGACGTTTTAGCCATTGTCGCCCGTGCCGAAGCCTTGGATTCCTTAACTCGCCTTTTGGGGGGACGATGAACTCACCAATTCCCCCAATTTTCTCTCCTTTTGGAGCCTAAAAATGGTTCATTTCAACTCAGCTGTCAATTTACGCCTGGTGCTACACTTATGCGGGTGGGGTTTATTGATGCTGGCCATTGTATTCCTTATACCTCTAATTCCTTCTTTTATAATGGGTGATGAGCACCATTGGCCCTTTTTGAAATCATCAGGAATCACTCTTTTATTTGCGGCCCTTTTGATTTTCCAAGGACGCAAGCAGTTGCACGAAGGTATTCGCCCTCGTGACGGCTTGGCCACTGTGGGCTTGATGTGGTTGCTCATTGGCCTTTTCGGCACCCTACCCTTTCTTTTGGGCGAAAGCCTCCCCAACTTCTGGGACGCCCTTTTCGAATCAATTTCCGGCTTTTCCACCACCGGGGCCACCGTCATTGGCGAGCCCCAAGACTTAGCGCCAACCATGCGCTTTTGGCGGGCTCTGACCCATTGGCTGGGCAGCATGGGGATTGTCGTTCTGCTTTTGGCCATTTTGCCAAGTTTGGGGCTCAGCGGCCTGCAACTTGTGCGTAACGAAAGCATTTATGGCGGTCAGGCCCGTTTAAAGCCGCGCCTGGGCCAAACAGCCCGAGCCCTTTGGAACATCTACCTAGTCTTAAGCATAATTTGCATCACCCTTTTAACCATCTGCGGAGTGCCTTTTTTCGACGCCCTCTGCCACGGCATGTCAGCCATCGCCACCGGAGGCTTTGCCAACCATTCCAACAGCATAACCCACACTGCCGGGCCGGGCGTTGAAGTGATATACACTGTTTTTATGTTCATTGGCAGTCTTAACTTCGGGCTCTTTTACCTCATGAGCAAAGGCAACTGGAAAGCCCTGTGGCACGATTCTGAAACGCGCGTCTACACCTTAATTATTGTTATTGCCACGTTTTTAATAACCATATCCCTTTCTCATTCCACTATCTACACCGGTGAAAGTCTGCTGGCAATAATGCGCCACGCTATTTTCCAAGTTGTTTCAGTCATCAGCACCACAGGCTTTAGCACCACCGATTGGGAAGAGTGGCCCCATTTTGCTTATGGCATCTTATTTGTTTTGTTTTTTATTGGTGGCTGCGCCGGTTCAACTTCCGGAGGCATCAAGTGTATCCGTTGGATATTGCTCTTAAAAGGAATCCACCGCACCTTAAGACAACACATCCACCCCCGGGCAGTCATCCCCGTGCGCTTAGGCGACAAAGCCGTGCCGGAAACGCTCATGACCGCAGTGTGGTCTTTTGGGGCCATTTACTTTCTAACTTTAGCAGCCTCGACCTTAGCCCTGGCCGCCACAGATCTCGACCTTCTCACGGCCCTTTCGGCCTCAGCCTCAGCCCTTGGCAATGTTGGCTTAGGCCTTTCAGAAGTTGGCCCTTCAGATAATTGGAGCACTTTACCGGATTTTGCCAAAGGCGTCTTGTGCTTAAATATGTTCCTTGGGCGCTTGGAATTCTTTGCCATTATGATTTTACTTCTCCCCGATTTCTGGCGAAAGTAATAGCTTTTGGCCAATTTCAGTAAAGTTATGCTAAAGAAGCCCAAATAATCAACAAAATAGAGCCATTGTCTCTGAGGTGGCCTGCCAAAACAAAAACTTGAATTTATCTCGATTTATGAATATAATAAAAATAAGGATGCTTATATTTCTTTATGGAGTGATTAAATTATGACCGAGCCTGAAAACACTGTAGTTAGCCCCGATTCAGAAACCAGTAATGCCTCTTATGCAGCTCCTGAAATTTCACAAAGTGAAAAAGAGGGGAAATATCTGACTTTTCAACTGGCTGAAGAGGGTTACGGCATTGGTATCTTAAAAGTTAGAGAAATCATTGGCATGTTGCCGGTGACTCCTGTGCCCCAAACGCCGGGCTTCCTTAAAGGTGTTATTAACCTGCGCGGACAAGTTATCCCTGTTGTTGATTTGCGGCTGAAATTCGGCTTGATGGAAGAAGAGTATACTGAACGCACCAGCATCATTGTGGTGGAAGTGAAGACTCTTTCTAACAATATTCCCATTGGCATTGTGGTGGATATGGTCTCAGAAGTTATCAACATTCAGGCCCATGAAATTGAGCCCACCCCAACGTTCTCAGCCTCCATTAATACCAACTTCATCTTGGGCATGGCCAAAACAGAAGGTGGGGTTAAAATTCTCTTAAATATCGACCAAGTTCTCTCAGCCGAAGAATTGGGAGTCGTTTGATAAAATTATTTTCCCAATAATTATTTTCCCAATAAAAAAGGTGGTCTTGCTAAAAAGCTGACCACCTTTTTTTGGCTAAATTATCACCTGACCAGGCGATAGAATTATTTCATTTTTTCAGCTTAGCCAATAAGTTCCAAGCACTTTTTTGCGGGATTTCAGTTGTAAACTTCAAGCCCTTCTTCTGGGCAATTATCTTGCCGCACTCATAAGCCATTTCCCCGGTTAAAGCAACACACTGTTTCATGTGCTCAGCTGACCCAAGCTTCATGCCTTTGACTAAAACTCGGCAACAAGTCACCTTATGAGCTTCAGTAAACTTTTCCAAAAGTTTTCGGCTGAGTTCCATGGCTGTGTTCACGGCCGGATCTTTAGCTTCACTGCGACCAAAAGCAAGGCCCAAAGCCAAAACTCCACCGCTCACAGCTCCACACATACAACGCGCCCCCCCAACTCCCACCGGGAAGCCGGAAGCCATTTTAATGCATTCGTCACTTACCGAAAGATTAAAAGTGTCGCGCATTACCCTCACCACAGCCTCAGAGCAATAATAGTCACCATTGGCGTAATAGTCTTCGGCCTGCTTTCTAACGTCGTCTAGATTGATAACGTTTTCCATCTGTTAACTCCTTTCTCTATAATGCTGTCGATGCAGAAAAACTCCCTTCTGGGCGTTCTTCAGCGGCAGCTAAATAAAAGCTGAAAAGCGCAAATAAAACGCTTTCCAGCTTCATTTACTATAACAAACAGACGATATTAAAGTCAAACTAATACCACGTCAATCCAGGGCAAGAGCGTCTTACTTGTTAGCACCACGGGCTCCGTTGGCGCAACTTTTCTGTAATTGAGCCTTTAAGCCCTACAACTCGCTAGCGCTCAAACAGTAGGGGCTTACGGCTTCAATTCCTGAAAAGTTCTCCTACGTCGCCCTTGCATTTTGTGTATCCATAAATTTTTAAATAATATCGGTTGCTTAACTGCTATCAGCGAAATAAAATAAGATGCTCTTGCCCGGGACGTCAATCTAATTTGACAGAACATCATGAACTTTAGGGCGACCCGAGGAGAACTTTGTGGCTTTTTATAATTTCGGGGTGGAAATTTCTAACAAACGTTGCCTGACTATAAGTTCACAAATTCTTTTTGTTTCAAAAGCCGTCACAGCATAATAATCTGCATGATAGAACTCTTTATGCTCATCAGATATTTGCGAGCCACTAATTATAATAGAAGGTGTGGCTTTGTCACCGCGCTCTTGGTTCAAAAGCTCAATTGTTTCCCCCAAAGCCGGGTAACATGAAGTCAACAACACAGAAAGGCCAATAATATCAGGCTGAATTGTTTTAGCGCGTTGAACGAATTCCTTTGGGGGAACGTCAACGCCCAAATCATAAACCTCAAAACCAAAAGCTGCGAGTAAAGCTCCGGCCATGTTTTTGCCTAAATCGTGAATATCGCCCTTCACCGTGCCAATCATGACTTTCCCTTTTAAGATATTGTTACCTTCTTCGGCCATGCGAGGGGCTACTAACGCTGTGACACGCTCCATTATTTCACCGGCCATAATAAGCCCGGCTATATAATATTTTTGAGCGGCATAGAGATCACCTATTTCCGTCAAAGCCTGTTCACAAGCGGTAAATATATCACTGGGGTCGACTTTCTGTTCATTCAGCAATTGAACAATTTTAACTGTCTTGTCCATTTCCAATTGAACTAAAGAATTTGTAAGATCACCCAAAATGTTTTTTTGTTCAATCTTCATCAGACCATACCCCAATTTTAGTGGAAAAAGATATAAATCCCATGGGGGCCATAAACCAACCGGAACCAACGGGACGGTCGTCATAGCCATAAAACACATATCTAATTTTAAAAGCGGGAATTGTGCGGCTTATTTTTAAATAGTCAGCTTCTGTCTCACTTAAAATGCTGGCATCCAGCTTTAACTGAGCCTTTTTAATAAAGCTGTTGCCTTGGCCGGAAAAGAGCCCGTAAAGAGACGAAACTTCCAGCTCTGATTCCACAATGGGCACTTTGGGGTCAAAAACCAAATGGGCTTTGTTTAACATAAAGGGTTGCCCCCTAAACGAAACAAGCCGCACCAAACGAACCATATTGGCATTTGGGCTTATTTCCAAAGCTGTGGCAGCAGCTGGGCTGGCTTCAATGATTCCTGCCTCTAAAATGCGAATATCGATGTTTTCGCGATCACCTAAAACTTCCAGCAAACCTTCCAGTTGAAAGCTGGCACGCATCCAATCGGGCCCGCAAACATAAGTGCCGCTCCCGTGGACTCGGCGCAAAAGCCCTTGCTCGACTAAAAGCCGAATGGCTTGACGCACCGTCATCACGGCCAAGCCGTAAGTTTGGCCTATAGTTGTTTCCGAAGGGATTTTACTTCCGGGAGGATATTCACCACTGGCGATTTGTTGTTTGAGTGCAGCAGCCAATTGAGCATAAGCAGGCCCCTTTAGAGAGGACTTCAACTTGTCTACATTTCGGCTTGCTTTAAGAATCTGAACCATAGGCTTTTTGTATTTTCGTAAGTGTTTTAAGATTTCCCTTAAGTAATTTTAAGAAAGCCTATCGCCATGAATTTTGAAACCAATAATGCACAATTCCAAGACACTAAGCTCAGCCTAATTAAATCTTTTAGATATAATTATTTTAACAAATAGTCGGGCTAAAGGCAAATGCTTTGAAAGAAAAAGGCAGGCAAGTTAATAGGCGACTAAAAAATTTAGCGAGTTGACCAACACACCGAACTGTTCAGAGCCTTTAAGTGGATAAATTTATAGACAAAACGCACAAGAAGGTTAATGACCACCAAGAGCAGACAAAGAGCTGTGGCCTGGGCGTCGTCGCCTGCGTCGCGAACATTTAAAATAACAATGCTGGCCAGGCGCGTCATGGGAGTATAAAGGAAAATAACGGCCGAAACAGTTATCATAGAATTAATGAAGTAATAGAGCACCATCTCTGAAATGGCCGGCCAAGAAATAGGCAGAGTGACTTTGAAGAAAGTGCGGTAAAGAGGGACATTTAAAGATTCGGAAACAGTTTCAAATTCGCGATCTAACCTCTTTAAAGCAGTCAGGGCTGTTATGAAGGGCACGGCAAAATAGTGGACAATATTGGCGGCAACTAAAATGGCAACCGTGCCGTAAATAGAATTAAACCCATTTACCAGATACAAATCAGTAAAAGGAATTGGCCAAGCTTGGGTGTTGAAAAAAAACACAAAAGAGATGCCGATTACCGTTCCCGGAATGGCATTGGGGGCTATGGAAAAAAAGTATAAACTTTTGCGCAAAACCGGAAATACATTAAACTTCTCGACGCAATAAGCCGTCACAAAAGAAAGAGCCGTGCCTAAAAAAGCAACCCAAAGGGAAACCTCAATTGTGCGCCAAAGGGTGGCAAAGCCGCCACTCCCACCAATGGCTGTGAAGTCGTAATGTTTGAGGGTTAAATCCAAGTTATAAGGCCAGGAAGTTACCAGTGAACCATAAAGGGCCGTGAGAAAAAAGAAGGCCAGGCCGGCGGCAACAAAAAGGCAAAAAGCTGTGGCCAGGGCATCGCTTTTAGGGTGGGGAGTGATGACGTAAGGAGTTGATTTAGAAGAAATTGCGCTCGTCTGTTTTTTGGCTATAATAGTGTTTACAATAACGGAGATCACAGTTGGCAGCATCATAAAAATCCCGACAACTGCTCCCATGTTAAAATTTTGCTGACCAATAACCTGTTTATAGATGTCGGTGGCCAGAACGCTATAATTACCGCCGACAATACTGGGGGCACCGAAATCAGTAAAACTGTAGGTAAAACAGACAAAACTGGCGTTAATAAGGCCGTATTTCACATTGGGTAAGGTGATAGTCATCATTCGGCGCCAGAAGCCTGCTCCCATGGCGTTAGCGGCGTCGTAGAGACGCTGATCTGCTCCGGTGAAAGCAACCTGCATGATTATGACGGCGATGGGGAAGCAGTAAATGGCCTCGGCGATAATTATGCCTAGTTTTCCATAGATGGTAAAGGGCAGACCGAGCTGAGTCAAAATCCCTTTATTTCCCATAAGATAAATCAAAGCCAAACCAAAGAGCATAGTGGGGGCCAACATTGGCAGAAGCGCTATGGATTTCAAAACCCTTTGACCCCAAACCTTATGACGACTAATACAAAAGGCAAAAACAAAACCGAAACTAACTGAAATAAGAGTGGAAGTTGCGGCCACCTCAATGGTGTTAGTAAGGGAGACGACCATGTTTGGCGAAGAGAAATATTCGATAAAAAGCCTAAAGCCCACAAACTCGCCATCTTGGGCGAAAAAGGCTTTGGTAAAAAGTATTAAAAGCGGAATGACCAAAAAAATTGCAAAGATAAAAACAAGACAACTCAGAAGAAAGAGCTTGTGAAAATGAATATCTTTGGCGAAAATTTTGGCAAACATTTAAACCAGCTTATAAAATCAGCTTGAAAGCTGAATGATTTCATCTTGTTTTGGAAAGTTTAAAAAAACGCTATCATTGATTTTCAAATCAAGCTCTTTAAGGGTTTTAATGGGTAAATCCACTATAAACTCAAAAGATTCACTTCCTTCAAAAGCCTTGGCAACGGCCGTGACGCGGGAAAAATTACCTCTGAACTCAATGCCTTGCACATAAGCCGCTTGACTGCTGGGCGAAAGAGCATTTTGCCTGGAAATGTTGATGTTTTCCGGGCGCACAGCTAAAATCCCTTGTTTATCTGAGGCGGGAAAGAAGTTAATAGACCCGATAAAATCAGCCACAAACCTATTGGTTGGCTGCTCGTAAATCTCCAAGGGAGTGCCTTCTTGCACAACACGACCATTATTGATAACAATTATTTTGTCGGCCATGGTCAAAGCCTCTTCTTGATCGTGAGTAACCATGATGGTGGTGAGCATTAATTCTTTTTGGATTTTACAAATTTCCAAGCGCAATTTTTGCCGAACTTTAGCATCTAAGGCCGAAAGAGGCTCATCTAAAAGTAAAAAATTGGGGCTAATGGCCAAGGCCCGAGCCAGAGCTATGCGCTGTTGCTCGCCACCGGAAAGCTGAGCCGGGAATCTAGATTTAGCCTCTTCTAATCCAACCATCTCTAAATAGCGGCTCACGATTTTTTGAATTTCTGCCGTTTTAATTTTGCGGCATTTCAAACCATAAGCCACGTTTTCAGAAGCTGTCAAATTGGGGAAAAGCGCATAACTTTGAAACATTATGCCGAAATTCCGTTTGGCCGGTTTGGTGTGGGTGGCCTTTGAGCCATTTAGGAAAACATCGCCGGAACAGGGGCGATCCAAACCGGCAATGACTCGCAACAGAGTTGATTTCCCACAACCAGATGGCCCCAAAAGGCAAACAAACTCCCCCTTGGCAATATTGATGTTAATATTGTCCAGAACTAAATTCTTACCATATTTTTTACAAACATCTTTTGTTGAAATAGCAGTTTCCATATTACTTCCGGTCAATTGCTTTGCCCATCATAACGGCGGCTCCATTCGGCCAAGATTCTGTCGCGGTTATCGGCGCACCATTGCAAATTAATATTTTCAATAAGTTGGTCTACCGGGTCTTCTTTATATTCACTTGGCACATTTGTCTTAAGGCCGGTGGCCACAATGGGGTAGTTTTTACCGTAAAGGAACATTTGCTCATCATTTATAGCCCAATCTAAAAACTTTTTGGCAATTTCCTTTTCGCCTTCCGGCCGTTTTAAAAGAGCGTTAGCTTCCATGTCCCAGCCGGAGCCCTCGGAAGGGAAGACAACTGCGCCCAAATCGCCTAAACTCATGGCCGATTTAATACAGCGATAGCCATAGCTGAGGCCAATACCGTATTCACCTTGAGCGGCTGTCTTGGCCGGAGCACTCCCGGAATGGTGATAAACCGCAACGTTTTCATGAAGTTTATCAAAGAAAGCCCAAGCTTCCTCTTCGCCATATAAAGCTATAAATGCGTTGACAAACAAAAGCCCTGTGCCGGAAGAAGCCGGATGAGGCATGGCAATGAGCCCTTTATATTGAGGATCAATTAAGTCTTTGTAAGTTTGAGGAATCTCGGTGATCCCATTGCGTTCTAAAACATCTTTGTTCACTAAAAAGGCCGCCTCCCAAACATCGATGCCGACCCACTGGGGGGGGCTTAGTTCATCTTTGAAAAGAGGCAATATTCTCTCCACGCCCTTTGGAGCATAAGGGGCCAGCATCCCTTCTGATTTTAACAAAAGAAGGCTTGAGGCCGCCAAACCCCAGACGAGGTCTGCTTTAACGTTTTCTTTTTCAGCCAATAGTTTAGCGGTGATAATGCCGGTGGAGTCGCGGGTGATATTTAATTTTACGTCAGGATAAGCTTTTTGAAAACCGGCCAGATAGTCTTTAAGTTGGTCGTCTTCAAGGGAGGTGTAGATATTTAAGACGCTCTCGTCTTTGGCCTCAGTTTGGGCCATGTCATCTGTCGATTGAATGCAAGCAGGGGAGCAAATTAAAAGAACGAATAAAAAAAAGTAGGGGAATTTTTTCAAAATCATAGATTTTTCTCCGTTCCAAACTATGTGTTAAATTGAAATACTAATAATTTTAAAAGCTTTTGTGTCACCAATTTAGAAACTTGTTTATCTTAACAGAAAAGCGAAAAAAAAAAATAGTTTTTTTCTCCTTAACCCTCAAATTTTCAACGTGGCCTTTGGGGGGCCTCATAAAAGCCCCCCAAAGAGTTAGAATTTATTTTTTGCCATCTTTTTTGGCTTTGGCTTCAGCTTCAGCAAAAAGACCGTCAACTTCAGCCTGAACATTTTGTGGTAAAGCTTCAGGTTGATGGGTGTTGATGATTTTTTCAGCTTTGGCGTAAGCTTTGTCTTCAATTCTGGGGCAACCTTCGTTAACCCAAGTTGTCCGAGCGCGGCGATCAAAGATGTCGAAGCGAGATTGATTCCGCATGTGTTTAAAAGTGTGTTTGCTGGTCAGATATTCGCCACGAGGCCCGACCTCTTCGATCACATCAACTGCTAAGGATTCATCGTCAGCCTTGACGCCTTCCAAAGCTTTGCGGATCATAGTGATCATCTCGTTATTTAAGACCATTTGGGCATAGTCGAAAGTCAACCCACCATCCAGCATACCTACGCCGTAGATCAGGTTGGCTCCGCACAAAGCCGGGAGCATAGCCGTCAGAGTGAACTCGTGACCGGCTTGGGCATCAGGCAACTTGGAGTCAACCTAGCCACCAGCAACCCAAACGGGCAATTGATAAAATTGGGCGAGCTTGGTCACGGCCGCGCTGAAGAGACCCAATTCGGGGCAGCCAACCGAGGCCAAAGTGGTTCTTAAGTCCATCAGGCCGGTGGAGGTGCCGTAAATCAACGGATGACCGCGGCGAACGAGTTGACCCAAGACGAACATACTGAGAACTTCGGCGTTGTGACTGATTAAAGTCGCACCTAAGTTGATGTTAGTGGTGCCGCCCGGGAGACCCATGGGGTTAACCTTCATGGGCACGCCCAACTTACAAGCTTCAATGAAAGTGTCGCAAGCTTCCACACTTTGCAAAAGCGGGCTAATGGGGTCGCTGGTTGATGAGAAACAAGGGTTCAACATAAACTCTTCCGGCCCACCCATGATGGCACAAGCCATTTTGTGGATAGTCCGTAAATTTTCCACATGGTTAATGCCGATGAAACCGTGTTTAGTCACGTTGGTGAAGAAGGATTTAGCGTTGTAGACACAAGCCACATCTTGAATGATGTTAGAAGCCGTCAAAGGACGTTGATAGACGTCAACATTGGGCAGGTAATCGAGCAAACGGTTAGCATTGTCAACATCTTCGGTGGTGGGGTATCTAACTTCGCGGGTTTTGGGGTCGATCATCGCCGGAGCTTCCCCGAAACTCACAAAACCAACCCGGCCAGGTTCGCAGAGAAAATCTTTAGCTGCCCCGCGCGAAGAAGCTCCCCGGAAACTGGAAGGCGCGCTCTGAATGGCCGTTTCCACCAACCAAGCCGGAATGCGGACTCGATTGCTGGTTTTGCTGACCACACAGCCACCATCGGCTAAAATGTCGCGAGCTTCTTTGCTGTCGAATTCAATACCGGTGTGCCATAACAAATCCAAAGTGCTTAAGTGAATGCGTTGCAATTCATCTTCGGTGAACATGGTGAGGCCAATACCGTTACTCGATAGCTGGCCCGGTTGAAATCCTCTGATAGCCATTTTAAAACCTCCAGTTTTAGGCAAAAATACCTTGGTTTTGGTCGTAGTCTTCGATTGTGATTCAAACCAAATGAATCACCGCACAAGACCATAAGTTTAGAATAAAGGCTCAAACTAGATAAAGACGGAAGGCTGAGGCCCGATGCTTTTAAAAAGCACCGGGCTCTGGTGATTACTGTTTAACGACGAATGGTAAAGGACAATAAGGTGCCCACTGCCGCAATGATAGCCAGAGAAATAATGCCCATCATGAAGCCGCCGGCGTCCATGATTGAGCCGAGCAAAGTACCGGCAAAGATAGCGCCAATATAGCCAACGCCGTTTAAGATACCGTTACCGGTGCCGCCCAATTTTGCGCCGAAAATATCACCGGGCAAACAACACATGGGAGCCATAACAGCTTGAATGAGGCCGCCGGAGATGAAGAGCAAAGCCACGACTAAGGCCACGCCACCGGGCAGATCCATCAAAGAGGGGCCCATGGAAAGAACGAAGAGGGCGACTGAAGAGATGCCGAGGCCAATGGAAATAACAGGCCAACGTCTACCGGCGAATAACTTGTCGGAAATCACGCCAGTGACCAGTGACAAGAAGGCTGCGCCCCAGTGAATGGAAGAACCAACAATACCGGCCAAAAGCAAAGTCATGCCGTAACCGCCTTTGTCCAAAGGTTCGGCCAAGATTTTGATAATCCAGTTAATCAAACCCCAACGCAAGAAGTTGGTGCAGAGCATAACCAAACAGGTCATGATGAACTTGGAGTTTTTGAGACAATCAAAATAATCTTTAACGGTAACTCTGTTTTTATCAACGCCATCTTCACCAATTGCCGGCTCTTGCCAATCCACGGTGTAACCGGCTTTTTGCGGAGTTGAACGGACAAAGAAGAAAAGCAAAATGGCCATAAAGCCCAAAGCCATCGGGGTAATATAGAAGTTAGCTTGCCAACCCAATTGAGTTGTCGCCAAAAAGGCGGCCAAAGGCACAACAACGGCGCTGCCAAAGAAGCACATGGCGTTCAAAATACCCATCCAAGTGCCCCAACGTTTTTCCGGAAGCCAGGCATACATAACCCCGGCACTGGGCCCCCAAGTCAGCGACAAAGCAAAGGCGTTAAGGCCCCAGAAAACGCTGAACATCAAAAGACTGCTGGAAAATGCAAAGAGCACGTTGGCAACCAAAGAAATAGCGGCCCCAATTAAAAGAAGAGCCCGGGTGCTATAGCGGTCACCGAAATAACCGGCAAAAAACTGACCAAAGGCATAAACAGCAGTGTAAACACTGAAGATGGTGCCCATGGCCGCATTGGTGAGCATGAATTCATCTTGAATCAGCTTCGTTGAAGGCCCAATGTTATATTTGGCAAAATAGGTGGAAAAGTAAAAGAAAAAAGTAATCCACAGAACAGCGGTTTGCTTGCGAACCATGGTCGCGGCCGTCAGCATTTTGGAAGTTGAGGGGCTTTGAGCGATTGTTGACATGAATTCTCCTTTTTGGTTTTGCCCGCAAAAGGGTCAAGGATTATGAACCAAGCAGCCCCCAAAAAGACCGCCTAAGGTCTCTTTGGGGTTAATCCTGCCTGTTTTAGATGGCAATTTTAGCTATTAGCCGCAATTTTCTTTTCCAAATCAGTAATAATTTCCATCATTTGCTTATCAACGCCTTGGGGCAATTCATCGGGCTGATGGGTTTCGATGATGTGTTTGGCCTTGGCGTAAGCAAGATCAGTGAAAGATTTATCTTGGTTTTTAGATTTCCAAATACCATAATTTTCCCGGTCGAACAGATCAGACTGAACGAACTTACGGCAATTGGCAAAGGTGTGTTTAGCAGTCAAATAAGAAGCACCGGGGCCTTTTTCTTTTTGCAAGTCCAAAACCAACTCTTCATCAGAGAAATCAATGCCGCCTAAAAGACGATAAATGCTCATGATGGCTTCGTGATCCATAACCATTTTGGCAAAGTCGATGGTGAGGCCGGCTTCTAAACCACCCATACCAAAGATGATGTTCGCCCCGGCATAAGCCAAAGTCAAGGAGTTGAGAGCGAATTCATAAGCCGCTTGTTGGTCAGGCATTTTGGAATCGCTGACGCCGCCGCCAATACGAGTGGGGATGCCGTAGTAACGACCCATTTGAGCGATGGCCGAGCCAACTAAAGACCATTCGGGAGCACCGACGGTACACATACCATTACGCATATCCAAAACAGTGCTACAGCTACCTAAAGTGACAGGCACGCCTTTGCGGGCAAGTTGCGACAAGATAACACCGGCCATGTGTTCGGCCAAAGTTTGCACAACTGAAGAACCCAAAGTGGCCGGAGAGGTGCCGCCAGCCAAAACCATAACCATGATGTCAACGTTAAAACCGGCGCGAGCGGCATAAATCATGGATTCAGCACCTTGGCAACCCAAGGCCAGGGGGCTAACGCTACAAGAGGAGCAAGTGGCGATAGGACGATCTAAATGAGCTTCTTCGCTACCGGCAATGGCAATGGCCATTTGGCGCATGGCTTCCACGTTATCTTTGTTGACCATACCAATGCTGATGTGTTTGCTACAGTTTCTCATGGCTGCATGGAAGTTGTGAGCAGCTTGGGCTCCGGGCATTTTGTCGCCGGGGCAAAGAGCACGTTGGCAATGGTTCAAACCGGGAAGAGCATCAACCAAACGGTAGATCATCTCACAATCGTCTTTGATGCTGGTGCGGTTTTCACGAGTGATGATGTCGTTGATTTTCACTTGCTCGCCGAAAGTGGCAAAAGTAGTGCGTTTCCCTTCTAAGGAATAATCATTTTTTGCGCTCCGGCCGTGATAGGTAACGGCTTTAGGCACCGTAGCCAAAGCTTCCGTCAACACCCACTCAGGGATTTTAGCCAACCAGCCACCGGAAACTTTATTAACTTTAGCGCCGGCACCGGCAAAAAGGTCAGCGGCCTCTTCATATTCAATGAAAATACCCACTTCATGCAAAAGATAGCATACTGCGGTATGGATACCATTCATTTGATCAAGGCTCAAACCAGTCAAGCCCACTCCTTGATTAATGTTAATGTTGGCGCGATTACGATTCATGATTACGGTAACATCCTTTCCGTTTTGTTAAGTTTTTAAAAGCGACATCAAAGTTAAGGTCGCACTTCACCTATACAGCCTAAGAAAAGCCTAGCTGATATAATTTAGACTATAAAAGATTTTGAAACAAACAGTTTTAAAGAGCCCTCAGAAGAGCTTAAAGCACTAAAATGATACAGAGAGTAAAGATATGCCCATGGCACACCAACAAACAACCAAGCAAGTTAACAACCCCAAATAAATCGGAGCCCCAACTTAACACCAGATAGCATTGTTGAAACAAATCTACTCGCAAAGCGAACGTTATAATATAATATTTGAAAATTTAATCTTTAGCGTTTACGGAGTCATTCTAACTCAAAGAAAAGAAAGAGTCAAGCTTTTTGTAAAATAGTTGACTACTTCTCTATATCACTTCGCAAAGACAAAAAAAACACAATAAAACCAAATATTAATCAAGACACCCAACAATCAGTCTACACTTCCAATCATTAAAAAACAAACTATTTTGTCGTTTTCAACGGCGACCATTTAAGGAAACGCTGATTTATTAGCGTTTCCTTAAAATAATCGACACTAACAAATTAAAGCTATCAGAAAAATCGGAGCTCATTAAAGTCAAACTAATTATGCTACAAAGTCATTGTTGATAAATTGTTATTGATTTGCTTTCACTTACGAAGTCATTTTAGCTCAAGGAAAAGAAAGAGTCAAGCTTTTTGTGCGATAGTCAACTACTTCTCTATATAACTTTCAAAGCTTAAATTAAATTCAATAATAACACCGTATTACAGATATAACCTCAAGGTCACCGTTTAAGTTCGAGCAAGTTGTGGTCTTAAATTCCAGCCAATTTCGGAAAAATCACGCCCTGGGAGCCCATAAAGAGCTTGGCAAATAAAAAAAATGGGCCCCGCCAGAAATAGCAGGGCCACAAATGTTTTGAAATAATGTGAGAATTGAGATTATTTTTCCTGCACGCGGGCCACGGAAACAGCATCAGGAGCAAAGGGGTTTGCGGCGGCAAAATTAACAATGCCGTCAGCTAAAGAGCTGACTTCCGCTTCTGGCGAAACAGGAGCCGTGGAAGCGGCCTCATTTAATCTCTGAGGATAACCAATAACATTACCACTGGCATCGAGAATCATTCCTGAGACAATCGAGAGCACATTTTGAGAATTCCAAGCACCTTTGTTAGATTCGTTGCCAAGGGGAGCAAGGTCAACTTTTACATCGGAATTGCTTAAAGTGGCGTCGGATGCGTTTGAAGTTTTAACCGTGCGGTGCTCAGAGGTGGTCTCATCTATCTTGTTGACATCAGTTGTCAGATCGTCAGCGTCCTCACTTCGGCTCATTTCACCGTTGTTTACCACAAAACCGCTGAGTAACTCTTCATTAAAATCACTAACCTTAAGATCTTCCACTTCACTCGGGTTGATCTGCGGTTCATTTTTTTCACTTGCCGAAGAAGATGCGGAAGAAACTGGGGCTTCGGTTTTTTCTTCAACTCTTGCTGAAGCGTCGAGATGCTCACCACCTACAATACGCCTCTTGCCAGCAGATGGCAAATAGCTGTTAGTGGCAATGGAAAATTCAGTAGATGATACAATAACAGCAGCAGCGGCCGGTTCAAGGCCGGTGCTGGCAGCAAATGCCGCCACTAAAATGCTATCGACTTCATCGTGATAAAGGTCGGTAATTTCCGAATTTAGAGCTGCACTTTTAGTTGTTTCCAAAACACTGTCATTAGGGTTGATGCCCGAAACAATTGCGCCGCCTCTGGCTTGATTCACCACAGACAATGTGGAATCATCAATACCCTCTAACAGCCAATTATTTTCAGGAGTTACACCAGAGACATTAGGTGAACTCAAATTTTCAACCCTGTCTAAAGCCATAGATGTCTCAAGGGAGGCCACAGTAGTTTCATTAACACTGGGTGCAAAGATGCCAACCGCGGTTTGAGTCTTCGCAGCGGTCGTGACAACAGCATTTGCCACTTGTTGGGGATTATTTTCAATTGTAGCCGTAAGGCTTTGCTCAAAATAAGCATTGTGAAAGTTCTCGGTAGAATCAGAGATAACCTTCATTACACTATCACTAAAATCCGAGGTTTCACCACCAGCACTTGGTGCAAAGGCCATCTCGTGGGGAGCTACCAAGTCACCAGCTAAAGGTTTTTTTGGGCTGGAGGTGCCGACCCCAGCCCAGATTTGCGTGGACGGTATTGCCACTAATGCCAAAAGTAAAGTTGCCGGTAGAACTTTTAATATGCCCATATTCGTTCTCCTCTAAAACTTGAAAAGCTTTTTTAAAGGGTGACGTTTTTTGCCCAAAACCATCGCCCTCGCCCTCGCCTCCAAATGCGAGTTTAAGCTTAATTTTTTTATACCCAGCCCAAAGATTAATAGCAAGAATAATTTAGCCAAATCTACATTTTGTCATGTGAATTTAAATTCTCACAACTACTAGCATATAACTTTCCATAACTCTCAGATTTTCCTAATATTTTACTTTAGGTTTTATCACCAATTTTAAGCCCCTCACCCTTAAAAAACTAACGCATTATTGGCTGTCGGCCCTACCAACCCAACACCGGCATTAACCACAATCCTAGCCGACGTAGGAGAACTTTTCAGAAATTGACGGCCTTAAGCCCTATTGTTTGAGCGTAAGCGAGTTGTAGGGCTTGGGGCAGGCAAGAGATGAAAAGTTACTCCGTAGGAGGCGCCCGTTGCCAGTAAGCAAACTTTAGTAGCTACTCGGCAACAAAAGCTGCTTGTTCTAATCGGAGTAAGCGAAGCCGGAGGGGGTGCTTCTCCAAAATATTCTGCAATTTTAACTCCGCCTAATGAACGAAACGAAGGCTTCAGCCGAAGTGAAGTGAAGCCGAAGGAGTTGAAATAAGGAATATTTTGGAGAAGTACCCCCGGAGGCGAGCGGCAAGAATTAAGACGCTCTTGCCCTGCGGCCCTGCCGAATAAAATACAAAAGCACCGCAAAATATGTTATAATAATAAAAGTATGAATTTAATTGCGACAGCCTGAAAAGTAGGTATCTTTTATGGAAATCATTTGGGCCCCTTGGCGAATGGCCTATATCACCCGCGCAGGGTTACAAAAGGAAGACTGCATTTTTTGCCTGAAACCAGACCACAAAGGGCCGGATAAACAGCGCTTAGTGCTTTACAGTGACGAGCTTATTTTAGTGATGCTCAATCTTTTCCCCTATACAAACGGGCACTTATTGGTGGCGCCCCGTCGCCATGTGGCAAGCTTAGCCCAAAGCACCGAAGCCGAACGCCTGGCCATTATGAACCAAGCAGCCCGGGCCACGGAAATTTTAACAAAAGTTATGACCACCACCGCTTTTAACATGGGCATAAACCAAGGGCAGGTTTCCGGCGGCAGTGTGGAGGCTCACCTCCATTTCCACGTGACTCCACGCTTTATGGGCGATGCCAACTACATGACGGCCATCGGCGGCACGAGAGTCATTTCAGAAGACATATCAGATACTTACGATAAATTAGTAGACTTGTTTAACCAATGACCAAAAATACTCCCCAAACTCCCAAACTGACTCCGGCCATGCAACAATACATGGACGTCAAAGAATCATACCCCGATGCCATTGTTTTTTTCCAAATGGGTGATTTTTACGAAATGTTTTTTGCCGATGCTGAAATCGCCGCACCTTTACTCAACATCGCCCTAACGAGCCGCTCCAAACACGGTGATGCGCCAATCCCCATGTGCGGAGTCCCCTTGGCGGCCGGGATAAGCTATGCTAACCGTCTCACTGAGCAAGGCCGTAGGGTGGTCATCTGCCGCCAAGTTGGTGAACCCCAAGGCAAGGGGATTGTCCAGCGACAAGTTTGGCAAGTGGGCACAGCCGGGCTCCCTTTGAGCCAAGACGAAGGTGAAAACGGCCGTGAACCGCATTACTTGGCAGCAGTTTTCCCCGGAGAAAAGATTTTGGGCCTCGCCGGGCTGGACGTTTCCACGGGCGAACTGATTTTAGGACGCTATGAGGACTACGAAGCCCTGCGAGCGGCCCTATTGACCTTTGGCCCCAAGGAATGTTTGGTGCCCAGTGAAGTGCCAACCGAGCTCGCCTCCTTGCTCCTTGAGATGCAAATCCTAACCACCAGCCGCACAGCTGAAAATTTGCTTCCCCATTTGGCCGAAGAATACCTGACCGAGCTCTTTGGCCCCGAAGCCGTCGGAGAATGGAGTTTGAACCAAGAGCCCGAAGCTCTGGCCGCCACCGCCGGGGTTTTGGCCTACGCCGCCTATTGCGGCCAAGGGGAGTTGCGCCATTTAGCTCCGCCGCGGCTTTTGTGGAATGAGGCCCACCTCATTTTGGATGAGGCGGCTTTAGCCAATTTAGAGATTTTAAAAAGCTTGCGCCACGGCCAGCGAGAAGGCTCTCTGTGGGGGCTAATGGATGCCGGGGCCACGGCCATGGGCGGCCGCTTGTTGCGCCAGTGGCTCAGCCGCCCTTCCCGAGAGATGCACGTCATCTCTGCCCGCCACGGGGCGGTGGAGGAATTTTTGCGCGACGGCTTGCGCCGTGACGAGCTCATTTCCCTCTTAAAAAAAAGTACTGACCTGGAAAAAGCCTTGGGCCGCCTGACTTTGGCCCGCGGCGGCCCAAGGGATTTAGCCTCCTTGGGTAACACCTTGGCTTTACTTCCCCAATTTGCCAAAGTTTTGGCCGAACTCTTTGCCAGTCGCCTGGCTAAATTGGCTGACGCCTTGCCTGATTTTGCGGAGTTAACGAAAATTCTCACCGATTCTCTGGAAGAAAACCCTCCCCTTTCCGTAAAAGATGGAGGGCTCATTCGCCGTGGAGTTAATCCCGAACTTGATGAACTTTTAGATTTAGAAAAAGGCGGGAAAGTCGGCATTGCCGCTTTAGAGGCCCAGGAAAAGGCCGCAACCGGCATTAATTCTCTAAAAGTTGGCTTTAACCGAGTTTATGGCTATTATTTGGAGGTGAGCAAATCCAACCTCCATCTGGCTCCGCCTCAGTGGATTCGCAAGCAAACCATTGCCGGGGGCGAACGATTTTTAACCCCGGAGTTAAAAGAGTTGGAAGCCAAGATACTCGCCGCCGGTGAACGCCGTTTGGCTTTGGAAGAAAAGATATTCAGCGAGCTCCAAGCCCTGGCTTTGGCCCAAGCCCAAGAAATTAAAAAAGCGGCGGCCATTTTAGCCGAAGTGGACGTCTTAACAGCCCTGGCCACCTTGGCCGAGCGCTTCCACTGGGTGCGGCCCCAACTGACGGAAGACGACCGTTTGGAGATTTTAGGCGGCCGCCACCCGGTGGTGGAGGCTTTCTTGCCAGCCGGGCAACCCTTTGTAGCCAACGATGTTTCTTTGGATCAGCGGGAGAGATTTTTACTCATCACCGGGCCCAACATGGCCGGTAAATCCACCATTTTGCGGCAAGTGGCCCTCATTGTTTTAATGTGCCAAGCCGGAAGCTTTGTCCCGGCGGAAAAAGCGGTGCTCTCCATTCGCGACCGCATTTTTACCAGAGTGGGGGCCGCCGACGATCTCACTCGAGGACGCTCTACCTTTATGGTTGAAATGAACGAAACGGCCCGCATTTTAGCCTTAGCCACACCCCGAAGCTTAGTAGTGCTCGACGAAGTTGGCCGCGGAACATCAACTTACGACGGTTTATCACTAGCCTGGGCCATAGCCGAATATTTACACGATTTAGGAGGCCGCGGAGTCCCCACGCTCTTTGCCACCCACTACCACGAACTCTTGGCTTTGGCCAAAACAAAGGGGCGGGTGCGCAACTTCCACGTGGAAGTCCGCAAAGAGGGCGAACGCCTTCTCTTTAAACGGAAATTGAAACCCGGCGGAGTTAATCGCAGTTACGGCCTGGCGGTGGCGGCTTTGGCCGGGTTGCCGGAAAAAGTGCTTGGCCGCGCCAAAGAGATTTTAGCCGATTTCTCCAACGCCGGTGACCGAGTCATTCGCCCGGCTCTTTGGCAACGGGAACTCTTTGAACCTTTATATGAAGAGGTGGAAACCACAGAACCACCCATCCCGGAGACGCCGCCTCTAATTCATAAACTGGCCGAGTTAAAGCCGGAAGAATTAACGCCCTTAGCCGCCCTCAACCTTTTAAACGAATTGACCATTGAGGCTAAAAAACACTTGGAATCATAAATGAAACGCCCTCTCCTTTTCATTCTCGCTCTTTTGATTTTAGGAAGCGTAAGCTATGGCAGCTCAGCTTTTGCCGCCGGGGAGTTGGTGCATGCTTTGGAAAAGCGCAAAACATTTATGGAAACCCCTTCGGCTAAACGAGCCGATTGGCTTTTACTGATTACGGAATTTGAAAAGGCGGCCGCAGCTCAAAAATATGCCCGCCACGCCTCTCGAGCTCGCTATTTAGCCGCAGAGTTGGCCTTTCTAGCTGGGCAAAAGTTTAATATTAAAAGTGATTTACAAAAAAGCTCACGCCTGGCTCGCCAGTCGGTGAAAGATTGCTCCACCTGTTCCCACTCAGCGGCGGCCCAGCTCATTTCCGGCCAAGCTTTACTGACCTTAGGCGAGTTAGACCAAGCCGACAAAGAACTATTGAAAGTTGAGCTCAACTATCCCAACAGCTTAAATATTGCCGAAGCACGCCGCTTGCGCACCCAAATTCACGGGAGTCCGCCTCCCAAACCGGCTTCTGAAAATCCCCAACTTCCTCAAGAAAAACAATCACCGGCCGCAACAAAAGTTCCGGCAATAGAGGGCCAAAGCCCCCGGGCAGAGATTGAAGCTTTGACTGAAAACAATTCGGAAAGCACTGCAAGCAATTCACCTGCCCCCCCTACGGCGGAAACTCCCACAACGAAAAATACCACAGCAGTGCTTGAGCAAACCCCAGAAAAACCAACAGCGCCCCAAGCTTTCACAATCCCCCCAATGCCGACAACGCGAGCCGACGGCTTGGCACAAGTTTACTTTATGACCTTGGAGGACGCCGGTTCCCACACTCGAGCCACGGCCTACCTTGATAAGACCGTCCCTTACGTTTACAACTTGATTCCGCCCCGCCGCGAGGGAGCCCCCTTTCGAGCTTACGCCGATTTAAAAACAGCAGTTTTAAGCCCAAAATTTAAGGTGGAGCGAAGGAAAACTCCTCTGGTCAAACTCCTGAAAGCCACGCAATTTAACAAAGACACCGTGCGGCTGGTGCTTGATTTACCAAAAGCCCACCCCTACCACCCTGTTTTTTACCATGACCCACCCCGCTTTGTCTTTTACGTGAGCCAAAACGCCGAAAATTTACCGCCTCCCCGCTTAGAAACTCAAGTGGCAGTCGAGCCCAAAGAAGTGCCGGAAACTGCCCAAGCTCCTTTAGCCAACAAAGCGCCCCAAGGCCCCAAGGAATCACTGGCCCGCCAGTTGGGTTTGAAGGTGAAAACCGTGGTCATTGATCCAGGCCATGGCGGCAAAGACAGCGGTGCGTTTGCCTATAATATTAAGGAAAAAGATATTGTCCTAAAACTGGCTAAAAAGCTCCAAAGGAAACTGGACGAAGAAGATGGGCTAAGCGTCTATCTAACCCGCGACGACGACCGCTTTATAACATTAGAAAATCGCACAAAATTCGCCAAAGAAAAAAGGGCCGATCTCTTTATTTCGCTCCACATCAATGCCAACACCCTTGCCAAAGTGGAGGGCTTTGAAACTTACATCTTAAACTTCGCCACCGACCCCTCAGCCATGGCAGTGGCGGCGCGCGAAAACGCTTCGGTGAACAAGAGTGTGGCAGAACTCGATAGCCTACTCAACACCATCGCCAAAAACACCAAAATTGCCGAATCACGGGCCATGGCTCAGCTCCTTCACAAAACCACCTTGCGAACTTTACGCAGCAAACATCAAGTGCGCGATCTGGGGGTGAAGGAGGCTCCGTTTTACGTTTTAGTGGGCACGGAAATCCCCTCCATTTTAGTGGAAATTGGCTTTTTAACTAATAAAAAAGAATCTGAGCTCCTCACTGATGATGCCTATCTTGAGCTCATAGCCGAAGGTCTCACCAATGGTTTAACAAGTTATATTAATAGCCTAGGGGCGGGCGGCTGAGCCGACAGCCTACGCCGACGTCGCTTGGGTCGGCAGGGCCGACAGCCTACTCCGA
>CAYJAF010000014.1:33777-43885 GCA_964368195.1 uncultured Thermodesulfobacteriota bacterium
GCCGACAGCCTACGCCGACGTCGCTTGGGTCGGCAGGGCCGACAGCCTACTCCGACGGTCGCTTGGGTCGGCAGGGCCGACAGCCTACTCCGACGTCGCTTGGCCGTTCGGCCAAGCTTGCTATTTAGCTAACAAGGGGCTTTCGTCTCCGAGTAGAGGATTTGGGCAGGGGCAAGAGGGGTGAGTTCAGTTACTACCCGGAAACTAAGGTCACTCGTTCTCCTCAAAGTAAGCGAAGTGACGTCGGAGTAGGCTGGCGGCTCTGCCGCCCGGCCCTGCCGATGCCGGAGGTCGGTGATTGTATTCCAAATGAACATCCGCCCTTAAAAGAGGCGCAAGCCTCCACGGGCGGATTTTCGGTTGGAATACAATTATCGACCGGAGGCAGGGACAAAGCAGTTCGGCAATAACAAATTACACGAAGCTCCCCTAAACAAACACCATATAAATAATTAATTTTACGGGAAATCAACCATGACAATAAATACAAACAACACCAAAACTCTGCGCCTCAGCACCTTGCACCTCGCGGTCACCCCTTACGAACCTGAAAAAAATTTACTGGAATTCATGCGACAAACCAAAAAAGCAGCCGCCAACGGAGCCCAAATGGTGGTGGGGCCGGAAATGGCTTTAGCCGGTTATTCCTTTGCCGACAGAAAGCAAATAGCCCCTTATGTGGAAAGCTTCAATGGGCCGGTAGCGACAGCCTTATCAGCTTTGGCCAAAGAGCTGAAAATATTCATAGTCGCTTCCTGGCCTGAAATCGACCACAACACAACCCTTTATTATAACTCAAGTTTCGTCTTTAATCCCCGGGGAGAACTCGTTTTACGCTACCGCAAAGTCACGGCCGAAAGCCGCTGGGCTACCCCGGGGCAAGCCACCCAAGAAAATACATTCCCAACTCCGTGGGGACGTTTTGGGCTTTTGATTTGCTCTGATAGCTACCACAGTATGCTGGCTCGCGCCACAGCCATAAGGGGAGCTGAGTTACTAATCATTCCTGCCACTTGGCCACCCACCGGCTCTTTCCCTACCAATATTTGGCGAATGCGAGCCTTGGAAAACGGCTATTATCTACTGGCCGCCGGGCGCACCGGCCAAGATGTTAATTTCGATTGCCGCACCAGCGAAAGCCTTTTCATCTCACCACGGGGCGAAGTTTTGAAAAAGCTTCAAAGTCCCCACAGCGAAATTTTAAGCTTCGATTTGCCGTTAAAGCATGGTCGTCTATCTTCTTTGCGTCGTGGCGAAATCTTGGCTGCCCGACGCCTCAGCTCCTACACTCGGTCAGCTGGCAATTTTTCCAGCTTAGTGAATTTAACTCAATTCCTAAACTTACCCACGCCAGGCCCTTTGCCCATTCGCCTTTTGGCTTCAAGTAACTTAACTAAAATTTCAGGGCAAGATATAAAGCCGCAATCGCTACTTTTATTGCCGCAAAATAACTACAGTGACGCAGAACTCACAAGCTTACACAACATTGCCCAAGAAAAAAAAATAGCCATTTTACTGGCCCGCCCGGAAGAGGTGGGCATCAGTTATTTTGCCCTGGAAGAAAAAACCTTTACCAAATGGGAGATTAACAACAACACCTGCGATTTTCCCTTTTGGGATTACGGCCCGGCCCGAGTGGGCTTAGCTCCCTTAAAGGAGCTCTTCTTTCCTGAATTAGCTTTGAGCTTGGCAAAATTCGGTTGCGATTTAATTTTTGCCGCCGAAAGCCAGCTAGATGAAACAGACCGTATGCTAGCTACTTTACGCCCCATAGAACAAACGGCCGTGGCCGTCTGCGCTTTAAATGGAGCCGCCTTAGGCACACCACCCCAAGGCCATAGCGTGGGAGATGGGGCCGAAGCCGAAAGCGATAATTCAGCTGACTTCCAATTAAACACCACAGAAACAAGGCGCAAACGCTTTTTAGATCGCTTAGATTTTGAAACTATTTTCCGGCCAATCAAAGGAGGGAGTAATGTTACTGGAAAAATATTATGATGGTTTGGAACTCCACCGCCAAGAGAAGATAATCATTGCCAAATTCTTAGTTCCGCATAAAGTTATCTCCACCTGCCGAGCCGCAGGGGGCCTGAGCGATGATTTCCGCTATGTATACAACTACCAAGCTTGCGAACCTGCCGGGCACCCCGACGCTCCTTTGCTGAATTTAGCCGCCCAAGATCCAAGCGCCTACCGCAATGAAGTGGCTAAAGCTCACAACCTTGAGCCAAAACTCTGCGCTACTTTAATGACAGCGGCTAATATGCGTCACGCCGCTGTTTCCGCCTTAAGTTTTAAAGATCTCACGGTGGTGGCCGTGGTGACAGCCGGAGTCGAAGGCAATGCCGGACGCATTGGCGACCCAGCCGGAGGATATGAAGGAGCCAATGGTTATGAAGATTTAACGGGCTCTTCAGATTTTAAAAAAAATGAAGACCCAAATAAACCCGGCACCATAAACACCATGCTCTTTATCAATAAGCCCCTCACAGCCGGAGCCTTGACCCGCACAATTATGACGGCCACCGAAGCGAAAGTCGCCGCCTTACAAGAGTTGGCTGTCAACTCCCGCTATTCCGACGGCCTGGCCACTGGCACCGGCACCGACCAAATTGCCGTGGCCGCCGCCTACGATGCCACTTGGCCCCCCATCACCAGTGCCGGGAAACACTCTAAATTGGGGGAACTCATCGGCAAAACAGTCAAAGAAGCAGTGAAAGCCTCACTTCTGCGCCAAAACGGCATGACGCCCAGCGGCCAATGCTCCATCAAGATACACCTGGAACGCTTTGGCACCGACACTCAGAAGCTTATCGATATGATTGCCGCCAATTTGTCTGCAAGTGACAGCGAACTTTTGCGGAGCAACTACCGCTCCATAATTTACGATCCCCTCGTGGTGGCGGCGGTGGCGGCCCTCGCCCACCTGAAAGACAAATTCACCTGGCAGATTCTCCCGGCTTTTATGTGGAGCGAAATCATGGCAGCCTTTGCCGCCCA
This sequence comes from uncultured Thermodesulfobacteriota bacterium, assembly GCA_964368195.1. Taxonomy (GTDB): domain Bacteria; phylum Desulfobacterota; class Desulfarculia; order Adiutricales; family Adiutricaceae; genus Adiutrix. The sequence continues at coordinate 36,778 of CAYJAF010000014.1, forward strand.
AGCAGCGGCCGCTGTGAGCGGCTCTTACGGACGCATTGAATTTTACCGCACAACTTTGGCTCCACTAGCAAGCGAAAGCTCAAACGATGAATTTTTACGCCTCATTTGCCGGGCCCTGGCCCTTGGTTATGCTGACAAATGGAAGACATAAAGAAACGCTGATTTATTCTAAAATAAATCAGCGTTTCCATAAAACAACCGAGACCAGCCAGCACAAAAATCAATTGGGGTGGGCGGCCTCTTTTTGGTCATAATAGCTTTGAAGTAGTAAAAGAAGCTCGCCTTGAGCTTGCTGGGGAGTTATTTGGCCCCGCTGTAGAGCTAGCCAAATAGCGAACTCCTCTCGTTCCAATTCCATGCGCCCGGGGGTTTCCCACGGCTGAATAAAACGCACCCGACTGGAACTGTAGGCCCCCCGCCGTTTGGTCTCTTCGGCGGTCAAAGAGGCCATTATTTCCGAGAAAGGTTTGCGCACAGAAGCTTTTAAATCTTCTTTCAGCTTGCGCCCTTCCAAGGTTTTTTTAACACATTCCATGCTGAGAAGTTGCCAGGCCAAGTCGTAATCCTGCTGGACTCCCAAGCCGCGAGCATACATCCAAGCCAGAGTTATTGCCGCTTGCGGATCGTTTTCTTTCGCCGCCGCACTCAACCAATAATGAGCTTTTTTATAGTCAACAGCCGTTAGTTTCCCTTCCAAATAGCAAGTCCCCAAAACACGTTGGGCCGGAACATAACCTGCTTCAGCCGATTTTTGGAAGTAATAAATAGCCAAAAGAGGATCAGCCACCCCAGAGGAGGGCATGTAAAAACGTTTCCCTAAAGCGTAAAGTTCTTCGGGAGTTTCTGCTGCATCAACCATAAACTACCGTCTTCGACCTTTCAAGAAAAACACAAATTAACAAAAAACGCTAATTAATTAGCAAAGCACGCCGCCTTTCATGAGCCCTTATGGGACGGGAAACCGTGGGTTTTCCTCTCATTTTTCGGCTACGACACAAAGTAGGCAAACTTGCCTACTTTGCTAGGAAACGCTGAGCACTCAGCATTTCCTTAAGACAAAGTTAAGATGTCACTACCTGCGGGAGTTACAGCAATGGTGTGCTCAAATTGGGCTGACCAACCACCATCGGTGGTGACGGCTGTCCAATTATCTTTTAGGATTTTAATGCCATAACTACCGGTATTGATCATTGGTTCAATGGTAAAAACCATGCCTGTTTTCAAACGCAAACCCTGCCCCCGACGGCCATAGTGAGGGACACTCGGTTCCTCATGGAATTTACGCCCCACCCCATGACCTACAAAGTCACGCACAACCGAATAACCTTGCGGTTCCACGCACTCCTGAACAGCAGCCCCAACATCGCCCAAACGCGCCCCACTCTTTACTTCCGCAATGCCTAAATACATTGCTTTTTCCGTAGTTTCAAGAAGTTTCTGGGCTTTTTCGGAAATTTCTCCCACTCCGAAAGTGCGGGCCGTGTCGCCATAATATCCGTCTAAAATAGCGGTTACATCAATTTTAATCAAATCGCCTTCTTTAAGGACTCGAGGCCCCGGAATGCCGTGAACAACCTCTTCATTAACAGAAGTGCAACAAGATGCCGGAAAGCCGCGATAACCTAAAGTGGCCGGGATAGCCCCGTTATCTATTAGAAATTCATGTATTATTTTATTAAGTTGACCTGTGGTAACGCCGGGGTTTAAATGCTTGGAAATAAGATCTAAACTCTGAGAGGCCAATCGACCACTGGCGCGTATTTTCTCAATTTCTTCATTACTTTTCAAAATAATCATAATCGGCCTCTTAATTTAATTCTATTATTAAACAATTTTCAGCTTTTGTCCAGCCTCTATTTTAAGCGACTATTTAAGCCCGGCCTTTAAAAGATCATGAATGTGTAAAATCCCCACCAGCTCTCCGGCCTCTTTGACTAAAACAGTGGTGATGGATTTTTTTTGCATAAGGCCCACAGCTGCTTGGGCCAAGGTGTCTGGGGAAATGGTCACGGGGTTGGGAGTCATTATCTCTTCGGCCCTTAGGTTCAGGAGGCCATTTTGCAAGTGACGACGCAAATCGCCATCAGTAATAACACCCACCAAAGAGCCATCTTCGTCCACCACGCAAGTACAGCCCAAACGCTTAGCCGTCATAACCAATAAAACTTCCGGGATGCTGGTGGAAGTGGTGACAATGGGCAGGTCTTCACCTTTGTGCATTAAAGTGCGCACAGCCTCCAAGCGTTGCCCCAAGCTACCTTTAGGGTGATAGCGGTGGAAGTCTTCCACCGAAAAACCTTTAGCCGTCAAAAGACAAAGGGCCAAAGCATCGCCCAGGGCCATCATCATGGTGGTGGAGGTGGTGGGAGCACTGTTGATGGGGCAAGCTTCCTCTTCTTTGGGCAAGATCAAAGTTAGCTCTGACTGCTTAGCCAAAGGACTGGCCTCATTTTGAGTGACGCCAATAACTGGCACCAAGTTGCGAGCGCAATAGCTCAATACAGCGGTCAGCTCCTCAGTGGCCCCGGAGTTGGAATAGGCTACCACAGCATCTTCCGGAGTTATCATCCCCAAGTCTCCGTGGCCTGCTTCGGCCGGGTGAATGAAATAAGCCGGGGTTCCGGTAGAAGCTAAAGTCGCGGCCACCTTGCGGGCCACGTGGCCGCTTTTTCCCATGCCGGTGACGGCCACTCGACCTTTGATATTCATTAATAACTTCACAGCTTCGGCAAAGTTTTCATCTAAACTTTCAGCCAAAGCTTCTAAAGCACTGGCTTCCTGTTTTAAAACGCGCCTTCCTTCGGCTATAATTGCGGGGATATTTCCGGTTTTCATTAAAATCCTTACTATTATAATTTAACTGCGGCAGGGGTAGCCCCCCCGGGCCTCAAGTAGCTAAGGAAACGCTGATTAATTAGCGTTTCCTTGCAAAGTAGGCAAGACTGCCTACTTTGCCGTCGCCGAAATGAGAGGAAAAGCCATGGTTTTCCGTCCCGAAGGGCTCATGAAAGGCGACGTGCCTTGCTGATTTGTTCTGCGAGCAGAATAAATCAGCGTTTCCCTAAATAGGGCTTGAGCTTGTCGGCCCAAACTCGGTAAGCTTTTTCAGTGAGGTGGAGGCCGTCAAAGGTATATTCCGCTTTCAAAGAGCCGGTTTCATCAGCCATTTCAGGGGCCAAATTAATAAAGGTGAGTTTTTTTTCTTGGGCCAATTGGCTTAAAGCTAAATTAAACTTCTCGATTTCTCTGTTCCAACCGGGGAACTCCTTTTGACTCACCGGCAATAACGAAATGATATAAAGAGAGGTTTGGGGCAATTTCTCCCCCAGCTCAGCCCAAATTTTTTTCTGACGCTTTAAGATGTCTTCGGGCCGAAAGCGACCAAAATCGTTAATCCCAATTAAAAGAAATATTTTTGTCGGCTCTAAAAGCACCACTTCATCAAGGCGATCAAGCAGATCAAAGGTGGTGTCGCCGGAGATTCCCAAATTGTAGATTTTCAGATTGGGGAAATAGCTCTCCCACTGGGCTCCGGCAGTTAAACTGTCGCCCAACATTACTGTTGAAGATTGTTTGGCTTCAAGGTTGGTCATAGTTCCCAGAATAACAAGGAAAGCACTTAAGATGATTGCGACTGAAAGCGCCCTATTTCTGCCCATCAAACACCGACGATTCAGCCTTCGACAGCTCTTTTAAATCATGGGCTTTGGGATATTCCGGGCCCATGGTCTTTTTATTTTTGCTGTTAAAACCAATGATCAGCTGCCGATAAATATAAACCGAAATAGGCACCCCCAAAAGCATACCCCAAAGCCCAATGAGGCTGTGGGCAATATAGAGGATAATCAAGGTGACCACGGGGTTTATGTGCATGACTGCCGAGACAATGCGCGGGTTTAAGACATAAGCTTCAATGGTATGAATGAAAATAATCATCAAAACGGCCCAAAGCCCCAAAGTGACTCCACCGCTGTTGACGGCCATTAAAATAATGGGAACAGACGAAATAAAGACGCCTAAAACAGGGATTAACCCGCAGATAAAAACAAAAGTGCAAAGTAAAACAGCGCCGCCAATACCTAAAGCGTAAAGGCCAATGGCTGTCAAGCAAGTATTAAGGGCCGAAATCATGATTTGGGCCCGAAAATTTTCCCCCACCACCTTGGCAAAGAGAATAACGCTATCGGCCGTGGCCTCATAAACTGACGAGAGTTTAGTGAAGCGCAGCTCCCTTGAGGAGCGCATTAGCCTTGGCAAATCGAGCATAATCAGAAAGCTAAAAAGTAGCGCAAGGAAAAACCAGCTGACATAGTGAATAAGGGTCTCTAAAGTTCCGCGGCTGAGGGCCCAGCCCCTGAGCACCAGCTCTTCGGGAGTCAACAAGGTTTTAACCCGCTCAGATAAAGGAGCCAGACTTTCATTTTCCGCAACTTGGGCGTCAACCCACTGCTCGATTGTAACCAGAGTTTGGGGGAGCTGGTCGGTAAACTGCTTTGTTTCGCTCAAAAGCCGTGGAGTGATGAAGAATATAAAACCGGTAATGGCAACTAAGAATATCAAATACATCATAACCACCATAAAGCGACGATGGAGCTTCGTGCTGCGGTGGAGTCTGTGAGTTAAGCCATTGATAATAAAACACATGATATAGGTAATGAAAACCAGCCCAAACATATCACGCAAAAGATAAAGAAGCAGGCCAAAGGCTATCCAGATGATGAATTGTTTATTGGTGCGACTGAAACGAGCAATATTAAAACTCATGGGGCCTCGCTTAATTTATAAGGAAGTGCTTGCATTATTTTGCTTGAGAATAAATCAGCGCTTCCTTAAAGAATGTGTCTGAAACCATTGCCAAGTTCGTTCTAAGCCCTCAGATAAATCCACTTCAGCCTGCCAGTTTAAATGCTGAAAAGCTAAATCTAAAGGGCCACTGGAGTGGCGAACATCCCCGGGGCGGGGCGGCAAAAAAAGAGGCTGGCAGCTTTCTTGGCCAATTAAAGCGGCCAGACGATGGTAAAGCTCTAAAATACTAACGGCTTTGCCCGAACCAACATTTAAGGCCAAACCTTCTGCTCCCGTGGCCGTGGTGCCCGCCGCTATCAAGGCCTGGACAACATCGTCAACATAGACAAAATCTCGAGTCTGGTGGCCATCGTCGTAAATAGTCACTTGCCGGCCGTTAGCCAAGGCTTCCATAAAGAGAGAGATCACTCCGCTATAGGGTGAATCGGGCAGTTGCCGAGGGCCGTAAACATTGAAAAATCGCAAGTAGGTAGTCGGTAAATTTCGATATTGCGTAAAAAACAAGCCGTAATGTTCCCCCAATAATTTGTGGATTGCATACGGAGTATTGGGCCGCAGGGAGAGCTCTTCGTGATGAGGGACGTCTCGATCGCCATAAACGGCACTTGAGGAAGCCAAAACCACCCGTCGAATGCCATTTTGACTTGCGGCCTCATATAAATTATAAACGGCTATATCATTTATTTTAATTGATTTTTCTGGGTTTTCAACGCTTTCCATAGTGGTGGTCAAAGCCGCCAAATGGTAAACAGTCTCCACTTCGGCCATCATCTCACTGAGCAGGGGCCGATTTTCCACCGAATTGACCACCAACTCAGCTCCGGCAGAAGTTGGCGAATCATTTAAAAGGTGAGCCACGTTTTCCCGCCGACCGGTGGAAAGGTCGTCTAAAATAAGAACTCTTTCACCACGGGCCACCAAAGCTTGAACTAAATGGGAACCTATGAACCCGGCTCCCCCTGTTACTAAAGACTTAGGCCGAGAAGCTGGCGGCTCATTGGAAAGAGCTTGCTTTTCAATCCGATTCATCGTCGCGGTCGGCCTGATAGATCATCTCAAGGGTTAAATCTGTTTTAATGGCCTCCAAATAACCGATTAGTTCCGGAATGTTATCAGTATCAGTCATGAAGGAGAAACGGGCTCCGCTCTTGCGTCGACCAATGACTAAAGCTTCTTCCAAGGGATCATCTGTTTCCTTGCTTAGGGCAGCCAGAACTTCATCCAAAATAGAATAGCGTTTAAATTCCAAAACTTTCATTGGGCCAACTCACTCCTTTTGTCCACTTCAAATATATAACTGTTGCTTAGATAGTAAAGATGCGTTTCCCTAAACTTATTCCACTATTTCTTGAACTTGTTCTTCTTGAACTTGCTCTTCTTGAGACACAGAGGCCTCTTTTGGCTCAACAGCACTCACAACCCCCTGCCCCCCGGGAAAAGAAACGGGCTCACCCAAAAGCTCAGCCAATTTGAAATTAGCCAAAAGTGCGCTATCGCTGTTGGGGAATTCAGCCAAAATAAGGCGGTAGTTTTGCTCGGCTTTTTCTTTGTTCTCAGCGGCCGTGTTCACGCGCCCCAAAGCCAAAAGGGCCTTTTGTTTTAATTGCGCTTCAAGGCCGGGCTCAGTGGCCAAAGTCTCATAAGTTGCCAAGGCCAAATCATATTTTTTTAAAGTTTCGTAAAGACCGGCGGCGTTAAATAAAAGCAGAGGACGAAGGGACTTCTCAGTGTTTGTCTGTAGTAAATTCTCCGCAATAGTCAAAGCTTTATCATAATTTTGGGCTGTGGCGTAAAGATTTAACAAAAAGAACCCTGCCAGCTGCCCGGCTTTGTAATCTTTCAGATCTGCCCGAACTTTTTCCAAAGCAGCAATAGCTTGAGCCGGTTGGCTTGGGTCGATGGTGACAAGGGTTTTTTCCAAAACCACCTGGGCATCCATCTCAGCTTCTTCACGCTGGGTAATGACCACCGCAACAATAATTACAATGGCCACCAAAGCGGCCCCGGCCAACGCAATGGCCCGAGTGTGACGCAAAAAATACTCATACACTCTTTCGGAAAAAGTCAAAAACGCATCTTTTTCCTTTAAAATATCTTGAATCGGTTTTTCGTTTTGCATAATCTTTCCCATACTTTATAAAAGCCCGCTTTATTTTCAGGCCATTTTATTCAAAAGTTTATAATATATATATTTAAGCCAAAATAGCAAGTCATTTTTCCCACACGTCAATCTAATTTAAGAATTTTCCTGGGGGGGGGGGGGGGGGGGGGGGGGGGGGGGGGGGGGGGGGGGGGGGGGGGG
>CAYJAF010000015.1:0-2075 GCA_964368195.1 uncultured Thermodesulfobacteriota bacterium
TCATTTTATAAAGCAGTGTTTCCTTAAGGAAACGCTGATTTATTAGTGTTTCCTTAAGTAAATGTGGATTTATTTGTGTTTACTTAATTTTTGCGTAAAAGGCGACCTTCTCCGGATTTGGTGGTGATTCCGGAGCGGTCGAAAGAATCCAATAAAGCCACGGCCACTTTGCGCGAAGTGTTTAAGGCGTCGCGAAATGGCCCTAAAATAACGGGCTGGCCGCTTTGGGCTAATTCTTTAAACTGGGCCAAGGCTTTTTCGTAAATGCTTTGGTGAATATAATATGAATCGTCAAGTTTGACCAAAAGCCCTTGGCGCACCAAAGAGGCGAACGCCGCTTTGCGTTGGCGGTCGGCGGCTTGGTTGGCGGCGGGCTCCACTGCGCTGGTCACCAGCGGAGTCACCCCGTAAGAAAGGTATAACTCTTCCAACTTGGCCACCATCTCGTTTTCTGCTTCGTTGACTTGGGGAATGAAGGTGGCCAGGCGAATATTACTTCCTTCGCGGCGAATGCTTTTGTCATCTTCTAAAATTTTGAAGAAGGAATCGGCCACCGATTGGCTGGCTCCGGGAACCAGGCGCTGGCGAGCTTCTTCCAGCGACAGGCCCGGGCTATAGGGTTGGGCCTGGTGCCAATCGGTTAGCATTTTTAAAGTTTTACGCACCAGCATATCCATTTCCCGCCGGTGAATGAAAACGCCTTTAGTCAAAGGGACTAACACTCCTTTAGTGCTCAGGGTGTGGGCATCGTTTTTGGCCTGTTGGGGGTCGAGGTCGGCTCTGGCGATGAGGTCGGCTAGGGAATTGAAAGTGCCGGGGCGTTCCATCACGGCCAATTCCACCCGCGCCAGATGGGTGCCCGTGGCCTTGGTGGCAAATTGTTTCAGCACCTCTTCCTTGTGACGCCGCCGCTTTAAAGGTTTGGCATCTAAAATTTCGCCACCCCCCACCGTCACCATGGGCGAATAAAAACGCACCACAAAGCGGTCGCCTTTTTTGGCCGTGACCGGTTCCACTAAACGGAGTTGAGCGTAACCAGATTGCCCCCCGGTGAGCTCGGCATCTTCCATCAAAACAATTTTAGCCAAAAGCTCCGTCGAACCCAAATAGAGGTGAACAAGGCGCCCGCTTTTGACGGCAAAGGGAGAATCTTTGACGACCGAAAGATGGACGTCCAGCATTCGGGTGGGAGTAAGGCTGTTTAGGCTAGCTAAAATTTCGCCGCGATTCACTTCTTCCTTCTTTAAGTTGGCGATATTCACAGCTACTCGCTGACCGGGGTAGGCTTTCTCCACCGTTTGAGAGTGGACTTGCAGGCGGCGGATGTTGGCTTGTCGCTCTTCGGGGTAGAGCATGGCCGATTCGCCGACTTCCAATGTGCCTTCTAAAAGCGTCCCCGTCACAACCGTGCCAAAGCCGGTCATGGTAAAGACCCGATCAATGGGCAGGCGAAATTGCTGACCGACAGAGCGTGATTTTTGGCCGTTCAGCAATCTGACCAAATGCTCTTTTAACTCGTCCAGCCCTTGGCCGGTGTGGGCGCTCGCCCGCACAATGGGAGCTTCGGCTAAAAAAGTATCTTGGACTAAGGCCCTTAAATCATCTTCCAAAAGTTCCAGCCAGTCGGGGTCGTCAATGAGGTCACATTTAGTCAAGACCATGATCCCCTCTTTGATGTTTAAGAGGCGCAAGATCTCTAAATGCTCACGTGTTTGCGGCATAACTCCATCGTCGGCGGCAATGATGAGCATGGCCAAATCAAGGCCGCCGGAACCGGCCAGCATATTTTTGATGAACTTTTCATGGCCGGGAACGTCCACAATACCCACCCGGTTGCCACCCGGTAAATCAAGGTGGGCAAAACCGTTTTCAATGGTGATGCCTCGCTTTTTTTCCTCGGCTAAACGGTCAGTATCAATGCCGGTGAGGGCCTTTACTAAGCTTGTTTTACCGTGGTCAACGTGCCCGGCTGTGCCTATGGTTGCATATTTGAGCATGGTTATGTTTTCCCTTTGAGTGACTTTGAATATTTTTCAATTATAGCATATTTTTTGGGGGAACTTTTTAAAAAAAGT
>CAYJAF010000015.1:2175-42889 GCA_964368195.1 uncultured Thermodesulfobacteriota bacterium
CTTTGAATATTTTTCAATTATAGCATATTTTTTGGGGGAACTTTTTAAAAAAAGTTCCCCCAAACCCCCTCAAAAATTTTCACAGCTGTGATTATGTTTTTGATCGGAAAATATACTACTAAAGTCGCTCACAACGGCACTATCTTAAGGAAGCGCTGATTAATTAGAATTTTTGTTCTCTGACGAGGAAGGCGAAGTTTATGAGGGCCTTGTAGTATAGACATACACAAGGACTTCATAAAGTGAGCCTGACAAAGTCAGAGGGCAAAAAGGCAATTAATCAGTGTTTCCTAAGCCAGGGGGCAAAAAAATCAGCGACACTTCCTTTGGCGTCCAGATGATTAAGGAAGGCACTGCCAAAAACAGCGGCCCCAGGTTCAGCCTCTGCCGGTAAAGACGCCAACTGGCTGGGGTGGTGGAGCCCAAAGCCCAAAGCCACCGGGAGCTCAAAGTGGGTGCGAGCTCGCTTCAAAGTCTCCACCGCTTCAGAGGGTAAATCTTGGCGCACACCTGTTGTCCCTAAGGTGGAGACAACATAGACGAAGCCTTCACTGACGGCGGCGTATTCTTTCATTCGTTCCGAACTTGTATTCGGCCCCACAAGGCTGATGAGAGCGATGCCGTGTTCCTTTAGAATTTGGCGGAACTCCTTGCTTTCGGCCAACGGAAGATCGGGCACAATGCAGCCGCGCACGCCGACGCCTGCCGCTTTTTCGGCAAATTTCGCCAAACCATATTGCAGGAAAGGATTGTAGTAACCCATGAAAACTAAAGGAGTTTGGAGCTTGCGCTCGGCAAGGCGGCTCAAAGTATTTTCTAAAGTTACCCCTTGAGCTAACGCCCGGTGCGAGGCGGCTTCAACCACCGGGCCGTCAGCCACGGGGTCAGAGAAGGGCACGCCTATTTCGATGACGTCCGCCGGGCCGTTGTCGAGCTCGGTCAAGGTGTTTTCAAAGGTTTCGTCGTTGGGGAAACCGGCGGTGAGAAAGGGAATGAGGGCCAGGCCCTTTTCCTTTTTGGCTTTGATGATAGTTTCTTGTAAAATATGCATGATTTCTCCGTTTATATGATGGATAAATTGGGAAAAGTTTTTGTACTTTTTTTGCTTCGCCCTCCGGTCGGTAATTATTTTCCAACTGAAATCTGCCCGTGGAGGCTAAAGCCTCTTTTAAGGGCAGATTTTCATTTGGAAAATAATCACCGACCTTCGGGGCGGCAAGGCCGCCTCCTTACGCCGACGTCGCTTCGCTTACTCCCGAACAGAACAAGCAGTGTTTGTTTCCGAGTAGAGGCTAAACTGCTCCACCCTTGCAACCAAGCAAGGCTGCCTCCTTACGCCGACGTCGCTTCACTTACTCCCGAACAGAACAAGCAGTGTTTGTTTCCGAGTAGAGGCTAAATTGCGCCATCCTTGCTCCACCCTTGCAACCAAGCAAGGCCGACGTAGGAGAACTGTGCAGGAATTGAAGCCGTAAGCCCTACTGTTTGAGCGTCAGCGAGTTGTAGGGCTTAAAGGCTCAATTACGGAACAGTTGCTCCGTAGGAGGCCGGCAAGGCCGCCTGCCTACGCCGTCGTCGCTTCGCTTGCTTCGATGATGCCCAAATCTTTGTCGCCGCGGCCGGAGAGGTTGATTACTACCTTTTGGCCCTTCAGTTCGTCTTTGTGGCTCATCACCCAGCCCAAAGCGTGGGACGATTCCAAGGCCGGTAAAATCCCCTCGGTGCGGCTTAGGGTGTGGAAGGCCAAAAGGGCTTCGGCGTCAGTACACATTCCGTAGTGAACACGACCTTGAGCGTGTAGACAGGCGTGTTCCGGGCCGACTCCGGGGTAATCGAGCCCGGCGGAGATGGAATGAGAGGGCAGAATCTGGCCGTGTTCATCTTGTAGAAGCATACTGTATTGGCCATGGAGCACGCCGGGAGTCCCCAAGTTTAACGGGGCGGAGTTATAGCACCCGGGCTCCCCGGTTCCGGCCGCCTCTACCCCCACCAGACGGACTTCTTTATCTTCAACAAAGGGGTAGAACATCCCAATGGCGTTGGAACCGCCGCCAACGCAAGCCACCACAACCTCAGGGAGCCTCCCTTCGGCCTCTTGGAATTGGGCCTTGGTTTCGCGGCCAATGACGCTTTGTAAATCGCGCACCAAAGTGGGGAAAGGGTGGGGCCCGGCGGCTGTGCCAAAGCAGTAATGGGTATCTTTTTGGTGGGCAATCCAGTGGCGAAGGGCGGCGTTAATGGCGTCTTTTAGCGTGTTGGTGCCGCTGTGGACGGCCTCAACTTTCGTGCCCATCAGACGCATACGATGAACGTTGGGAGCTTGACGCTCCACATCTTCAGCCCCCATAAAAACAATGCACTCAAGGCCCAAACGGGCGGCGGCGGCGGCTGTGCCCACCCCGTGTTGCCCGGCTCCTGTTTCGGCCACTAATTTTGTTTTGCCCATGTGTTTGGCCAGCAACGCTTGGCCCAGGGTATTGTTGACTTTGTGGGCCCCGGTGTGGAGTAGATCCTCGCGTTTGAGAAAGAGCTCTAAGCCCAGTTCAGCCGATAAGCTCGGGCAAGGGGTAAGGGGCGTGGTGCGCCCGGCGTATTGGGTCAACAAGGTCTGAAGGTCATTTTGAAAGTCTGCTGTGGGCATAATTTCCAGCCTTGCTTTATCCAGCTCTTCTAAAGGCGGCATTAAAAGCTCCGGCACGAAAGAGCCGCCGAAGTCGCCAAAATATCCTTTTTTCATTTCAAGCTCCTTTTGCTTAATCGTTTAAAATTATTTCTTGGTTAGGAAAATTCAATGGTTTTGTCAATGGTAAAATATCTTTTAAAGCAGCTATTTTTTCTGGGCATTTCACGCCCTTAGCTATTTCCAGCCCTGAGTTGAAATCTAAGCCGTTGGGGCGGCATTGCTCGGCGGCTTGTTTGGCGTTATGTGCCCCGAGGCCGCCGGCTAAAAACCAGGGGTGGGGGCTTTTGAGCTTGGCCAAAGTCTTCCAAGCCAGGGATTTTCCGCTACCTCCGCCGCTTGAGCCCGCCTCTAGCAGAAAATAAGAGCAGAAGGGGGCTAATTTATATAAATCCTCTTCCAATTCGGCTAAAGATGAATAATTCTCCGGCCAAATAACTTGAATTAGGTGCCCAGGGCCCATGAGAGCCGAACAGCAGGCCAGATGTTCCACGGTGGTGTATCTGGTCGGTTTGCCGTGAATTTGAGCCAGATGAAGGCGGGCTTTTATCATGAAAGCCACCATATCTGAAGCTTCTTGGGAGCCAAAAACTCCTACTCGGGTGAGGCCAAAGCTGGGCCAGGTGCCGACTTCTGCTGCTGAAACGAGCCTTGGGCTGGCCTCGTGGAAAATGAACCCGGCTAGCTGGGCTCCGGCTTCGGCCGCCAGCTTAACATCTTGGGGTTGAGTGAGGCCGCAAATTTTAATTGCCATAACTGTCCTTTAATTTTGCCTCTTGTGTCAAAGTTCGCAGAGCTTCCCCGGGATTGGCACTTTCCATGAGAGAGCCCCCCACCAAAGCGGCTTTGTAGCCGACTTTTTGAAAAAGGGTTAGTTCAGGCGCCTTTTTGACGCCGCTGGCCCAAATCCAAAGTTCATTATTATTGGGGACATATTCTGCTTGGGCTAACGCTACGGGAGCTTCTTTATCTACCTCTAAGGTGGCCAAGTTGCGGGCGTTAACTTGAATGAGCTCTGCCCCAACTTGGCGAGCGGCGGCTAAATCTTGGGTGTCAAAAACTTCCACAATAACCTCAAGGCCCAAGCTTTCGGCATAGGCGTAAAGGTCGCGCAATTCTTCCACATCGGGGGTGAGCTTCACAATAAGTAAAATAGCCGCCGCTCGGGTGGTGGCCGTGGCTCGCACTTGTAAGGGGTGGAAGATGAAGTCTTTACGCAGTAAAGGAAGGTTCAAATCAAGGGCTGCGATGCGGTCAATGAAAGCTAAATCCCCTTTGAAATAAACTTCCTCGGTGAGCACAGATATGGCCGCTGCTCCGTTTGAAGCATATAAACAGGCTGCCCCTTCCGGGGAAAGAGCCAAGTTAATATCGCCCAAAGCCGGGGAGGCCCTTTTGTATTCGGCGATAATGGGAAAGTTTTGGCTTTGGCTGAGTGCTTTTTTCAAACTGAGCCTTGGGCCTTCGTAAAGTGGGGCTTTGGCGGTTGCCCTTTTTGTCAAGGCCTCTATCTCAGCTGCCTTAGCTTCGCGAAAGCGGTTAAGCGTTGATTTTGTCTTGTTTAACGGCATTGATAAATCCTTTCCCGGCTCCGCTCACCACGGCTTCGCGCGCTTGAGCGATAGCTGTTGCCATCGGCGTTGATTCCCCTAAGAGATAAATGCCCATGGCCACGTTGAGCACCAGCATATCTTGCATGGCCTTCGGGCCTTGGCCGCTCAAAAGGAGCTGTAAAACTTCCATGGCCTTATTTTTGTCATTAACCGCAAGGTCTTCCGGCGAACATGGTTCAATGCCGTAATCTTTGGGATTTAATGACATGGGGCTGACGACTTGACGTTCAACTAGAAGAATTTGGCTTATACCCATGGGAGTGATTTCATCATAATCGCCTCCGCCGTGGACAACTGCCGCCTTCTTTAAAGGAGCCGCCTTCAAAGCTCCGGCCAGTAAAGGCAAAAGCTCTGCCCGAGCCACGCCTAAAAGCAAATGGCTGGGCATGGCCGGGTTAATGAGGGGGCCAAGTAAGTTAAAGAGGGTGCGCATTCCCAAACTCCGGCGCAAAGGGGCGACTTGGCCAAAGGCCGGGTGGTATTGGGGGGCAAAGAGGAAGGCGAAATTTTTCTCCTCTAAATTGGCCACCACTTTTTCTTGGGTTAAATCAAGGGGAATGCCAAGAGCTTCAATGGCGTCAGCACTGCCGCAAGGAGACGAAACAGCGCGGTTTCCGTGTTTGAGGACTTTATAGCCCATACCGGCGAGCGTGAGGGCCGTGGCCGTGGAGCAGTTGAAGGACGCCTGCCCGTCTCCGCCGGTGCCTACAATATCGATAGAAGTTTGACTGCGGTAGTTAATGGGCACCGCTCGCGAAAGAGCTGTGCGGGCTGCTTGCACCAGCTCGGTGGCGCTTTCCCCTTTCATTTTCAAGCCCATGAGGAAGGCTCCTGCCTGGACGGGGCTCATGTGCCCATCTAAAAGAGCGGTGAAAGCCATGGTGGCGGCAGCCGGGCTTAAATCTTGGCCTTGGGCTAAAGTTTCTAAAATGGTGCGAATTTGGGTGTCGGCATCGCTTTGGGCAAAAGCGGCCTGGGGAAAATTCCCCAAAAGGCGTAAGCCCGATGGGGTCAGCACCGATTCGGGATGGAACTGCAAACCAACCCAAGGGCGGTCTTTATACTGCAAAGCCATGACCTCACCTTGGGGGCCGTGAGCTGTAACCGTGAAAGGAAGCTCTTGGCCTTCTTTGGGTTCCACCACCAAAGAGTGGTAACGCCCCACGGTGAGAGGGCTGGTCAGGCCGCTAAAAATGCCTGTGCTGTCGTGATTTATATCTGAGGCTTTGCCGTGCATGATAGTTTGGGCGATTTTGATTTCGGCGCCGCCAAAGAGGCCCAGCACTTGGTGCCCTAGGCAAACTCCCAAAACAGGAATGTGGGCCGGGAGCTTGGCCAGCACCTCTAAGCAAAGCCCGGCTTTGGCCGGGTGCCCGGGGCCCGGCGATAAGCAGACCATTTTTAATTCCGGGCTTTGGGCCAAATCTAAAACGCGGGGGTCATCATTGGTTAAGACCGTTGGTTCGTGCCCTAAGCGTTGGAAATATTGAACTAAATTATAGGTGAAGGAATCGTAATTATCTATGAGTAAAAACATCTGGCAAATCCCTTCAGCGTTCTAAAATTTGGGCTAAAATTGCGCCTTTGTGTTGGCATTCGGCCGCTTCGTTCATCGGGTCGGAATCAAAAACAATTCCGGCCCCCGTCTGCCAGTGGAGCTGGCCTTCACGCATCCACAAAGATCGAATGATGATGCCGGTATCGAGGTGGACTTGTTCGGGGTCAAGACCCAGCCACGCCAACGCCCCGGCATAAGGCCCCCGCGGACGGCGTTCATATTCGGCGATGATCTCCATGGCTCGTACTTTCGGGGCTCCGCTCACCGTTCCGGCCGGGAAGGTGGCGGCTAAGACGTCGAGAGCGTCCAAGCCCTGACGTAAGGAGGCCGAAATGTGGGAGGTCATGTGCATAACATGGGAAAAACGTTGAATTTTCATGCTTTCTTCCACCACAACGCTGCTGGGGCGAGCAATGCGCCCCAAATCGTTGCGCCCTAAATCTACCAGCATGGTGTGCTCAGCTTTTTCCTTGGGGTCTTGTAATAAATCGATGGCCAATTGGGCGTCTTCAGCTTCGTCTTTACCCCTGGGCCGAGTGCCGGCAATGGGGGAGAGTTCCAGGTGCCCATCGGTGGTTCGCACCATAACTTCCGGGGAAGCGCCAAAGAGGGTGATTTCGGGGAAACGTTGGTAGAACATATAAGGGGACGGGTTGTTTTGACGTAAGCGGCGATAGAGAAGGAATGGGTCGCCTTCAAAGCTCATGGAGTTGTGCTGAGATAAGACCACCTGAATGCCTTCCCCTTGGCGCAACAGTTCCCGCACTTTCTCCACTTGGTCGGCATATTCTTCAGCCGATGGGTCTTGAGTTGGCGCACCGAAATTGAGCTCTTCTTTTTGGGGGGAGGGCGGCATAAAAATGCTCAGAGGGGTTTGGCTCCAGCTGGCTTGGTATATCTTGTTATAAAGATGGTCAAAAAGAACAACCGTGCGGGCTAGCATTAAACACGATTCAGCTTCATTCGGCGGCAAAACCTTTGCCAGGTGAGCTTGGAAAATACCGGCCATGCCGTAACCGAAATAGCCGTAAAGAGCCCTGGTGATGGGAGGTAACGAAAGGCTCGGGTCGCTTTTCAGGTCAATTAATTTCATCAAATTCCGTAAACCCTCGCAATAAGGTTGCCCTTCTAATGCTTTTAAAGGCTCCAAAATTTCATCGTGAATTTCAAGGTGCAGGCGTCCATCTTGGCAGTGAATGAAAAGAGCCGCTTCGGTAGCAATGAGGCTATAGCGTCCCCAAGTGCCCCCCACGGCCGCACTTTCCAATAAAATGGCAGACTCTTGGGAGGGTAAGGCCATGAAGGCACTGACAGGAGTGTGGGTGTCGGCCAAAAGGGTGGTGGCTTTTTGTTCTAAGGTGATGGGGCTGAGATTGCTCATAGACGAATCCTCACTTGGTGTTTTGTCGCATTGGTGTTCAGAAATTTAGGTCAAAAAAAACCGCCCTGTTATGAGAGGACGGTGAAAATCAAATAACTATATTTAAATGTATCTATAGTATGGCTGGCCCTCTCCCGCCTTGTTGCGCGCTCGGTTGCCACCACATAAAAAAAACGTTATTGTTATAGGTTTGAGAAAACATGAATAATCCTGTTTGGAAATTATCAGTAGATATACTATCAATTGAAGGCTAGCATTTATGCGGGTCGTTTGTCAAGCAAAAAATCAGCCCGTGGCAGGGGTTATGCGTCTTAATTTTCGTCGCTCACCTTGGGGGAGCTTCTCCAACGCCGACACCGCTATCGCTTGCTTTGAGGAGAACAAGTGACCTTTGTTTCCGGGTAGGGGCAAACTGCCCCATTCGTTGCGGCCTCCTACGGAACAACTTTTCATCTCTTGCCTGCTAGTTTAAGTCCACAACTCGCTAACGCTCAAACAGTGGACTTAAATTTTAGCAGTCAAGTTCTGAAAAGTTTTCCTCCGTCGGGCGGCAGGGCCGCCTGCCAACGCCGCTATCGCTTGCTTTGAGGAGAACAAGTGACCTTTGTTTCCGAGTAGAGGCTAACAGCTTGGAAAACAATTACCAACCGGAGGCTAACCTTGCGTTGGCGGTAGTGGGGGAGCATCTTGTTTTGCCCCTCCAAAAAAAGTTTCTACTCGGAAACGAAAGTGGCTTTTTTAAGACGTGGCAAGCGATAGCGCCGTCGGCGCAGATGCGAAGCATCTGTGGGTGCAGGGCGAAGCCCTGCTAGTAGCTGTAGAGCTCTTTAGACGGAACCAGCCGGCCAAGTTCTGGGGGAAGTGCGTTTAAAGCTCGCTCTAAGTTGTCCAGGCGGAAGATCATCACGGCTCCTTTGTCTGAGCGGGCCACCAGTGAATACATATATTCTACGTTGAGGTTTTCTTTGGCGAAAACTTCTAAAATGCGGAAGAGGGCTCCCGGTTTATCGGGCACATCAACGGCTAAAACTTCCGTAACTTGAGCTTTGAAGCCGCCATCAAAGAGAGCTTGGCGGGCTTTTTCCGGCTGATCGGTAATAAGCCGCAGGACGCCGAAATCCACAGTATCAGCTAGAGAAAGGGCACGAATATTTATGTTTTGGGTAGCTAAAGCCTCGGTCACAGCAGCTATGCGTCCCGGTTTATTTTCCAGAAATATTGACAGTTGTTCAGCTTTCATTGGTGACTCCATCTCTTTTAATTATTTGCGGTTGTCAATAACTCGTTTCGCTTTCCCTTCGCTGCGGGCCAAGGTTTTTGGTTCCACAAGTTTCACTTGGGCGGTTATGCCTAAAAACTCTTTCATGCGGTGGGTGAGTTCCCTGGTCATGGTTTGGAGGCGACGCACTTCACCGCCAAGCATCAACTCGTCAGACATTTCCACCTTAACCACCATTTCATCTAAATTATCAGTGCGGTCAATCTCAATTTGATAATGGGGAGTGAGCCCGGCTGTTTCCACTAAAATTGTTTCAATTTGGTTGGGATAGACGTTAACTCCGCGGATAATAAGCATATCATCACTTCGGCCCATGATGCGGCCAATGCGGCGGTGAGTCCGTCCGCAACGACAGGGGGTTTCGTCTATGGTTGTGATGTCGCGAGTGCGGTAGCGCACCAAGGGCACAGCTTCTTTCGTTAAAGTGGTTATGACCAATTCACCTTCTGAGCCCGGGGGCAAAACACGCCCGCTTACTGGGTCAATAATTTCCGGCAAGAAATGGTCTTCAAAAATGTGTAAGCCTACTTTTGCCTCCACGCACTCCATGGCCACCCCGGGGCCCATAACTTCCGAAAGTCCGTAGATATTCATGGCATTGAGGCCCATTTTGCTTTCGATGTTAGAGCGCATTTCCTCAGACCAAGGCTCGGCCCCAAAGACGCCTGTTTTTAAACGCATGGTGGATTTGTCCCGGAAATCAAGGCCTTCTTCGCGGGCCACTTCATAAAGGTGCAGAGCATATGAGGGAGTGCAACAGAGAACTGTGGCCCCTAAATCACGCATGAAATGCACCTGGCGGTGGCTGGCTCCGCTGGAGGAGGGGATAACTGTCGCTCCGATGCGTTCTGCTCCGTAGTGGACTCCTAAGCCACCGGTGAAAAGTCCGTAGCCATAAGCTACGTGAACCATATCTTGGCAACCAGCCCCGGCCGCAGCCAACGAGCGGGCCATCAAATCGGCCCAATTGTAGATGTCGCGTTTTGTATAGCCCACCACGGTCACTCGCCCGGTGGTGCCGCTGGAGGCGTGGATGCGCACTACGTTGTCTCGGGGGACGGCGAAGAAGCCATAGGGGTAGTGATCACGTAGGTGGCTTTTTTCAGTGAAGGGAAGATGTTGTAAATCATCCAGGTTGCGAATTTGCTCAGGCTTTAGGCCCATTTCATTAAATTTTTTAGTGTAAAAGGGGACGTTAGCGTAAGCTCTGCGGCAGAGGTCTTGCAAGCGGCGCAATTGTAAGGCCTCCAAGTCCTCTCGTGGCATGGTCTCGTGTTTCAGGTCGTAGATCATTTTTTCCTCACATATGGCCGATTTTTAAACTCTACCAGCGTTCCAAGCAAGCAGAGAGTTTTATATTAGATAATTTATAAACCACAGAAAGTTATTTGCCAAGCAAAACTTTTAAGTAAACGCAGAGCTTTATTCTGCAGCAGAATAAACAAGCAAGGCACACACGCCTCACATGATCCCTTCGGGACGGAAAAACATGGTTTTTCCTCTCATTTCGGCGCGGGCTAAGTGGGCAAATTTGCCCACTTAGCAAGGAAAGGCTAATTAATTAGCCTTTCCTTAAAGCATATGCTCCCCAACGGAGAGGCACAGTTAAAATGTCAATGATTTTCCTTGGCCCTATCGTCTCTTTAAAGAGAGGTTTTAAGCCAAACCAAAAGATGGGGAAAATTTTTTCCAATTGTGGGTGCTTTATGCATAAAGCGTCAAGGCGGCGGCGCCAAGAATCTATTTTGGCAAAATTGAAAAGCCCATATTTTTGGTCAAAAGAAGCTAGGCGAGCCCAATAGTGCTCCCTTTGTTCTGGTTTTAGCTGGGAGTAATTCGACAGAGCACGGAGCCCAAAAAAATCCAGCAGCGCATTTTTATATTGTGGCAAAAGCCCACGCTTGTCATAGTGGTCAAAAACATTTTCCAAAACAACTAAGCTGGGGAAACCCTTTTGCACAGTAATGCCCGACCAACTAAAAGATGAGTCTCCGTTTTGACTGTTTAGCTTTGTTGTAATCGATTGTTCATGGTGACGGTAGTGGTAGAAGACATCTTTGATCAAGACAGCTTTTCGGCTATAGGGGAAATAATCTAGTAAGAAAACGCTGTCTTCGGCAATATTATTGATAAATGAGATTGCATTTTCACGAATTATAGCTGTTTTATAGAGCTTTGTGTAAATATAAAGGCTGATCTTTGCCGGGCTCTCAGGGCCTAATTTAAATGGAGGCCCTTCCAGCTTTGAGCCCTCAGAGCCATTGCCAAAAGGTAGGCCGTTATTTGTGAAGCGTGAGAAACGCCAGCCAACTAAATCAATTTCCGGGTCACTTTGCATTAAAGTCAGGGCTGTTTCATAAGTTTGAGGCTCTATTTTGTCATCGGAATCAACAAAGCCCAAATAAGGAGCCGTGGCTGCCAAAATCCCTGTGTTACGGGCCGCACTTGCCCCGGCATTTTCTTGGTTTATGACTTTCACGCGGGCATCATGTGCGGCGTATTCGTTCAATATTTCAAGGCAGCGGTCGGGGGAGCCGTCGTTTACGCAGATGACCTCAATCTCTTTTAAACTTTGATTGAGTATGCTCTCCAAGCACTCGGCCAAATAGTTTTCCACTTTGTAAACAGGCACAATGATGGATACTAAAGGGGAGTCGCCTTCATTAAAAGTTTTGGGAGTTTTTGTGAAAGCATCTTGTTTTATATTCATCTTGTTTTTAAGCTTTCAGTGACAACAGAATCATTTACGGTCTATGGTAAGCGTGAGGCCAAAGAGGCGGATTATCTTTTTCGCCCCTGAATTTTTTATGGAGAATATTTTCTCTAAACTCGAATATCTCTTCACCGGGCAATAGCCCAGTTTTTGTGTTTGGGCAATTAATTGGTGGTGTTTTTCCGAAAGTTCATATTTATTGGCGAAAGCTTTTATCTGTTCCCAAAAGGAGGCGTCATGAATTTTGGGGTTAAAATTAGAAAGAGCAGTCGCCAGGCGCATTTCAAGGAGAGCTTCTTTATATTTGGGAAGATGGCCCATTTTGTCATAATAGAAAAAAAGATTATCTAAAATGGTCAGCTCAGTAAAACCCTTTAGCACAGTTGAGCCGGCCCAGTTAATCGAATTTTCCTTATTTTTCATCTGAAAAGTTATTGATTCTTGATGGCGACGATAAAAATAGAGATTATCTTTAATGAAAACAGCTTTCCGCACAAAAGGGAAATAAGAGAGGGCAAAGGTTACGTCTTCGGCATAAACATTTAAAAATTGCAGCTTATTTTCTTTAATGTGCGTAGTTTTATATAATTTATTCATAAAGGTGTCACTCACTTTAGTTAAAGCTTCTGGCCCAAAAACAAATGGGGAGCCTTCCAGAGCCGTTCGGTAAGTGTTGGGGCGAATTTTTCCTTTTGGCTCAGAAATTTCAGTCACCCGCCAACCCACAAGGTCTATATCAGGTGCCGATTCCATTAAGTTCACAGCTGTTGTAAAAGCATTGGTAGCCACCCAATCATCGGAATCAACAAAAGCTACGTAAGGAGCTGAGGCCACCTCTAACCCGGCGTTGCGGGCCGCACTCACTCCTCTATTTTCTTGGTGGATTACTTTGATGCGCCCATCACGGGCGGCATATTCGTCTAATATCGCAGGGGAAGCATCTGGGGAATCATCGTTAATGCAGATGATTTCAATTTCTTTCAAGGTCTGGGCCAATAAACTATCAAGGCATTGGGCCAGATATTTTTCCACCTTGTAAACAGGCACAATAATGGAAACTAGGGGCGTGAGAGCTTCAACTTTACCAATTCGCGTTGTATTTTGCATTGTGTTTACTGCTCAAATTCCGGGGAGTTTCTTTTACGGCGATTAACCGTAAAGCGTAAGCCTATGACGCAAATAATTTTTTTCGCCCCCGCATTTTTAACTGAAAAAATTCTTTCGAGCCAGGACAATTTTTTAGGGTAAAAATAACCAAGCTTCCGAGATTTGGCAATCTCCGTTAAATACTTAGCCGGTAAATCATATTGTTTCACCATGCCTTCTAAACGATCTAGAAAACTATTTTTATCAATAACAGTGTCATATTCACTGCTTAAAACTTTAAATATAGCTTGGGATAAGATCTTTTTATATTTTTCTAAAAAATTTCTCTGCTTATATTTGGTTAAAACATTTTCCCAAAGCACCAAGCCGATAAAACCTTTTTGAGCTGAAATGCCGCCGCCATAATCAAAAAATTCCCCAGGGGCGCTTGTGGCTGTTTGTCCGGTGAGAGAAAGTTCGTGCAAGCGATAGTGGTAAAGGCTCTCTTTGGTGAAAAAAGCCCGCCGAGTGTAGAGGAGATATTCCAGCATGAAAATGACATCTTCCCCTGGCACATTGGTAAATTCAATATTGTTTTTCGTTATTATATCTCTTTTTAAAAGCTTGTTCCAAACGTAATAATAGTGGTGGTAATTCAGTTGAATGAGAGTGCGCTCATTAATAGAGAAAGGGCCCTCTTCACAAGCTAATTTACTTACATCTTTCAGTAAAACATGATTTTCGGCTGCGCCGAACGGCCTGGCTCGCCAGCCGGCAAGGTCAATATCTGGTGCAGATTTAATCATGGCCACAGCTGTTTCATAAGTTGTGGGCTCTATCCAATCATCGTAATCGACAAAAGCAACATAAGGGGCTGTGGCCGCAGCTAACCCGGCGTTGCGGGCAGCGCTGATGCCGAGGTTTGCTTGGGTGACGATTTTAACTCGCAGGTCGCGGGCGGCGTAGTCCGCTAATATTTCCGGGATACGACCGAAGGAGCCGTCGTCTACGCAGATTAGTTCTATTTCCTTGAGGCTTTGGCCTAAAATGCTGTCTAAGCACTGAGCAAGATAGGTTTCCATTTTATAGACGGGCACAATAATGGAAACCAGAGGCGCATTGAGGTTGCCTTCGGTGCGTTTTGATTCTTGAACTTTTTTATGTGGTTCGATTGGTTTTTCAGTCATCATTGCTTTTTGTAATGTATGTTATGGAGACTTGATTATTCTCAATTTGCTGCAGTAATTTTAAGGCAACGTTAATAAACACGTCTTTCATTACAACTCTTTACCCTGCTGGCGATTTATTGTGAATTCAAAACCTAAGAGATAAATCAGTTTCTTTGGGCCTGCATTTTTTATTGAAAAGATTCTTTCAAACCATTTGCGTTCTTTAAAGCAAAAATAACCATTTTGGCGTGATTTTGTTATGCAGCTGGAAATTTTCGGTGGCAGATTATAGTTTTGTGCCAATCTTTCCAGCGCATCTAAAAAAGGGGCTTTCTCTTTCGCCTTGTTATAGGCACCACTTAGGGAAATCAAAATCGCCTTGGTCAGTGCGTTTTTATATCTGTCTAGATAGCCTTGAGCATGGTAGGTGCTTAAGATTTTTTCCCACATGGTTATTTCGGCAAAGCCCTTTTGGGCAGTGATATTCGCCCCATAGGTGATGGATTCGGAGGGGTCACTGTCTTGCAATCGGCCCGAGACTGATTGGCCGTGCCTGCGGTGGTTGTAAAAGCTTTGGGCAGTAAAAAAAGCTCGCCGAGCGTGGGGTAAATAATCCCATAGGAAAATATAATCTTCGGCGTGGGCATTAATAAAGGCTAGCTTGTTTTGCCTTATAATTTCGGTTTTGAAAAGCTTATTCCAAACGCAGTAATTGAGTTCCCCCATTGTGTTGTCATTAAGAAGAAAAGGAGCCCCCTCGCCTTTCGAGCGAAAACGCCCCTTTTGGTGAAAGGGCCCTTTTGTGTTGTCGTAAATATTGGTACGCCAACCAACCAGATCAATATCCGGGGCAGATTCCATTAAAGAGACGGCCCGTTCGTAAGTTTGGGCCTCTATCCAATCATCATAATCTACAAAGCCAACGTAAGGGGCGGTCGCTGCAGCCAACCCGGCATTACGTGCTTGGCTGATGCCGCTATTTGCTTGGGTGATAATTTTTACTCGGGTATCATCGGCCGCATAGGTGGCCAGTATTTTCGGTAAATTGCCAAAAGAGCCGTCGTCTACACAAATGAGCTCAATTTCCTTCAGAGTTTGACCCAAGATGCTATCAAGGCATTGGGGCAGAAAAGTCTCCAATTTATAGACGGGCACTATGATTGAGACAAGGGGGCCTGGTTCAATTTTGGCAGGCGTTAAGGTTGTGCCTTCCGCTGTTACGTTACCTTTTATTTTTTCTTCCATTTTTTAGGACTTTTTTCCAGGGCTTTTAGCCGCATTTTAAGGCTAACATGGCAAGTGGCGGCAGAGTTAGGCAAATGCTTTGGCCTCGCCCGTGAGCTTCAATATTCTCGCTGGCTAGGCCGCCGCCGATACCCAAGTTACTGCCTGCGTAGAATTCAGAGTCAGAGTTCATTATTTCGCGCCAAAACCCGGCCCGAGGCACTCCTAAGCGGTAGCCTTCTCGTGGGACGGGGGTGAAGTTGAATACAAAAAGTATCTCGTCTTCGGGCTTGGTGCCGCGGCGGATGAAGCTCACTACTGTGGAGTCTTGGTCGCGGAAGTCAACCCATTCAAAGCCTTGAGCGCTATAGTCCAGTTCATACATGGCCGCTTCATTCTGATACATTTTGTTCAGATCGCGAGTAAAGGCGGCTAAACCACGGTGGAAATCGTTATCTAAGAGCTCCCATGACAGTTGGCTTGCGTGGTTCCACTCCGAAACTTGCCCAAACTCCCCACCCATAAAGAGAAGCTTCTTGCCTGGTTCAGCAAACATATAGCCTAAAAGTAAGCGCAAGTTGGCGCTTTTTTGCCAGTAATCTCCCGGCATTTTATCCCACAGCGAGCGTTTGCCGTAAACCACTTCGTCGTGAGAGAGAGGCAGGCAGAAATTTTCGTGGAAAGCATAGAGCAAAGCAAAGGTCAGGCGATCCATATTATAGCGGCGATAGACGGGATCTTTTTCCATGAAATCCAGCATATCGTGCATCCAGCCCATGTTCCATTTGAACATAAAGCCCAAGCCCCCAAGATGGACGGGCCGAGAGACCGCCGGAAAAGCGGTGGATTCTTCAGCAATGGTCAAGGCCCCGGGATACATTTCATACAGTTTGGTGTTGAGAGTTTTTAAAAGCTCCAAAGCTTCTAAATTTTCCCGCCCGCCATAGCAGTTGGGAACCCATTCCCCTTCTTGACGGGAGTAATCAAGATAGATCATTGAGGCCACAGCGTCGACTCTTAAGGCGTCAACGTGGTATTGATCCACCCAAAAGAGGGCGTTGGCAACCAAGAAGTTTTTCACTTCGTGGCGACCGTAATTAAAAATCAAGGTGCCCCAATCTTTGTGCTCCCCTTGGCGGGGGTCTTCGTGTTCATAGAGCTTTGTGCCATCAAAGTATTCTAAGGCAAAGGAATCTTTGGGGAAGTGGGCCGGAACCCAATCCATGATGACGCCGATACCCTCTTGGTGGAGCCGGTCGATGAGATAGCGCAAATCGTCGGGTTCACCAAAGCGGCTGGTGGCGGCGTAGTAACCTGTCACTTGGTAGCCCCAAGAGGCGTCAAAGGGGTGCTCGGCTAGGGGCATAAATTCCACAAAATTGAAGCCCAGATCTTTAACGTAAGGGACTAATTCAGTGGCCAATTCACGATAGCTAAGCCAATCTCCATTTTCTTTGCGTCGCCAAGAGGAGAGGTGAACTTCATAAATGCTCATGGGTTGGGTGAGGAAATTAGTCTCAGCTCGATGTTTTAGCCATGGTGCGTCATTCCACTGGTAGTTCCCCATGTCATAGACCACCGAGGCCGTTTTGGGTCGTTGTTCCATGAGGAAGGCCATGGGGTCGGATTTGATGAGTATATCGCCACTTTGGGTGGTAATTTCGTATTTATAGAGCGTGCCGACTTGGGCGTGGGGAATAAAGAGCTCCCAAACACCGGAAGCCCCCCGCGGCCTCATTTGGTGGCGTCGACCGTCCCAGAAGTTGCCATCGCCGATGACGCTGATTTTTTTGGCCGCCGGAGCCCACACCGCAAAGACAACTCCATCTACACCTTGGTGGCAAATGGGGTGGGCACCAAGCTTGTGATAAATTTGGTAATGGTTCCCTTGGCTCCACAAAAAGAGGTCAAATTCCGACATCACCGGGCCGAAGCTATAGGCATCATAAAAAGTGGAGACGTTGCCGGGCTGGAACTCCGCTTTTAAACGGTATGGTTTGAAATCGTGACTTCCCTTGCTGAAGCATTCAAAGCAACCGCTTTCAGCCAATGGAGTCAAAGCTTTTTCGCCTTGGGGCAAAAGCACTGAAACTTTTGTGGCCTCAGGCACATAAGCCCGAATCACAGTTCCGGAAACAGAGCCTCGTCTTTCGGGGTGGGCCCCTAAAAGAGTAAAAGGATCAGAGAGTTGGCTGATGTTGAAAAGCTTAGTGGCAGACATTTTGTTTGTCCTTTTTAGCCCAAAAGTTGATTGGTAAATAGTAAACTTCCCGTGGCGATCGAATTATTTTAGTGTAGTTATTTTGCGCTTTATTTTTTAGTCATGTGATAATTTAGGCTTTTTTAACAATGACTAAATATGTAGATTGCCTTTTGCTATTATAATAACATATAATAGGTTAAGAAAGAAAGGGGGCTTCTTTCTATCTTTAGTGAAAAAACATGAAAAGCCCCTTACCGAAAGAGGAATTAAATGGAAACAGCTATAATGCTGATTGCGGCAACTTTGCTTGTTCTTTTAAATGGTCTATTTGTGGCTGCTGAATTTGGCTTTGTGAAAGTGCGGCAAACCCGCTTAGACCTGTTGGTGCGGGAGGGGCATAAACGGGCAAAGTCTGCTCTTTTTGGCCGTGAAAATCTCGATGCTTATCTCTCTGTTTGCCAGTTGGGCATCACCCTTTCCAGTTTGGGTTTGGGTTGGCTGGGGGAGCCGGCAGTGGCTTCTTTGTTGCGCCCGCTGTTCGAATATTTAGGCATAACCAACCCAGCTGTGATGCACACCCTTTCAGTGATTATCGGCTTTTCCATCATCACCTTTGCCCACGTGGTTTTTGGAGAGTTAGCTCCCAAGACAATTTCCATTCGGGCTGCCGAGCAAACTGTTTTACTCCTTGCTTATCCCATGCGCTTTTTTTACGCTGTATTTTTCCCGGCAGTGAAAGTGCTCAATTCAGCGGCAAACTTCACCATTCGCATTATGGGAGCCGGGCATCTGCATTCCTCCGATGCTCACTCCACGGATGAGTTAAAAATTCTCATTGCCGAATCAAAAGCCGGGGGCCAACTTGATGAAAATGAAGAGCGTTTTGTCAATAATATTTTTAACTTAGATAGGCGCTATGCCCGCGACATCATGACCCACCGCACAAGGGTTGTTTCCTTTTCCACCGAAGACACCGTGGCAGAGGCCATTGAAGTTGTGCGCGAAAAGGGTCACACTCGCTTTCCTCTCTATCAGGGCACTGAAAAAGACGATATTATAGGCTTTTTACATGCTAAAGACTTATTAGCCGCCCCGCCGGAGAAAAAAATTGGGGCTTTTTTGCGCCGACCTCTCTATATTTACGATCACCTGCCCATTGATGAAGTTTTAGAGCAAATGCGCCACAACAAACAGCAATTTGGCCTGGTGTGGGACGAATATGGCAGTTGGCAAGGGCTCATTACCATGGAAAATGTGCTCGAGGCTATTGTTGGGACTCTGCAAGATGAGTTTGACCAAGAAGAGCCTAAAGTCAGCAGCTTGGCCAATGGGACTTTTGTGGTGGAAAGCACTGTTTCCGTTGATGAATTGCACCGCCACCTGGAGCTGGATTTAGGGCCGGACGCCGAAGAGCATTACCGCACTTTGGCCGCTGTTTTAGTTGAGCAGTTTGGTAAAGTTCCGCAGGAAGGTGACTCTGTGGATTTATATGGCGCTCGTTTTACTATTTTAAATATTGACGGTCGCACAATCACCAAGATTTTGGTGACTCCCAAAGCCAAGGAGACGCCGCCGCAACCTTAAAGAAACATATGCTTATTAGCGTTTCCTTTATTTAATGAGGAGGTTTTTATGCGTTTTTTTAAACTGTTTGCCATCTCGTTAATGATGTTTGTCCTCTTGCAGCCCACCGTTCTTTTCGCCCAAGAAGCTTGGGATTTTCGGGCTGATTTGGAAAATTCTCGGCGGGTAGAGCTTTATCGTGACCGCCTTATTGTCTATTTAAAAACTCCGGACGCCCAAGGGCAAACAAGCCATTCCTATCAATATGAACAAAAGACAAATTCCTACTTCCGCTTAAAATATGGTGGAAAAACTTTTCGTCTTGTTGATCGGAATGTCATTCTTTTAGGGCGTGACCGCTTCCAAGCTGTTGTTTACCAGTTGCCTCCGCGGCCGGAGAAGTGGCTTGATTAACTGTTAAAATATTATGGGCTCGGTTTTCTGCCTCTATTAATTGCTTGAGGAGACGCTGGTTTATTAGTGTTTCCTTAAATTGTTTCAATTTGAAACCTGCCTGTGGTGAGGCTCTTTGAGGTTCGAATGTCTCCGCAAATCCGTGCAATTTTTTATTTGATTTTGGCCGCCGCCATTTGGGGGATAAACTACCCTGTGGGGCGGGCGGCTTTAGATATTGTCTCCCCTACGGCTCTCAATGGTTTTCGCTATTTGTTCGGAGCTTTGGCCCTCTTGCCGTTGGCTTGGCGGTGGCGAAGACGCCCCAGTTTAGATAACTATAGTGGCAGTAACGATCCCCTACTTTGGCTGAAAGGCGGGGCTCTGGGAGGTTTATTGCTCACGACATATTCGGTTATTCAGCTCTCAGGTCTGGCCCACACCACAGCCAGTAAAGCTGGTTTCTTGGGCACTTTATACCTTTCTTTAGTCCCGGTTTTGGCCTTTGTCAGCGGGCATATGCCGCGCGCTTTGGTTTGGGTCGGCTTAGCTGTGGGAGTTTTTGGGCTCTATTTTATGACCGGGGGCGATGCTGCCGATGGTGGTTTTAACTCCAGTGAAGGACTGATTATCGCCAGCTGCGTGTTTGCCGCTTTGCAAGTTTTAGTCACCGGCCGTTATGCCATGACTGTTAACGTGTGGCTTTTCACGTTCGCTCAAGCCCTGGTTTGCTCGATCTCTTCGTTATTTTTGGCTTTTATTTTTGGTGAACTTCCTTCTTGGGAGGAATTCTGGCAAGTTCTGCCGGCTATTTCTTACGGCATCTTGTCAGTGGGGGTGGCTTTTATTTGTCAAATGGTGGCCCAGCGATACACTTCTTCTTCTTCGGCGGCTTTGATTTTGCCGCTTCAGGCAGTGTTTGCGGCCGTGGCCGGAGTGATTTTCTTGGGGGAACAGACTAGCACAGCTATGATTTGGGGCTCCATCATTTTATTGAGCGGCTCTCTTATCGCCCAATTTGCTAAGGAGCCAATCCAGCTAACTCGGGAGAACAGCCCTAAAGTTATCTCCATCTTACGAATATTCACCGGGGTCTTTATTGTTGTCGGCACAATATCCTTATTAATTTGGGGATATTCATAAGAGGTTTGGTGAAATTGCAAAATATTGGTGAATATAGATAACAAAAAAAGTTGACACGCCAATCTAATTTACAGTTTTGAAGGCTCCTACGGAGCAACTTTTCATCTCTTGCCTGCAAATTTAAGCCGCGGGCTTGCTTAGCTCGAACAGTAAGGCTTAAATTTTCGCAGTCAAGTTCTGAAAAGTTCTCCTACGTCGCCATAAAGTTCATGATGTTCTAACAAATTAGATTGACGTGAAAAACTAAATTGCCGATGCCACGCCAAAAACATCATTTAAAAATGATTATGGCGGAAGTCTCTTCTTTAAAGTCTTTTCTTTAAAATCTTTTCTTTAAAATCCTTTACATATTCAAAATCGAACTTATATTTCTTATATAGGCGAGAAAAGGATTTTTATGCAAAAATTGATTACATTATTTATAGCCCCGATCGTTCTTTTGGCCGCAGTTCCCCTTGTTCATGCCCTGGAAGGAAGAGAAATGAAACTTAACGAATTAACCATTGAAGAAAAACGGATTATCATTAATAAAGGAACAGAGGCTCCCTTTACGGGTGAATATGTCGATACAAAAGGCGAGGGACTTTATGTCTGCCGCCAGTGCGATGCTCCCCTCTATCGCCACACTGATAAATTTAGCTCAGGTTGCGGCTGGCCCAGCTTCGATGACGCCGTGGCCGGAGCCGTTTTGCGCCTGCCGGATGCCGACGGACGTCGCACCGAAATAGTCTGCGCCAATTGTGGCGGGCACTTGGGGCACGTGTTTGAAGGCGAGAGGTTTACCGAAAAAAACGTCCGTCACTGCGTGAATTCTATTTCCATGCGCTTTTTGCCAGGCGAGAAAGCGCCCGGCGTGGCTTTTTTTGGTGGAGGCTGTTTTTGGGGAGTGGAAGATGGTTTTGCCAAGCTCCCCGGGGTTTTAGATGCTGTCTCGGGTTACATGGGGGGGACAACTCCTTTCCCCACTTACGAAAGCGTCTCTACCGGCCGCACCGGTCATGCTGAAGTGGTTAAAGTTGAATATGACCCTGAGAAAGTAGATTTTGAAACGTTGGCAAAGTTTTTCTTTGAAATACACGACCCCACCCAAGTCGATAGGCAAGGGCCTGACGTGGGCACCCAATATCGGAGCGTTATTTTCTATAGCGACGAAGAGCAACGCAAAACATCTGAGGAGCTGATAAAGTATTTGGGGCAGAAGGGGCTCGTGGTGGCTACTGAACTGGAGCCGGCCGAGGCTTTCTTTGCCGCCGAAGATTACCACCAAGATTTTGCCCAGCGCACCGGGCGCGGCAAGTGTCATATTCGCGTTAAACGTTTTGATTAAAATTTTGTTTTGGGGGGGGCTTCGCTGGGGACGACTTTCAGAAGTTGCCTTAATTTTACCCCTAAAGTTCGCTTTCGCTCACAGGTGGGGTAAAATTTTGCGGCCAACTTCTGAAAGTGTCCCCGGCTTCGCCTTTGCTTACGATGAGCTTCGCTGGTGGTCATTGGGTGGCGCCACTTTGGGGGGAGCCACAGTTGTAAAAACAAACTAAAAAATACTGGAGAGTCCAAGCTAGATACCGGATAGCGTCGTCAAGTAGTGCATTTTCGTGTTCTAGCAAGGAAGATGAGTCTGCTTTGAGGGAGTGTATTTTAATACATGACCGAAAAAGCAGACGAAATCTGACGCAGATAGAACCGAAAAGGGGCATTTGACGACGCTATCTAAACTTTATTGGCCGGAGTATAAATATAAAGGAGACCTTCCAAGCGGTGAACTTGGTGGAGAGTATCAGCACCGGAATTATAAATATCGTTTTGCAAGCTAGATAAAAGGTTGGCCGCCGCCCCTATATCTTGGCTGGAAGGGACGCGCAGAGCCATCTGGTTACCTTGGGAAACAGAAGTCGGCGAGCTCTTGGCCTCAGCTGATTTCAATTCTGAAGCAAAGTCATTACCGGCGGCTTGGCCTTTCGCCTCCACTCGTTTAACGGCGGTAGTTTTCGGTATATTTGGTGTAAATGGTAATATTTTCATGCCCGCCTGCCTTCCTGGCCTTTTTGTTGTGCTTCTTTAAGGTTTGGGCTTTTTCCTTAAGTAAACACTGATTTATTCTGTAAGCAGAATAAATCAGCAAGACACGCAACGCCTCACATGAGCCCTTTGGGACGGAAAACGATCGTGTTTTCCTCTCATTTCGGCTGCGGCAAAGTAGGCAAATTCGCCTACTTTGCAAGGAAACGCTAATAAATATGCGTTTCCTTAAGTAAACACTGATTTATTCTGCAAGCAGAATAAATCAGCAAGGCACGCACGCCTCACATGAGCCCTTTGGGACGGAAAACGATCGGGTTTTCCTCTCATTTCGGCTGCGGCAAAGTAGGCAAATTCGCCTACTTTGCAAGGAAACGCTAATAAATATGCGTTTCCTTAAATATGTTGTTGGTGCTGTTTTTTTGCCAATTGTAATTAATTTTAGCTACACACCCTTAAAGGCCCCACCCTTTCCAGTTGGAAAGAATTGCCTTCAAGTTATTTATCGGAAGGCTTGATTTAAAACTTAAGTGTTTTTTCGCTAAAGCTGAAGTATTTTTTAAGCTCTTCCTCTTCCTATTCCAAACCATACTTTTTCAACTTGGCCGCCAAAGTCTTGCGGGTGACTCCCAAGCTGAGGGCCGCTTGGCTTTTGTTGCCTTTGGTGTGTTGCAAAGCATTTTCCACCGCCATTTTTTCCAAATCGTCCAGCTTTAAGGGTAAATCAGGGGTTGCTGCTTTTGAGCTTCCATTATTGGATCCACTGGTCGGCGCATTGGTCAAAGTATGGCTGATTCCAAAGTTGGGCAAGTCTTTTTCCGTCAAATAGTCGCCTCTCATTAAAATGACGGCCCTTTCAATGGCGTTTTGCAGCTCTCGAATGTTGCCCGGCCATTGATGTTCGCTTATAAGCTTGAGAGCTCCCGGGGTTAATCCTTTGACGTTTTTATGGTTTTTAAGGGCATAGTGCTGGGTGAAAAAGTTGGCCAAAGCAGGCAAATCGCCAGTGCGCTCCCTTAAAGGCGGCACTTTGATGTTGACCACATTGAGACGCCAAAAGAGATCTTCACGGAAATTTCCCAAAGCTACTTCGTGGGCTAAATCACGATTGGTGGCGGCTAAAAAACGCACGTCCACTCTTTCTGTTTTATCTGCCCCCAAAGGTTGAATCTCCCCTTCTTGAATGGCCCTTAAGAGTTTGGCTTGCAGAGCCGGAGATGTTTCGCCAACTTCGTCTAAGAAAACAGTGCCGCCATCGGCCGCCTTAAGCCGCCCATCTCGCCGCCGTTCTGCGCCGGTGAAAGCCCCCTTTTCGTGGCCAAAGAGCTCTGCTTCTAAAAGGTTTTCCGCCAGAGCCGCACAGTTGATGGTGATAAAGGGCTGGTTGTGGCGGGGGCTCTTTTTCTGAATGGCTCGGGCAACCACTTCTTTGCCCACCCCGCTTTCACCGGTGATTAAAACTGTGGCTTCGGCGGTGGCAACTAAATCAATCATATCCAGCACTTGACGGAAGGCCGCCGAGCTGCCAATTAGCCCTTCGGCTTCGCCCGGCCCCCAGAGCCCGGCTTGCTTTTCTTCTTTGAGGGCGTGATGTTCAAGGGCGCGGGCAATGGTTATTTTGACCAAGTCCAAATCCAAAGGTTTGGTCAAATAGTCGTAAGCCCCGGCCTTTAGCGCTCTGATGGCATCTTCTATTTTGGAATAGGCCGTCATCATGATTACGGGAGTGTTTCGGTTTGTCTTTTGGGCTTTCAGTTCGTCTAAGGCCGAAAGGCCGTCCATTTTGTGCATTCGCACGTCCATGAGAATCAGCTCAAAAGATTGTTTGGCACCACTTTCCACAGCTTCCCGCCCGTTTCTGGCCACCACCGTGGCATGGCCCCAATCGGCTAAGACTGTTTTGAGCATAAACAAGTGTTCGGGGTCGTCATCAACTATTAAAAGAGGATTTTTGGGGCTGGTCATTCTTTTATCTTTCTTACGGTGTCGGTCATCTCACGGTATAATTGACTTGGTGGGAATAGAGGGTGTGGCCATTGTCAGCTAGGCCCCGAATCGTCAACTGAGCAGGCCCGCGGCTTAAAGGAACAAGGCAGGTGCTTCGGGCGTAGCCGGAGACTTTTTCCCGCTTCAGCTCTCGAGCGTTGAGGCTCCACACCAATTCCGTAACCCCGGGGAGACTTTGGGCGTGAGCGTTAATGTTTTGGATTTGAGCGGCAATGGTGGGATCCCAACCGTAGATTTCACCACTTTTCGGGCGTAGGATGCCGAAGTTGCGCTCTAAACCCAAAACCGGGCTGACTAAACTGACTGGAGTTTCCCCCAGCTCATCATGGGGGCACTCTTTGGGTAAGGGTTTGCCGACCAGGAAATATTCCGTCAAATGGTTGGGGCATTGGGGCCCGGCCAAGAGGCCGCTTTGGGGGCAGGTGCGGTGGCGTTTGACGTCCGGCGGAGCGGTGAAGGGTTCGCTTGGCCGTTTGGCGGCCAAAAGGTCGGCCACCTCTCGCCAAATAGTCCCGGCGCCGGTCACCCCGGAGACCTGATCCATGGATTCCGAGGCAAAGTTCCCGGCCCAGACCCCCACCACAAAAGAGCTGGTGTAGCCCACGCACCAATTGTCACGAAAGCTTTTACTGGTGCCGGTTTTTACTGCACTGGGGTAAGGCGTTTCTAAGACGCTGTCAAAGCCAAAGCCGGTCACCCGAGCTTGGGGGTCACTTAAAATATCGGTGACTAAGAAGGCGGCTCCTGAGCTGAAGATGCGTGAGCTATCTTTTGTTTTTTGGCCGAGCACAGTTTTAAAGGGGCGCAGGCGACCACCGTCTGCCAAGGCGGCATAGGCTGTGGTGAGGTTCAATAAGTTTACTTCTCCCCCGCCTAAAGCCAAAGAAAGGCCGTAGTGTTCGGCATTTTCGCGGAGGGAATCAAGGCCCAAGAGTCGCAGTTTTTGTAATATGTTAGCCAAGCCCGTTTGCGAAGCCAACTTCACAGCCGGTAGATTCAGGCTACTGGCCAGAGCCAGGCGGGCCGAAACAAAGCCGTGGTAGGTCTCGCTGTAGTTAGTGGGGCTGAAACTGCCGCCGGCCACTTGGTAATCGGCGGCTTGGTCGTTGAGAAGAGTGGCGGGGGTGATGACGCCATTGTCAAAAGCCGTGGCGTAAACAAAGGGTTTAAGGGCTGAGCCGGGTTGACGCAAGGCCAAAACGCCGTCATTTTGGCCGTCGGTGATGTTCCAAAAATCGGCTGAGCCCACCCAGGCGTGAATTTCTCTTTGGGGAAGGCTTAAAACCACCACCGCCGCTTGGCTTAGGCCGTGGTCTTGCCAGTCTTCCACGGTGGTGGCCACGATTTTTTCTATTTCGCTTTGCAGCTCTAAATCAAGAGTAGTGGCAAGGAGAGGCGGCGGCTCCCCTTGAAAGTTGTTCCGCAAATAGCTCACAAAGTGCGGAGCTTTAAAGGGGCTGATGGCAAAACTTAAATCCAGCGGCTCTTTTTGGGCTCGGCTAATTTGCTCGGAATCGGCTTTGCCTCTTTGGGCGATGAGCTCTAAAATTTTACTGCGTCGCTCTAAAGCTGGCCCGGGGTTTTTATAAGGGTTCAAAGCTCCCGGAGAAGCCGGGAGTCCGGCTAAAAAGGCGGCTTCCCCCAAAGAGAGGTCGGCTACGGATTTGTTTAGATAAAAGTTACTGGCGGCCGGAAACCCTTCGGTCAGGTTACCACAAGGAGCCCGGTTGAGATAGTCTGCAAGGATAGTCTCTTTGGAATTGTGGCGTTCAATTAAAAGGGCCCACCAAATTTCTTTGAGCTTGCGTTCCATAGTGCGGGGCCCGGGGCTCAAGCCTTGGCTCAGGCGGGCCAGCTGCATGGTGATGGTGGAGCCGCCACTGACAATGCGCTGGTGTTTGAAGTTGAGCCAAGCTGCCCGCATCATCGCCAGAGGGTCGAGGCCAAAATGGTGGTAGAAGCGTTTATCTTCAGCGGCTAAAATAGCCTCAATGAGGTTTGGGCTGAAATCAGTCAAAGGGCGCACTTGGCGGCGGGTTTCAAGGGGGCTGAGGAAATTTTTTAGCTGGCGTCCGTGGCGGTCGGTAACTTGCACAGACCAGTCAGCGGGATTTTTTTGAGCCAAAGGGTTAGGAAAAAGGCCCAAGGCCAGCCATAACAGCGAGCCCAAAAGGACTATGGCCCCTATGCCAATGGCAACTTTATAAAATAAACTGAGCTTGGTCACCGGCCGTTGGTTCTCGCTTTAAGGAGCAGTGTTGGTCGTTTCATACATTAGTTCTGCCACTAATTCTCCGGCAGCCACTAATTGGGCGATGGATTGAGTCTCTTGTGGAGTGTGGGCCGCTAGAAAGCCTGGGGAGAGCAAAAGAGTGGCCAGGCCGTTCTGATTGAAAACGTGGCCGTCTGTGCCGCCCCCGGTGGGTTGGAAGTTTGCCTCCAAGCCCATATTCTTCAAGGCCCGTTTCGCGATCAAAGCTGCTTTTGCCGTTTCTTCAACTTTAAAGTATTGATATTCAAGCTCGAAATCCAACTCCACCCGAACCCCTAAATTACTTGCGTTTCGCTCAAAAACTTCCTTGACCAAGGCCAGATAATCATTTAGCTCGGCAAGGGAGCGGCTTCGAACTTCGCCCTTTAGCTCGGCGTAATCACAGACAATATTAGTCACGCTACCGGCATGGAAACTGCCGAAATTAGAAGTGGTCACCGCCGATAACCTCCCTTCGGGCAACTCTGCCAAAGCCAAGGCCGCCGCCCGAATGGCACTGCGGCCCTTTTCCGGCTCGATGCCGGCGTGGGCACTTTGGCCGTAAATCTTAACAGTGATGGTGTATTGACTCGGCCCCTCGTTGACCACTGTCTCCAGGGGGCCGGAGGTGTCAAGGGCGTAAGCCACTTTGGCCTTGAATTGGCTGTAATCCAAATGACGGGCACCCAATAAACCAATTTCCTCGGCTACACTGAAGACGATTTCAACATCACCGTGGGGACGCCCGGCAGCCTTAATGCGGCGGAGACCATCTAAAATAGCGCAAATTCCTGCCACATCGTCAGCTCCTAAAATAGAGGTGCCGTCGCTTTTGATGAGGTCTCCCTCTATTTGGGGCTGAATTTTTCCGTGGTTGGCGACGCGGTCAAGGTGGGCGGAAAACAAAATAGCCGGGAGCTCCGGGGCTCCGGGGAGGCGGGCAATCAAGTTGCCTGCTTCTCCGCCAATATTATGTCCGGCCGCGTCTTCCATGACAGAAAGGCCCAAGGCTTGAAGCTTTTGGGCTACAAGCTCAAAAATGGCCCGCTCCTCTTTCGGAGCCGCTGACACGCGAACCAATTCCAAAAATTCTGTAACAATTAGTGGCTGAGACATTTTATCCTCATAGGTTTTACGGAAATACGAATTAACTACCCGATTAAACACCAAAAGGCCAAAACCCTTTAGGATTCCGGCCGCAATACACTGGAAATATTACCGTTTACTTTAAACGATAAGTAATTAAGCCATGGGTGGGGTCGTAAGGGCTCACCGCAACTTCCACCCGGTCGCCCATTAAAACTCTGATTTTAAAGCGTTTTAAACGACCGGAAAGCATGGCGCGAATTTTGACGCCTTCAGCTGTTTCCACTTCCATATGGCCGCCACCCAAAGTTTGGGTGACTTTACCTTCTAATTTAATTAAATCTTCTCTAGACAAGTTGCCTCCATTTCTCTTTATATTAGGATAACATTTTTGAGTATATTGTCAAGCTTTAGCGTCAGGGCAAGAGCGTCTTATTTGTTGGTGCCTCGGGCTCCTACGGAGTAACTTTTCCGTAATTGTCTGTATTTTTGCCCCTAAAGTTCGCTATCGCTCACAGGCAGGGCAAAAATTTACAGCCAATTTCTGCACAGTTCTCCTACGTCGCCGCTAAGTTCATGATGTTCTAACAAATTAGATTGACGTGTCAGCAACGGAAATCGATTTTTAAGGAAATGCTGATTTGTTAGCGTTTCCTTAATAGCTTTCGGGAGAGAAACTTTTTAGGCAGGGTATTTTGCAGAAGAAAATCTCACCTTAAAATATCTTCAACTTTGGTATGTATCCATTTCCCTTTTGGTTTGTCAAGATATTGGAAATGTTCATTAGTGAAACTTCCTTGAATGCAAGTATATTTATGATACCTATGATTCACGTTATCGCTGCCGATGGCTGTGTTTAAAGTGATAGGGCCAGTTAAAACATAAATCCCTTTATCTGTTCTATTGTGCTCTATGTTATCAATTATTATGGCTATAGCTTTTTCTAGGTATTTGTTGTTGGGAGTGCTGGCAATAAAATAGTTTGTATAATGTGCGTTATTCAATAAAAAGCAGTATTCTTCATCTTTTACCATTTTTGAAATGCTACCTATCGAATGAGCATCTATATCCATATAGCACCCTCCAAAAAGATTCAAAACAAACAATCTCCATAAATCAGCTTGTGCAGCCCCGTCTTTTAGTCTGAAAAAAGCTTCTGCGATTTGAGTGGGAGCAGATTCTGAAATTAATTTATCTCTGTCTTCGTGATCCATAAATCTATATTCAAAATCGCTATTCATCCACCTGTTACACAAGTAATTCATGTAAACAGGTAGGGTGACTTTATTTGTGAAGTTTGTTTGCCAAATAATTTTCGGGATTTTTGTTTCTATTGAAGGCTTTTTAAAAGCGTTACTTTGTTTAGGTATGGTGAATCTTTTTTTGGGGAAAAGATAGTGGAATGCATAGGAAAATACTTTGATTAGATTTCCTGAAAACTTTAAGGTCCTATTAATTAAAAGTGGTTTTAAGTTTTTCATTGTATTCCTGAAGAAGGTCGGGATATGAGGGCACTCATCTAACCTTTTGGTTGCATGTTGTTAGTGTGCAAAAAATTCTTTGAAATAGGTGTGAAGGGGGGTTGCTTAGTTGAAATTTTTACAGCATTAAACGCAAATAAAAATTGTTAGTTTATTGGGTTTGAAAATTTAATTTATTAAATTATATAGATATTTTTATGCGTTGTCAAGCTCTGTGCGTGCGAAGTAAGGAACAGGTGTGTTTTGGCTGGAGCCAGAGAGAAGCCGATGTTGCCTTTGTACTTCGCATGGTGGCGAAATGCCTATATGGTAATAAGTGTTGACCTTATTGTGGTGAAGTCAAATAAAATGTACTTTTCCTGATTTTCTGATGCATGTATTGGCAAATTGGGGGAAAGTATGGTATTATATTTAGTTGACATCTTTTTTATTTATATTTGGGGCTTTGCGCCCGTTTTTAATGCCTCTTTGAGCCTTGAGCATTTTTTTGCTAAGGGGTCTATTATATTTTTACCTTAATGTTTCTCTATGTAATAAAAGCGATTCGGTTGGAGAGTTTAAAAATTTAATCTTGGAGTGAGGCGCTTATGGACATCGGTATTACTATTTTCGATCACATTTTGTTAAATCAGCAGGTGAATCCCAGTGCCACTGGAGCGTTTACTCGCTTATTAATGGCTGTGGTGGTGGCGGCTAAAGTTGTGCAGAGAGATGTGGCCCGAGCTGGGCTGGTAGACGTTTTGGGGCGAGCTGGCGGCGTCAATGTGCAAGGGGAAGAAATTCAAAAGTTAGACGAAATTGCCAATGCTGCCATGAAACGCCTTTTGTCTTCTTCGGGGGAAGTTTGTGCTTTAGTCTCGGAAGAGGAGGCTGATGTTATTGAAATACCTAGGCAATATAGTCGCGGCAACTACATTGTCCACTTCGATCCCTTAGATGGCAGCTCAAACATCGATGCTAACGTCTCCATCGGCACTATTTTTTCCATCTATCGTCGGGTAACTCCGCCGGAGGTCGATGCCGGCCCCAAAGACGTTTTGCAATCGGGAGACCAGCAAGTGGCTGCCGGTTATGTTATTTACGGCTCCTCATGTATGCTTGTCTACAGCACAGGCTCCGGAGTTCACGGCTTTACCTTAGACCCGACGGTGGGCGAGTTTATCTTGTCTCACCCCAACATCCAAATTCCCAAAAAAGGGAAAATTTATTCAGCCAATGAGGCCAATTACCCTTATTGGGATGAAGGCACCCGCAACTATATTGATTGGGTCAAGGACGTTTACGTCGGCCATCTGCACCCCTATACCAGCCGCTATATCGGCTCGCTTGTTGCCGATTTTCATCGCAATTTACTTTATGGTGGAATCTTCCTCTATCCGGCTGACATTCGTGATCCTCTTAAGCCTAAAGGCAAGCTGCGTCTCATGTGCGAGGCCAACCCAATGGCTTTTATTGTGGAGCAGGCAGGTGGTTTGGCCACCACCGGTAAAGAGCGCGTCATGCATATTCAGCCCACGGAAATTCACCAGCGGGTGCCTTTGATTGTTGGCTCTCCCGATGATGTCACCATATACCAAGACTTCCTCAGTAGAGCCGAGGGCAGCAAAAATCAAGCGGAAACTTTTGGGCTGTAAGGGCTGACAGGCAGGCAGGCAGGGCGTTCGCCCTGCACCCAGAAATGCTTCGTTTGCTTTGAATAGAACAAGCAACATTATGTTGCTGAGTAGTTTCTTCGGGCAGAGTAAGAGCGGAGGAAAGCTTAGCTTCTACTCGGAAACAAATCTTACTTGTTCTATTTGAAGTAAGCGAAGCGACGTCGGCGTTGTCGGCGTTGGCTGTCGGCCCTGCCGACAAAAATTGTTAAAATCGGCTTGCATTTGGCGTCAATATGTAATAAATATATAAGGTTCAGACTAATACCTCTTTTTTTGGGTTGGCTGTTGTTTTAAAGGTTTTATTTTGTCTATTTGAAATCAATAGTAAGGATTGATTATATGCTTGAATATATGAGGAAAAATTCTAATCGCCTAGTGGTTTGGCTCATCATGGGCGCCATTGCCGTTGTTTTTATATTCTTTGGTGTTGGCCCCGGCGGGCCTACCGGCCAAAATATCAGCGTCAATGGCCAAGAAGTGGAATATGGCGATTACGTTCAAGCTTATGATGCCATCAGGCGCCAGCTGATTGCGGCCCAAGGTGGAGAATTTTCTGAAAATTTGGATACCCAAGCTCGAGCTTACGCCACAGCATCAGTGGTGCGTGACCTCTTGATTACGCAGTTTGCCCAAAAGCAGGGCCTCGTTCCCAGTAATGCTCTTGTGGCGCGGGCCATTGGTCAGGAGTTTCAAGTCAATGGTCAATTTAGTTCCGCTCGTTATGAAGACTATTTGGCGGTGAATCGGATTAGTGCTGTCGTTTACGAAGATCGTCTGCGTCAGGAAATCCTTTTAAATGAAAATTTACCGCGTTTTATCGGTGCTTTGGCCAATACTTATCCCGCTGAGGTTGCCGAACAATGGCATTTGCAGGAAGATAAAATAGCCCTTGACTATGCTTTTTTCCCGGCGTCGTTATATCTTGAAGGCTTGGCTCCCGGTGATGAGGAGCTGGCGGCTTTTTACGCTGCCAATCAAGAGAGATGGCGTGAGCCGACCCGCTTGAAGCTTGCTTATGTGGAGTTCAAACCGGCTGATTTTTTAGCCGAAGTTGAGGTGAGCGAAGGGGAGCTGGAAACTTATTATAATGAGCATAGCTACCGTTTTATCGAGCCGGCAGAGGCGGAAGTCAGCCACATTCTCTTCCGTTTCTCACAAGCCAACCCTAGTGAGTCTGAAAAAGAGGCGGCACTTCTTCAAGCTAAGGCGGCTTATGATCGTGCTCAAACGGAAGATTTTGCCGCTTTAGCTCAAGAGCTTTCCCAAGACCCGGCCTCTGCTTCTGACGGTGGGAGCTTGGGAGCTATTCGTCGCGGCAGCATCTTCGAAGCCCTCGAGGCGGTCGTCTTTAATCAAGAGCTCAATTCGGTAAGTGAGCCGGTGCTCACTCCTTTGGGCTATCATTTGCTCAAAGTTACTGCCCGTCAAGATGAAAAAACTCCAACCTTAGAAGAATTGGGCGAAACTTTGAGTGCCGAGCTTCTGGCCGCAAAAGCCCGCCAAAAGGCCGTTGACCGCTTGGAAGACCTCATTATCAGGGCCGAAACTTCTCCTTTGGCAGAAGCGGCCAAAAGCATGGGCCTTGCGGCTCAAACTTCCGAATTTTTTACTCAAGCTGAGCCCTTGCCCTTTTTTGAAGGCGAAACCTCAGCTGTTCTCAAGGCCTTTCAGGCTCCCTTGGCTAAAGTGGCTGATCCCTTCGAGGGCAAAGAGCACTTAGTCCTTTTTGCGCCGGTGGAAAAAGTTGAAAGTAACATTCCGGAACTGGCTACTGTCGCCGAAGAGGTGCGCAAAGCTTGGCTGGATGCGGAATCTTTGAGCTTAGCCCGCAAGGCCGCAGCCGAATTCTTACCTCAAGCGGTGAGCTCCGGCTGGGCAACTGCATTGGCTCCCTTGGGTCTTACCACCGGGCAAACAGCGGCGGTGAGCCGTTTGACACTGCGGGGGGAAGCGCCCTTCACTTCAGCTGATGCTGCCGAACTCTTTGGGGCTATTTTTTCGGTGAGCAAAAAAGGCGAGGTCGTTCCCTTGACAGTTAGTGGCGAGCTTGATGCTTCCCCCGGTGTTTTTGTTTTGGCTGTGGCCGATTTCCAAGCTGCCGAAGAATTTACCGGGCCGGCAGAAGAGACTTTCACGGCCATGATGGCCATGAATCAATCACAGCTCTTTTATTTAACGTGGCTCCAGAGCCTCCATCAAGCTTCTCAAAGTGAGATAATAATTCCCAAAGGCTATTAAGGAAGCACTGCTTAATTGCCTTTTTGTCCTCTGACTTTGTCAGGCTCGCTTTATGGAATCCTTGTGTGTGTATATACTATAAGGTCTTCATACAGTTTGCCTTTCTCGTCAGAGAACAAAAAATCTAATAAATCAGCGCTTCCCCAAGGAAACGCTAATAAATCAGCGCTTTTTTAAAAACATTCAAAACCGCTCGCCAGCGGTGGAGGTTGAAATATGTTTGACCGTTTATCAGATAAACTTTCAGGTGCCCTGCAAAAACTCACCGGGCGAGGGAAAGTGCGTGAAGCTGACCTTAAAGAGACTTTGAGGGAAGTTCGTCTGGCTCTTTTGGAAGCTGATGTTAATTATAACGTGGTGAAAGATTTTATCGCCGCCGTTCAAGAGCGTGCCTTGGGGGCGGAAGTTACCGGCAGCTTGACTCCCGGTCAGCAAGTTCTCAAAATTGTCTATGAAGAATTGCGGGACATGATGGGGGGCAACTCAGCTGATTTAGATTTGTCCGGCCCGCGGCCTGTGCCCATCATGTTGGTTGGTCTCCAGGGTTCCGGTAAAACCACCACGGCCGGCAAATTGGCTAAATATCTGCAAAAACAAGGGCGACGCCCCTATTTGGTGCCGGCCGACGTCAACCGCCCGGCCGCCATCACCCAGCTTACTCGCTTGGCCGAAGAGCTGGAGCTCCCTGTTTTCCCATCCACGGTCGAAGACGACCCGGTGGACATTGCCGCCAGAAGTTTGACTAAAGCGCGCGAAGAGGGTTGCGATGTGGCCATCATCGATACCGCCGGCCGCCTCACCATTGATGAGCCGCTCATGGCTCAACTTGTGCGCATTAAAGAAGTTACCTCGGCAAAAGAAATCTTGTTGGTGGCCGATGCCATGACCGGCCAAGAGGCCGTTAACATTGCCGCAGCATTTAATGAACGCCTTGAGCTAGACGGCATAATCCTTTCGAAAATGGAAGGCGACGCCCGCGGCGGGGCGGCTTTGAGCATTAAGGCGGTGGTGAATAAACCACTGAAATTCATTGGGGTTGGTGAAAAGTTAGAGGCTTTGGATCTCTTCCACCCCGACCGGGCAGCTTCAACCATTTTGGGCATGGGCGACATTCAGACCCTTTTGGAAAAAGCCCAAGAGGTGGTGGATGAAAAAGAAGCCCGTGATTTAGCTAAGAAAATGCAAAAAGGTGAATTCACCTTAGATGATTTTCTGAAGCAAATTCAACAAATTAAAAGCATGGGAGCCATTGATTCACTCATGGATATGATTCCCGGCTTAGGAAAACTGAAAAAACTCAAACAAGCTAAACCTGACGAAGGCGAGCTTAAGAAAATAGAGGCCATCATCTTTTCCATGACCCTTGAAGAACGGGCTAATTATCAGATAATTAACGCCAGCCGTCGCCAGCGCATCGCCCAAGGCAGCGGCACGACCATCTCTGATGTCAACCAGCTCTTGAAAAACTTTGGGGAAACGAAAAAGATGATGCAACGCTTTGCCAAAGGTGGTTTAAGTGGGTTGAAAGGTTTGTTACGCTAGATAGCACCCGCCAAGAGCGATTTTTTGGTTCTCTCATCTTCCTTGACAGAACCCAAAAAACTCATCTCTTGCCGAATGCTATCTGGTCGCCGCTGATAAACGACTAAAAGGAGTTTTCCAGCATTGACTATCTAAGCACATTTCTTGGTAAACGCTGATTTATTCTGTAAATAGAATAAATTTAGCAATTACCATAATTGACTTTAAAGTAAATATACTTTATTAACAACGGCATAAAGCCCCTATAAGAGGAGAAATTGAAATCATGGCTTTGAAAATCAGATTGGCCCGCTTGGGCGCAAAAAAAAGACCCTTCTATCGCATAGTAGTTGCCGAAAGCACGGCTAAACGTGATGGCCGCTTTTTGGATATTGTTGGCATTTACGACCCTAATCAAAATCCTGCTCGCGTTGAAATTAAGCAAGAGCTTTTGGATAAATGGACAGCCGAAGGCGCCCAACCCACCGACACTGTGCGGAGCCTTTTGAAGAAAGCCGTAGCCTAAACTCATCTTTAGGAAATTGCTAGTTTATTTTTAAACAGAATAAACTAGCAACGGTACGCATCTTTCATGAGCCCCTCTGCGGGACGGGAAAAACTTGTTTCTCCTCTCATAACGGTTGCGGCGCAGTTAGTAAATAGCTTACTGCGTAAAAAAATGCTTGACAGATTAGCAAATTAGGAATGCACTTTGGCCAAGGAATTCTCCCAGAGGTCGAAGTGCGCTTTCTTTATTTTGGAGATTCTTTTGAAAGAGTTGATAACATATCTGGCCAAATCCCTGGCCACTCAGCCCGATCAGGTGTCTGTGGCCGAACGGACTGGTGAAAAAGGCCTGACCTTGGAATTGACCGTTGCCGACGAAGATTTAAACTATCTCATCGGCAAACAAGGTCGCACGGTTAAAGCCATGCGTTCCTTGCTATTGGCAGCTTCAGCTCCCAAGGCTGAACGCTTTTCTTTGCAGATTGTTTCCAACGCCGAGCCCGGTAAAAGTGATTTAAGCACCGACAACCCGGCCCCTCTCGGTCACTCCGAAAGTATAAATAATGAGTGAGCAATTTGCTCCCATTCCCCAAGGCTTGGTCATCTTGGGTCACATAGCCCGGGCGCACGGCGTCCACGGGGCCGTGGTGATTGTGCCCTATACTGAATCGCCGGAGCGCATCTTGGCCGGGCACCCGGAACTTGTTTTGCTCTCCCCCGATAGCCAAAGCCAAAAGCCCCTCACTGTGGTTAAAGGTAAAGAGGCTACCCAAGGTTTAATCGTAAAAATTAAAGGCGTGACCAGTCGTGACGAAGCCGCGCTTCTGCGGGGATGGCGAGTGGTTTTGCCCCGCGAATTTTTGCCTGAACCGGCTGAAGACGAGATCTACTTAAGTGATTTGGTCGGGTTAACAACTTGGACTGTGGACGGAACCAAGGTGGGCGAAGTTACGGGCCACCTTGAAACAGGGGCCTCCATTCTGTTGGTAATTGTAAA
This sequence comes from uncultured Thermodesulfobacteriota bacterium, assembly GCA_964368195.1. Taxonomy (GTDB): domain Bacteria; phylum Desulfobacterota; class Desulfarculia; order Adiutricales; family Adiutricaceae; genus Adiutrix. The sequence goes on from CAYJAF010000015.1 coordinate 37,943, forward strand.
TGAAGACGGGCGCGAAACTCTCATTCCCTTTCAAGATGAATTTGTGGTGGAAGTAGATTTAGAGGAAAACCGTTTGCTCATTGACCCTCCGCCGGATTTATTGGAATTGTAATTTCTCTGGCGTAAAAATTAAATGATTAAAAGCAATGCCCGAATTACCTGAAGTCCAAACGATAGTCTCTGACTTAAATGAAATGGTGAGCCGCCGAGTTATCAGCGAAGTGGCCGTGCGCCTTCCTAAGATGATGGGCGGCGATGCCGACCCTTTTCTTGCTCTTTTGCCGGGCGCCCAGATAGAGGAAGTTATCCGCTTGGGAAAGTGGGTCTGCTTTAAGTTAGACCGCAATAAACTAACCTTGGTGGTTCACTTGCGCATGACCGGGCAATTCGAGCTCGGCCCATGGCCCGAAACAGACCACTGGCCACTTCACTGCCACGTCGCCTTGCGCTTAAACGGTTTTCCGCCAGATCAAGAAGCCCTGCTTTATCGCGATATTCGCCAATTCGGTCGCTGGTTCCTTCTCGATCCAACAGAGCTCAATATCCACCTAAAAAAGCTCGGCCCCGATTCCTTACTCATATCACCTGAAGAATTTCATACCAGGCTGACCAAGAAAAAAAGTAGCCTCAAATCAGTACTCCTCGATCAAAGCGTCATCGCTGGTTTGGGAAATATCTATGTGGACGAAAGCTTGTTTGCCGCCCGCCTAAGCCCAACACGCTCCGCCGCCTCCTTGGTCAAAGAAGAAACCGACCGCTTGCTGGCCGAAATTAAACGCCTCCTGACGGCTTCAATCGCCACTCGAGGATCAACCACCAGTAACTACAAAGGACTCAAAGGCCCTGGCTCTTTCCAACACCAACATCAAGTCTACCGCCACAGCGGGCAACCATGCCCCGCCTGCGGCGCCCAACTTGAACGAAGCGTCGTAGCCGGCCGCACAACAACTTTCTGCCCCGACTGCCAACGGTAGTTTTTTTGGGGGAAAACTATTGTTTAAAAATGTTTTACCCAAAATACCTTTCAAAGTTTATGAATGATTTGTGAGTTAAGTGAAAATATTGTTGGTAAATTTGTTGGCAAAGTTTTTGCCTTATTCTTCGAACTTGAGCTTCTACTCGGAAACAAAAGCCATTTGTTCTACTTGAAGTAAGCGAAGCGGCGTCGGAGTTGGCTGCCGGCCCTGCCGGCAAAGAGGATTTCATGCGAACAGTAATTGGTTTAGAAAAGTTTTTGACTCAGCCTCAATTTTCGGGCTGGAGGAAGGCTCCTTTGGGGTTTTTGGCCAACCAAGCTTCGGTGGGGCGGGATTATGTTCATGGCTTGGCTCTATTTGATGAGAAGTGGCCCGGGGCGGTGAAGGCGCTTTTTGGCCCGCAACATGGCTGGGCAGGCGAAAAGCAAGATAACATGGTGGAATCTGACCACATGGTCGATGGCTTGGGGCGGCCCATCTATAGTTTATATGGTGAGACGAGGCGTCCGAAGCCGGAGATGTTGAAGGGTTTGGCGGCTTTGGTGGTGGATTTGGTTGATGTGGGCACTCGGGTTTATACTTTTGCTCATACATTGACTTATTGTCTGGAGGAATGCGCGCGCTATGGTGTGGAGGTGATTGTTTTGGACCGCCCGAACCCCATTGGTGGGGCCAGTGTGGAGGGGAATCTTTTGGCCGCCGATTGTGAAAGCTTTGTAGGGCTTCACCCGGTGCCCATGCGGCATGGTTTCACCATGGGCGAGCTGGCTCGTTTTGTCAACTCGAGGCTGGCAAAGCCGGCTGAGTTGACGGTGATTACTTGCGACAATTGGGAACGAAGAGACTACTTTCCGGAAACGGGGCTCCCGTGGGTTTACCCTTCGCCGAACATGCCCGGATTTGAATGTGCGTGGGTTTATCCCGGGCAAGTGATTTGGGAGGGCACGAACATCTCAGAAGGGCGGGGCACCACACGACCCTTTAATTTGGTGGGGGCTCCTTTTATTCGGTCGGAAGAGCTCTGCCGCTACCTTCGCCACCTTGATTTGCCGGGAGTCATTTTTCGCCCGGCTCATTTTGAGCCCACCTTCCATAAGTGGGCCGGGGAAATGTGTCGTGGGGTGGAGCTCTTCCCCATAGCGGAAACTTTCCGACCCTACTTGACAGCTCTGAGTATTTTGGAAGCTATTTTAAATTTGTGGCCCGAGCACTTTCGCTTGAAAGAGCCGCCTTATGAATATGAATATGAAAGGCGCCCGTTGGATTTAATTTTGGGCCGTAAAGATATTTTTGATCGACTGGTGCAAGGGGAGAAGGCTGCTGATTTAGCTCTTTCTTGGCAAGGCGAGGAATCGCAGTTTTTAGTTGAGCGAGAAAAATTTTTGCTATATTGAAATTTTTCTAAGTTTTGTGCTGGATAATATCGAAATTAAATGTTATAATTATTTGTTAAGTTAATACAGAAAGCGGACGCGCGCCTTTTAATCGTCTATAACAGCTTGACCGCACTTGAAAAAAGTCCGGCTGATAGTTTTGATGCTCATAAAGGTGATGAGTCCGCTACTTCATTAAAATCTAGGGAGGATGTCATGCTCGAATTGACAAAATTTGCTCCGTGGCTGGGAGTAATCGGTTTAGTGTTAGCCTATATGGTTTATCGCTATGTGCAAAAGTTGCCCAATGGTAACGAAACCATTCAAAGCCTTGAAGGCTTAATCCATGATGGCGCAATGGCCTTTTTGAAGAAAGAATATTCTTACTTGGCTGTTTTTATCGTCATTGTTTTTGCGGCTTTGGCCATTTTTCTAAATCACCAAACCGCTTTAGCTTTCGTCACCGGGGCCATCTGCTCTATTGCTGCTGGTTATTTTGGCATGACTGCTGCCACCAAGGGTAACTCCCGCACGGCTGCTGCCGCCAGCCAAGGTGGCGATGCCGGTAAAGCCGCTGCCTTGAGCGTCTCTTTCTTCTCCGGTTCCGTTATGGGTCTTTCCGTGGCCGCTTTGGGCCTGGTGGGCGTTGGCTTTTGGTTCCTCGTTTACGGCATTGGCGGCGATGCTACCACCGTTCAATATATTAACGGTTTTGCCATGGGCTGCTCTTCCATCGCTCTTTTTGCTCGTGTGGGCGGCGGCATCTTCACTAAAGCTGCTGACGTTGGCTCTGACTTGGTTGGTAAAGTCGAAGCCGGTATCCCTGAAGACGATCCCCGTAACCCCGGCGTTATTGCCGATAACGTGGGTGACAACGTGGGCGACATCGCCGGCATGGGTGCTGACATCTTCGAATCTTACTGCGGAGCTATCATCGCCTCCCTTTCCATTGCCGCAACCTTGTCTTTCACTGATTTGGCCGCCTATAACTGGCCTGAAGGCATGGAGCCCAACAGAGACATTCTTTTAGCCATTCCCATCCTCTATGTTATGGCCGGTCTTTTGGCTTCTGTGGTTGGCGTTTTCTCCATGAAAGTTTTTAAAGAAAAGAGCCCCGAATGGGCTTTGCGCTACACCACTTTCTTAGCCGGCGGCATTTTCATTGTCTTGGCTTTCATCATCACCCAATCTTTGGGTGCTCCCATGGGCATCTTTGGTGCGGTTGTTTCCGGCTTGGTGGTTGGCACCTTGATCGGCTTGATGGCTGAATATTACACCTCTGCTAAACCGGTTCGCGACATTGCTCAGCAATCCAACACCGGCCCGGCCACCGTCATTATCTCCGGCTTGGCCGTTGGTATGCTCTCCACCATTGGCCCCATTTTGGGCATCTGCGTGGCGACCTACATTGCCTATAGCTGCGCCGGTATCTTCGGCATCGGCATCTCTGCTGTTGGTATGCTTGCCACCGTTGGCGCCACCATGACTGTTGACGCTTACGGCCCCATCGCCGACAACGCCGGCGGTATGTCGGAAATGGGCGGCTTGGGCGAAGAAACTCGCAAAATCACCGACTCCCTTGATGCTCTCGGCAACACCACCGCCGCCATCGGCAAAGGTTTCGCCATTGGTTCAGCCGCTCTTACCGCTTTGGCCCTCTTTGTGGCTTACATTCAAGCTGCCGGTTTGGCTTCCATCAACTTGGTTAACCCCACCGTTATCATTGGCGTGTTCATTGGTGGTTGCGTGCCCATGTTGGCCGCCGCCATGACCATGACCTCCGTTGGTAAAGCTGCTTATTCCATCGTGGAAGAAGTTCGTCGCCAGTTCCGGGAAATTCCCGGTCTTTTGGAAGGTAAACCCGGCGTTAAGCCCGATCCCAAAACTTGCGTGACCATCGCCACCACTGCCGCTCTTAAAGAGATGGTTGCCCCCGGCGTCATGGCCGTTATGGCTCCCATTGCCATTGCCATTTTCTTGGGCCCGGAAGCCCTGGGTGGGGCTCTCTTGGGCGCCACTTTGATGGGCGTTTTCTTGGCTCTCTTTATGGCTAACTCCGGCGGCGCTTGGGATAACGCTAAAAAACACATCGAAGGCGGCCACTTTGGCGGCAAAGGTAGCGACAATCACAAAGCTACCGTCGTTGGCGACACCGTTGGTGACCCCTTCAAAGATACCTCCGGCCCGGCCATGAACATTCTCATCAAGTTGATGACCATTGTCTCTTTGGTTATCGCACCTTTAATGGCTTCCAGTGCTTGGCAAGGTATCTTGATGCGTTAAGTTTGCGTTTTTGAAAATCGGAGATTCTCCATTCTGCGTGGGTAAGGCTTAGGCTTTGCCCACGCTTTTTTGTTAATAGCAAAACATAAGGAAACGCTGATTAATTAGCGTTTCCTTGCGAAGTTGGCAAAATTGCCAACTTCGCCGCGCCGAAATGAGAGGAAAAACCACGTTTTTCCGTCCCGAAGGGCTCATGAAAGGCGGCGTGCCTTGCTGATTTATTCTGCAAGCAGAATAAATCAGCGTTTCCATAAATATCCTCACCATTGAGTAGCTCTTTACGAAGGATTAAAAGGTGCGGAAGTCAATGTGTT
>CAYJAF010000016.1:0-42316 GCA_964368195.1 uncultured Thermodesulfobacteriota bacterium
GAGCAACGGCCTTCTAAGCCGTGGGTTGCAGGTTCGAGTCCTGCCGGGCGCGCCACTTTTTGAAAATGGATGGGTGTTTATTCCATTTGAAATAAAGGGATTTGCTGATTCCCAAAAGAAAACCTCGCTTCGGTGGGGTTTGCTTTTGGGCTTTTTTATAAGCTATTTTTTGGGGGGGTGGTTTATCGGCTGGTTTATCAGGCTGACCGGGTTATTTTTCTTCTAACGGCGGAGGAACAAGCATATTAATGGCTTCCCGCTTTTGACGCTCAATTAGGTGATAATAGGTCTTGAGCGTGGTTGTCGGCGATGAGTGCCCCAAGAGCTCTGAGGCCGCTTTTAGATCCGCTCCACCGGCCAACAAGTTGCTGGCAAACCAGTGGCGTAGGTCGTAGAGTCTTAAGCGTCTTGTGACTCCTGCTCGTTTCTTTGCCGCATGCCAAGCCGTTTTTAATGAGCCTACTTGCTTGCCTTCAAACTCAATTAAAAATTTTCTCTTTGGCTCCGATTCCACCAGGCTTTTTATTTTCTCTAAAAATTCTTTCCGTAAAGGGAGCAAGCTTTTGTTTTTCTCGTGGGTTTTCGTCCTGGCCACCCACAAACCTTCCCTCTGCCAATCAATATCAGATATTTTAATGGCAAAAAGTTCCGTTACCCCCGGGCGCAAACCCGTGTTAAGCATTGTTTCTAACGTCCACTGCAAGTGCGGGGCCGCATTTTTATAAATCGCTTGGATCTCTTCTTGGGTTACTAAATCAGGTGCCCCAGCTTCCTTGCTCGTTTCAGGCTTAAACCGCGCAAACGGGTTTGACTCCGTTAACTCGTTATTAACTCCCCACTGGCAAATAGTTTTACAATATGACCGGATTCTATTTCGTGTGGCCAGCGACCGCCCCAAGCCAGCTAAGGTAAGGTCAATTTCTGATAAGTTAGACATAGACAGCTGAGTCACCAACGTTTCACCGAATCGGGGCATTACGTGCAAATTCAGGGCATAACCTATTGATTCACGGGTGCGCTTGGTGAGTGGGCGAGCATCTAAATATTTTTGGGCCAACTCGCCAAACGTGATTGGAGCCCCGGCAACTTGCCCCCGGCTTTCCAGCGGCTGAAGAAGCAGCTCACTTTCAAAGACTTTCGCCGCCGCCTTACCCTCAAGGCCGCGCCCAAAATATTTACGTTTGACCGCCCTTGAGCCTTTTTCCCGAAAGGCCACGAACCAACGGCCGTCTTTTGTTTGGTGAGTTGACATTGAAGGCCTCTCACGGTGACATTGGGTAATAGTTGGGTTATACGCAGAGCTTTAAAATTAAATCTTCACTTAAGTGTTTTCGTATTTAACAACTGGTGTGAGCAGTACTTTTCCAAAAATAGGGGGGACGGCATTCCCAATAACACGGTAATGCCCATCTAAATTACCTCCAGGTTTAAGATTGTCCGGCAGACCTTGAAGGAGGGCACATTCACGCCAAGAAAGACGTCGATTAAAATCTCCGTTCAGCTTCCAAGTGTCCTTCTTAACAAAAGTCATTGGGCTTCCATGGGGGTGCAATGGAACGTGTGAAGCATTCGCTACAATTGTGAAACTTTGTTCATTCCAGTGCCGTTTCCGATTACGGGTGAGATAATGACCATGAAATTTATTTTCGGAAAACTCCCCTTTAGGCCATAACGGCATATCTGTAATAGCATCTTTTAAAGTTGTATAAGGCTGACTCGTCTGGGGGCCATGTGTAGCTGCCATAAATTCATATTTGAAATTTTCTGCAATGTCATTTCTCACACCAACAATAAAAACACGTTGCCGGGCTTGAGGAAGGCCGTAATCAGGTGCAAAAAGCATTTTATGGTAAACTGTATAACCCTTCTCTTGAAATCCGATTAATTGTTGCTGAAAAAACCACCCTTCATTGGCAGAAAGCATACCTCGGACATTTTCAACAAAAAAATATTTCGCTTTAGACTGCTCAAGTGCTCTTAAAAATTCAAGATAAAGAAAATTGCCTTTTATGCTAAGCAAATCTCTTTCTGCTTGCCCCGGGGCCTTTCTGCGGGCACCTATACTAAAACCTGTGCAAGGATAACAACCAACAAGGACATCTGCCCGTGGAAAACTATCGACCTTGCTTATGTCGCCAAAATGAAAATCAACATCAGGTAAAATAGACCGATATGCTGTAGCTGCAATAGGATCTATATCATTAGCCCAAATAAATTCTACCCCTGCTTGAGTCGCTCCAAAATCAAAACCACCACAACCGGAAAACAAGGAAATTGCTTTTAGTTTTTTCATATTGCGATTACTAACATACTTTTTCAGTTGTTGTTGGAATTATATTTTCAATTTTATCATACGTTTTTAAAGTTGCTATATCAAAATCATCACATAATGCCAGTAAGTGTAAGACTCTATATCTATCAATAAACACGCAATCAACGTTAGTTTTCTGTGGCCATGAGTTGACTCCATTGCGATAACATTGAGGGGTTACCATGCAACCAATAGCCTCAAGCCCTTCCAGTTTATTTTGCCATTTACTGGGTATGGCAGTATATTGTTTTGCAAACATTTGTGATTCGTCTGCAGTGCACCCAGCCTGCACCAAAAAAACGGGCATATGTGATGCCTCGTCATTAAAAGGAAACCAAGCTACAACGTCTAACCCGGCATCTCCGTTTGGAGTTTGAAGAGTGGCAAGCTCAGGTTCTTCAATACGAAGACGCAACCCTGTTTCTTTTGACAGTTGTTCAATTTTATTCCGAGGGGTTCCCTTATAATTTTTTATTTGTTCGCTTGATGATGTGCCAAAGAGCCTTAGTTCCCAATGCGGAAAAAATTGTTGCACCGCAAAAGCAGTTACTATTTCAAAGTCATGTGTAAAAGAATGTCGTTCCTCTTTTTTTAAAAAGGCTAAATTTGAAGCTAAAAGCATAAAAAAATAAAGTTTGTGGCTTGAATTTATATTTGCTTTTAACGTTACAATACCATCATTAAATTCAAATGGGTACAAATTATTAAAGAGGTTTATTCTTGCAGAAATGTAATTTCTTATATCGCTTATATTTGTGTATTGTTTATCGTTTTGCGCTGCTTGTTCCAATTCATCATCAGTATCTTCTTCTTGTTCGATTCCGCCTATACCTTCATTATTGCCCAGCTGTTCATCAAGAGCTTCGGTAAGAGATATTTGGGAGTCTTTATTTTTTAGACAAGAAAGCTCGACAACATCTGCATATAAATACAAATCTTTTTTACGTAATTTTGAAGTATCAATTTGTATGTTGTCTGCGTAGTTAATCATCACAACCTTCATCAAAGCTATTTTTTATACTATGATAAATCTTTCTAGCTAGATTACTTACGCTTTTAGCTTCTTCCACATCACTTTCTAAAAACGTATCAACCTGAGAAATTAATCTATCCGCTTCGGTTAATAAGTTGAGAGCCTTATTTAAAAAACTTTCAATATCGTCACGGGCTTTTCCGGAAAAAGAAGCTGCAATCTCTAAAGAATAACCTGATTCTAATTTTTGCAAAGCTGTTTCATTCCCGATAATAGAATTTAAGCTTTTTAACTCTCGAGATTCGCTAATTTTTTTATCAGTTCCACACACCCATTCTAATAAATTTTTAGTTTTTTTCTCTTCTATGCTTTGTTCATCATGGTTTTTGCTAGAATCCAGCCCTATGTAATGGCCGATGTTTTCATAAGAAAGGGCTGTGTGTAGGACAGAAAAGCCAACTTCTATTCTGTCATCAAGTTCATTGCTCCCCCAAAATGCATTATCCTCTGCTTGTTCAGCCACAAAAAGAGTAGTTAAAAGCTTGCGAGCGTAGTATGGTTTTGTTCCAATCATTTTCGATATAAAACTTAAAGTTCCGACATAATTGTCATTGTCACTATGCGCTTGGAAAAGTTGTTTTAAATATTCTGCCTTTTGACGTGGCCCCCATGATTTTATTCCGGTAATATGCCGAAATCCTAAATAATTTAAAATATCTTCCCTTTCTTTATAAACAATAACTGGGATTTGCGTGTCAGGGAAAAAAGGGAAAGAGGTGTTTTTTACAATATCTTGGACTGTTTTTGTGCGAAGTCTAGCCTTGTCGGGGGATTCTAAAAGTTTCAAAGCGGCAAGGCGACGATTTCCTTCAACGACAATATAAGCTTTTCCACTTTGGTCAGGAGTCACAAGCAGAGGTTCCGCAGTTGAATAGCCCATTGTGGCAATTGATTCCATGAGCTCTATAATATTTGCTTCTTTTAGCATCCATTGGATGATTTCTTTATCGTCATTACTGCGCTTTTGTTTGGGCAAGCGTGGATTTTGAGGGTCAAACAGGAGTTGTTCCAGTTTTATCAATTCATTTTTTGGGTAATCAGGCATAAAAAACTCCCAGTGTAATCCCTGTTTTCTATTTTGACTCTGTTCTTTCCAGAAGCCGAGTTGACACCTTTTAGATTTTAAAATGCTATTAATAGTATATTCTTAAATGTTGATTTTGACAAGTTTTTTCAGGCTCTTTTTCGCCTCAGGGCTGAGAATTACTTTGAATGCCGTTTATGCCCAATTCTTTCACCACCTCATCAAGTGGGTAATTTTTGGCCGCATTTTGTTCAAGCTCTGCCCAATCTTTTTTGGCTAACTCAATATCTTCAAGTTCATCAAGGTAATAAGAAACCGCCTCAGACAAAAACTCTTCCATGGTTTTGCCAAGCCGCGCCGCTTCCCTGGTTAAGACCGCCTCTAATTCCGGCGATAAGTCTTTTAATATTTTACTCATAGTTGAAATAATCTTTCTTTTCATACAAACTTAAGACTTCACCATCGGGAGTGTAGTAAGCATCAAATACTTTATCTTCCAAATGGTAAGGGGTTTTAATTTGGCCGCTGATTACAGGGTTATCTTTACTAATTTTATAAGTCATTACATTTCCACTGTTAGGGGGAGCACCCATTAAAGTAAAATATTTTTCCTTCTCAACAGTTTTCCCAACAAGAAAAGAAATTTCTTCAGCAATATAAGGCACAGAGCACGCGAACCTATTTAGACTTGTCAATATCGCAACCCCTGTTGTGTAAAAAGTTTGGCCTTCTGCTATTTTTGCCAAAGCTGCAGCCTCTTCCAAAGTCTTACGCACACCCTTGACTTGCATTGGAGATACTTCCCCCATATATCCTACACCGTCAGACTCAACAACTAAAAACTGTTTGCCTGATATTTCTTCCAAGTAGGCTGTTTCGTCTGCCAAATATACATCATCATAACTACACAACTTTTCTTCCGTGTTTTCAGTGAAAGAAATGGTGGAGATGGGGACATGAGATAAAAGAGCGATTAAACAGCAAGAAACCAAGATTAGCGCAAACAAAAGAATGCGGTTGCGGCGTTTGCTTTTCTTAAGCTCAAGTGACAAATTGTCGCTATTTTGCCCAGATGGTAGTTTTACGGTGTTAAGCGGTTCTGGTTCCGGTTCTGGCTCGTTTTTCGTTTCTAAAATCGGAAGATCTAAAGCTTCTTCTTTAGGAGCTGTTATTTCGTAAAGGGGTTCTTCGGGATTTGAAGGCGAAAATTCAGCTTCCAAGGTTTCGGCTTTTGGTTCAGGCTGTGGGGTCGGTTTGTTTTTACGGTGGAAAATATCTTTCAAGCTATCAGTGAAAACAGATAAAAGACCCACCACCACCGGCCAAAACCAAAAAAGAAAACAAGCCCACAAAGGCCACTCGTAAACCCACAACTGCCCAAGAAAGCCAGTGACGACAGCAATGGGAGCCAGAGGGATTGAAACGGCAGTAGCTAGTAGCGCAAAAATTAGGTAAAAATCTAAATAATCACGGTAAAAAGAATAAACAGCAGCAACGCCAATTAAGCCCAAAAGAAGTGGCAAAATTAAAAAAACTACAATCAACAAAATACCGGAAACAGAATCCCAAATAGAAAACTTCTTTTCAAAAGGATCATTCATTATTCACCCCCTCATTGCTTGATTATTAGTTTTTTGTTGCACCACCAAACGCACTTTGCGTTTGGGCAGGTGGCACACCGCCCTCTTCCACACGCTCTTCCACATTGCCTAAAAGAGTTTTCAGGCGGGCGTTTTCAGCTCGTAAGTGCGCAATCACATCTTCTTGCAACTCAATATTTTTTTTGTAAACCTTTAAAAGTTCTTGCGTCTCCGAGGCCGGTGGCTGCGCCACAACCTCAACCGGGGACGTGTTTTCTAAATCTCCCTTAAATATTTGCCACAAAGGCACATCCAATTTAGTGGCTATGTCTTCCATCAAGAACAATGAAAGCCCAGAACCACCCAAAATACGAGCTAACACACTTTGAGTTAGACCTATTTGAGCAGCAAAAACAGCTTGCTTGAGACCGCTCGCCCGTAATTCCTTTTTCAAATACTCAGCAAACAATCCAGCATATAAAGATTTTTTCTTATTGGTATTAGTCATTTATACAACCACAATCTTTTTATGTAGAAATTACATTTTTATGCTTGATTTTTACTCATTTTCTACATATAATTAAACTTAACTTACGGATAAAACATAAACCTATTTAAAACATGAGGTGTTGCGATGAAACAAGACCACGTTATTTACTCAAACAAAAGGCCGAAAATCTATGGTGATGTTAAGTGGGTTGAACGGGTGAGAGTTCATTCCTGTGAATCAGCTTTTTACTTAAGCGACCGAGAGGCGGCTTCGCCCGGGCCTGAAGGCTTTTACACATTTTCCAGCGTCACCACAAGCTGTGAACATGAAGCGCCTAAAGATATTTTAGATTTCCTCAAGCGCGGCGCGAAGCTCTTCTTTGGCCTCAGGGCCAAGTTTAAAAGTTAAAACGAAAGGAACACACCATGACAGATTATAAAAAATACCTCACAAAAGAATACCACCAAGAAGTTATGAGTGCGGCTATTGATCGCATCATGTATAACGGCAAATTAATTGATTTGCTTCACGCTCATGGTAACCCTTGCGCTTACGACCAGTTAAAACAAAAACCCACCCGCCGCCTTTTGGCTATGGTTGTGGCTGTTGAGTTGAAACAAAGGCCAAACGCTGGCCGACCATAAAAACAAATCACGAAAGGAATTTTTACCACAAGGGGGCCAAGTATGGGATTAAGTAACGAAATAAACCCAATTAATGATACACCAAAAACTTTTTACCGTCAAACCACTCGCCAAGAAGAGTTAATTTATTGGTTTAAAACAAATAAAGGCTCGATGGCAGCGGCGGCTCGATCTATGAATATGACGGCCCCGGCGTTGCTTAAATTGTGTGAGAAAAACAAAATTCCCACCTACCGCTATGAGCAATTGCGCTCCGTTGGGGTGCCTAGCACATTGTTGCCCCCTGAACATGGTTACACCCCGCCGGGGCCCAAGGGCAAGGCAAAGTAATTTGTTGCTTTCAGGTTAGCAAGTTTGTTTTTGAAAAGCTTTGAGAATTTTTAGGAAATTTTCACAAAGGTGATTTATGCCCACTTTGCCCGTTAAAAAACTCGGCCGCCGCTTCCGCTTTGAAGAGGAAGCCGAGGCTTTAGCTTGCGCCGCCCGCGGGGTTGGCGTGGAGGTTTTAGCCGCTCATTTAGACAAGCGGCCGGGCTCGCTTTTGAATGAGCTGACCTTGAGCCACTCGCCGGAGACCGGCCACAAGCTGGGCTTTGATGACGCACTTTCGGTGATGATGGTTAGTGGTGATTTCACCTCACTTCACATTTTTTTGCGGCGTTTAGATTTTAACGTTGTGCCGCGGCGGCAGCCGCCCAGTGACGCCCGGTTTCACGCCGTTTTGCGTTTGCTTGAGAAAAGCGGGGAATATGCCAGCTGTTTGGCCGACGTTTTGGCCGACGGCAAAATAACGGACGAGGAGTGGGCGCAGCTGGGCAAGATTACCCACGACATTGAAAATATTGTTTCGGTAATTAACGCCCACCGGAAGCCGGAAGGGGGCGTGATATGAAAAAATATTATTACATTTTTTTGGATTGTTTTTGGCTTTTGCCGCTCTTAATTTTAGTTGCGCCGTTTGCCCTTGTTATCATTGCTGCCAAATTTATCGCTATGGGTGTGGGGTTTTTGGCGCGGGTGCCCTATGGCAAAAAGGGTCAGCAGACGCATAACCCATTAAGACCAATTTGTAAATTGATTGATTTTTTAGAGCGGGTAATTAGTTACCCAATGTAATGGTGATTGAGTGGAGCCGAGCACCTGAAAGGGGAGATTATGAGCCGGGAATCATATTTAAATGAAGCAGCCAGTCACCTTTCAAACATTGACGCCTGCCTGGCCATTGAACGGGCCAAAGGTGATGTGCTCTTAAAAGCCCTGGCGGCCGTTGATTTTTTCCGCATTACCACCGGGCCTTTGGTGGCCATTTGTGGCGACATTTCTAAAGTGGCCGGGCCGTTTAAAGAGATTGTGAAATATTTGACCATTTTATCAGGCTCGTTAATGTTGTTTGTTAATAAGCAAGAGGCAGATTTGCGCTTGCGCGCGCAGGGAGCTTTGAAAGAGCTGAAAGGGATAATTTTAAAAGGATAAATCATGAAAATAATTGAGCCTAGCATTGAGATTTTAGCGCCCACTGTCCAGTGTTGTGTTATCGCCATGATGGCGCGGCTGGAGCGAGCCGGGCGGGTGTGTTACAAGTCGGAAGATAAAATCACGGACGATTCCGCCGCTGAGTTTGTGCGGGGGTTGGTTGCCCGGGGGCATTTGTCGGTTATCGAGCATGAGTCCATCAGCGTCCACATTGTGTGCGACCGTGGGGTTAGCCATGAACTGGTGCGGCATAGGCTGGCCAGCTACAGCCAGGAGAGCACCCGGTATGTGAATTATAAGGATGGGTTGACGGTGGTGAGGCCGTGTTTTTGGGAGCGGCAAACTTACGAGTTTTTCCTTTGGCAGACTGCAATGTTAGACATTGAAGCACACTACCAAATATTAATTGAGAGTGGAGCTTCCCCCCAAGAGGCCCGGTGCGTGCTTCCCAACAGCTTGAAAACTGAAATAGTCATGACGGCCAACTTGCGCCAGTGGCGGCACATTTTAGCCCAGCGTATGGCCGCCGGGGCGCACCCCCAAATGCGGCAAATTGCCGAGATGATTTTTTTAGAATTTATGGACATTTTACCCGATGTTTTTGAAGACATTTCAACTTTAAGGAGAGTTCCAAAATGAATGACGATTTTACTTTACCCGAAAATATTGACCCCAGCGAAATAACAAAAGGATTTAATCGTTTTGCCGCTCAAGAATTAATTACAGAGCAAATTATGGCCTTAAAAACACGTGTGAAAGAGTTGAAGGCCGAAAAAACCCGGCTGGAAGCTGAAAATGCCACGTTACGGCGGCATTTAACCCCGCCGCCCACGCCGGAAGACGGGAAAGAGGATTGGTGATAAATGACCTATAAATACACTGATTATGATTTTTTGAATAAAGTGCGCCCGGTGAAATTGGACACAGCTTTTGATTATTGCGGCTTGACGTGTTTTGAGGTTTGCGCTCGCGACCCCAAAGGGGCAACGGTTATGCTTTTGTGGGCCACCGGCCCGGAATTAGATGGCCCCCAGATTTTGGGTGTGCGGGACGTGGACAGTATGTTAGATGATGACATTAGCCCTGATGCGGCGTGAGGTGAAATGTGGTAAACGAAAAGGATATATTCCGAAAAGCTATTGATTGTTTTGGTGAAGAAGCCCAATTGGGAATGGTCACTGAAGAACTGGCTGAACTTATTGTTTCTATCAATCACGAACTAAGAAGGCGAGAAAACAGCATAATTGAAGAACTCGCTGACGTTTACATCATGCTTGAGCAGTTGCAAATTATTTTAGCGTCAAGACTTAATCGAACCGAAATTGAAATTGAAACAGAGTTGAAAATATTTATTCAAACAAAAATGGAACGACTTGCCAATACAGTGAATACCTATGACTACGCCAAAGACTGAACCGCATTACCGTTGCGCGCGGATGTCGGCGATATTGACGGTGGAAGCTTGCGCCGCTTATCGTAAAGCCCGCAGTGGCCAGTTTACCGGGGGCTTGCGCCGGCGAAATAAGGTGTGCCATTCGTGCCCGGGGCTTGATTTAAGTGCGCCTGTGACGCCGGAAAGTTTGGCTAAGTAAGTTTTTTTTAAAGGAGCGATTATGAGACAAAGTTGCGGCACAAAAAGAGAGTTAGCCGAAATTGTTGGCATTTCGTTTCAATCTTTGGGCAACATCATAAACGGCCTGCGTAACGCCCCCCTCAAGACGGCCCCGGTTTTGGCCAAAATTCTCGGCACTGCGCCGGGGTTGTGGCTCGAAGGTGGCACCACCGTTGACCGTCAAGCGGCTTTTGAGGCTTGGTCTGAGGCCCGGCAAAGCCCCGAACGGAAAAAGCGCGAGCAAAAGCTTAAAGAAAAGCCGGGCAGCTTACCCTTACCGCCTATGCCCCGGGGAATGATGAGTAAATTTGCCCTGAAGGTTGGCGTCTCTTCAAACGTGATTGGCACGGTTTTGCGCGGCAAAAGTAATTTCCTTGTTGAAAATGCGGAGCGGGCGGCTCTTTTAACTGAATCTGAGGTGGGCATTTGGCAGGTTGGTGGATCTATTTTAGCGCGGCAAGAGGCCTTTTTGGCTTGGGTGGAGAAAAACAAACCAATCCCCCCAGCCCCGGCCCCGGCTGACGTGAACGCTTACGGCTTTTGCGAGCGCATGAGGGCGCGCATAAGGTGGGTGGATTGCCAAAATTACCGCCAGCCTAACAAACTGACACAAGCCTTCAAACCTTGGCGCGAAAACTCACGTTGTGAAAATTGCGCCGGGCTCAACATGAACATTTAACAGCTAACACCTTTAATCAAAGACACCCCAGCGGAGAGGCACCATGAAGCCTGAACAAGCTCAAACACTTACTGATTCTGCTGAGAATTTGGCGGAAGTTGTGCTGAAGTTAAAAGAGGCTGTGGCCGTTTTAGCGGCGCAAGTGGGGCCGCCACCCGGGCAAAAACAGTGGTTGACCTTTGCCCAGGCATCGGCTTATTGCGGCTCTTCAGAAAGATTTTTGCGGGATAAAGTTGCCGGTGGTTTTTTAGCTGTTTGTGGTGAAGCGCGCGCCTGGCGCATTTATCGCCCTCATTTAGATGAACAAATTGCCCGTGGTTGGCCCCGGTTAGAAGTGACCACCACTGAAGATTTAGCCCGGAAAGCCTTAGAAGCTGCCCCTGCCAGCGCTTACCAACCCCGGCCCCGTCGCACTCAAGCGGGCACTCCCCCCAAAAAGCTTGTGTTTTAATGAGCGAAATCACCACCATTGACCAAATGGCCGCCGCTGTGGCCACGGCCGCCGCTGAAACTTTGGCGGCGTTGCCGGCCAGCGGTGATGCCCACTTTGGCGCCCCCCCGCCCCCGGTGGATATTTGCCAATTAACACCGCAAATGGTTGATGAGTGTTACCACCTTGATCAGCTGGGTGACGCCCGGCTTTTGATTGAGCTTTTCCGGGGCCGTTATTTGCGGGACAACTCGGCCGGGGTGAGTGAGCACGCCAAATTCAAAGCCATTTACCGCTGGACGGGTGCCCACTGGGAACAAGACACCGCACAGCAGTTTTTAATTGATTTTATGGACGCTTTGGGGGCCGTTTTTGAGCTTCGGGCGCACAACTTTTTAGATGAACTAGCTGAAAAACTGAAACTGAGGACACATAGCGATGTGCGTTATGAATTGTCTAAAGTCAAAACGATAGATATGCCCGATGAGCACGCTCATTTAAAAAAAGCCGACAAATATCTGGCCAGGGCTAAAGCTTGCCGGGCGCGCCAAAGAGCTTTGGCCACCGCTGATTTAGCTTTTTCGGGCGAAAACTCACTGGGGTTTATGGGCGAGTGGAACGCTCACCGCTCTTGGCTCCCTTGCCGCAACGGCACAATCAACCTGGCCAACGGGTTATTGATGGAGCCCCGGCCCGAGCACTATTTTAATTGCGCCCTTGAATGGGATTTTCGTGGTTTAGACGAGCCTTGCCCTGTTTGGGAGGACGCTGTGAGCAAAATATTTTTCCTTAATAACATTATTGAGTATGTTGGGTATTTTTGCGGGGCGGCGGCGACAGGTTACCAAACCAAAGACTTTTTCATTTTTTTTGGCCCCCGGGCCAACAATGGGAAGAGTTTATTTTTTGGCGTTTTGGCTAAATTGCTTGGCCCTTTTTGCGAATCGGTTGGGGTTGACCTTTTATTACGGCAGACTCACCGCTCGGCATCAGCGGCACACCCGGAAATGCTCCGTTTGCAACATGCCCGGCTGGCCATTTTTCAAGAGGCTGACTCTTTGGACACGTTCGACTCAGGCAAAATTAAAGAAATGACCAGCGGCGGTGATGAGATTTCCATGCGGACGCTCCATTCTGACACTTACCACACCTTTTCCCAAGGTTTCACCATTGCCCTTCACACCAACAAAGTGCCCCGACTTCATGGGGCTGACCGTGGTTTAAGCCAGCGGGTGAAGATTATCCCTTGCGACAGTGAGTTTTTAGCCCCCGGTTGCGGCGTGGAGCCGGACACCGGGGAGCGGCGTTTTGCCGCATTAGACCGGGTGGAGCTAAATAAAAAGTTAGAAGCCGAAATGAGCGGCATTTTAGCTTGGATTGTGCGCTGGGCCATGAAATTTTTGGCAAATTTGCGGCGTCTGCCCCCCGCGCCCCCGGCCGTGGCCGAGGAATCAGCTGAGTTTATGCTTGAGGGCGATTTGGTTAGCCAATATTTAGCGGAAATTTGCGAAATTGACGATGGCGTAACCGTCACCAGCCGGGAGCTTTATCAATATTTTAAAATTTGGTGTGAAGACGCGCGCAACCTTTTGAGTAAGCACATTTTATCAGAGACGGCTTTCGGGCGGGAAATGAAGAGTCACGCCAAAAAGAAAAGAACAAATAGTGGTGTTATCTATTTGGGATTACAAATAAATTTAAGCAAAATGCCGGGGCGAGGCAGTGAGAATAACTCAAACGACCTTTTTTGAGGCTCCTACGGAGTAACTTTCTCCGTAATTGAGCCTTTAAGCCCTACAACTCGCTGACGCTCAAACAGTAGGGCTTAAGGCTTCAATTCCGGAGAAAGTTCTCCTTGGGTCGCCACAAAATTCATGATCTTCTAACAAATTAGATTAACGTGTTTGGTGACCGAGACTCATCTTTTTAACCGGGTGCCCTGTTTGGGGGCACCGGGGAATTTTGAGAAAATAAAACAAAGGAGTTTAAGATGTAAATAATCACCGATGGGCGGGGAACGGGGCTCTTTAGCGGCGCCGTAGGGTTTTGCCCCACTTGCTTGGCCGCCAGTCAGGACTTGAGACGAGCTGAAAAAAGGATCGACGCGCTGATCACCGACCGGGTATGCTTCCGGTGCGAATCTGTTGCTAAAGGATGTAGGGGTTCTGAGCATTCTTAACCCCCGGCGCGACCTTGGAAACAAGGTAATGAAATATCTCCACCCGTCACAGCCGCTTTTTTTTTCGCAAAATTCATTTTGCGGCGACGGATTTTTTTACCCAAAATTCGGCGAGGCGGTTTTTTATGTAGGGTTTGTGTATAGTTTGTGTATAGTTTGAAAAAAATAAATATAAGAAATAACTAATAAAGTGTAGGGTTGTGTAGGGTGTGTAGGGTTTTTTTGTCTTCTGATATATAGAAAAAAAATTTAGAGAAAAAATTATTAGTAGTAAAGAAACATTAGAAAACCCTACACAACCCTACACGCTTAAAAAAACGAATCTAAATCAAGGCCTTACATTTAGCAATCTCAAATAAACCCTACACGCTAAAACACCAAACCCTACACTAAAGGGCAAAATGGCAAGAAAGGAGCTTTTATGGGCTTGGCAATCGACTGGTTATCGCAAAGCGAACGTGAAAATTTATTTTTTGAGTTACTACCGGGGGCGAAAAAGCAAAGCGGTTATGTTTTGGGGTGTTGCCCATTTCACGGTGAGAAGCGGGGCTCACTCAGTTACCAGCCGGAAAAAGACTTGTTTAAGTGTTTTTCTTGCGGGGTTGGTGGTGATTTGATTAAGTTATTTACCGAAGTAAATTTCCGGGGTGATGAGAAGGCCGGGTTTTTGGCCTTCAAAAAGCGGTTTGGGCCCCTTGAGGACGGCAAAAAGCCTTGGCGACCCCGAGAGTTTAAGGGGCCGCCGGTGGTGCATAAGTGGGAGCCTAGCCAGTTTACGCCACCGCCGGGGCTTTGGAGTGAGCGGGCGGCGAGTTTTGTGGCGCATTCTCAAGAGAGGCTGGCCCAAAAGCCGGAAGTTTTAAAGCAATTGCTTACTTGGGGTTTGACGCCTGAGGCCATTGGGGCCGGGCGCTTGGGTTGGAATGACGCCTGGAAGGCTTTTCCGGGTGCGGCTTGGGGTTTGGGCAAAGACGACGGGAAAATCAGCCTGCCGCCGGGTTTGGTGATTCCTTTCAGCGTTTCCGGGGTGGTGGTCAAGCTTAAGATTAGGCGGCCTGAGGCTGACGCTCGACCACGCTATTTAGCTATTCGGGGGTCGGCGAACACCTTTTACACTTGCGGCCGCGGCGCAAAAATTATGATTGTGGAAAGTGAGCGTGACGCCCTTATGCTGTGGGGTGTCGCCCGGGATTTGGGAAGTTTTTGGGCAACGGGAAGCGCAACCGCGCGGCCTTGCACCCGGACGGATAAACTTTTAAAAGAGGCTCGCCAGGTGCTTGTGAGTTTGGACTCTGACGAGGCCGGGGCGAAAAATGCCCGGGATTTTTGGCTTAAGAATTATAAGTGTAAATGGTGGCCGCTGCCTGGTGGTTGGGGCAAAGACCCGGGGGAAGCAAAAGACAAGGATTTAAGGTTGTGGGTTAAAAGTAGTGGGTGATGTTTTTTGGTGGGCTCATTCGGGGACGACTTCCGCCTTTCGCCCGTATTTTAGGGCCTAGAGTTCGCTTTTGCTCACAATCGGCCCTAAAATGGACGGTCTCGCTTTGGAAGTATCCCCTTCATTCGCCCCGGGTTTGGCGCAATCCGGTTGTAAAAATTCTCATTTGGTCGGCTGTGATTATGAGCTTGACAGGGCTAGGGGAAAGGGCTATATTAAATAGAAGGCCGAGGGTGCTTGTAACACCCCCGGCCGGTGGGGCCAGTTCTTCTGGTTTTTAATAGATTAAAATAGAAGTTAGCCCCTATGAGAATGGCAAGTTCTCATAGGGGCGTTTTTATTTGTCGTTTATTTAGGAAAACAAACGAGTGATAAAAAACACCAGAACCCCGGCCACCGTTGTGGCCAGAATGTTCAGCAAGAACTCAGCCATAGGCGTTCTCCTTTCCGAAGAACAGCCCCGTTAATTATTATAACAAAGCATTTACATTAAGTCCACGCCAATCGGCCATAATTAAGCTTGACAGAGCCAGAGGGAAAGAGCTATATTAATGAAAAGGCCAAGGATGCTATCAACACCCTTGGCCCGGTGGGGCTAGTCCCTCTGATTTTGTGAATCAAACGGTTAAGCCCCTATGAGAATGGCTAGTTCTCATAGGGGCGTTTTTATTTGTCGTTTATTTAGGAAAACAAACGAGTGATAAAAAACACCAGAACCCCGGCCACCGTTGTGGCCAGAATGTTCAGCAAGAACTCAGCCATAGGCGTTCTCCTTTCCGAAGAACAGCCCCGTTAATTATTATAACAAAGCATTTACATTAAGTCAAAAAAGCTTGACGGCTAAAAGCCGGTCAGGCTTTTTTTTGTTTTTTTGCGCTGGCAGAAATTAAAACATTAACATGGTTGTTTTTTTGGCGGGGTTAGGTTTGAAAGATAAGTTTAACTTAAGCTTGATAGTTAAGGTTAATTCGGGTCGAAAGATAAGTTTAACTTAAGTTCGAAAGATAAACTTAACTATTGATTTTATTTGAAAACTTGACTATAAAGGCGTGAATATGTTATTGTAGCATTTAAATATTAAAAAAATTGGCACGAACAAGAGCAGAAATGTTAGCGCAAGAAAACAACCCAAACGAATTAGTGAATCTTCCAGAACTTGACGCTTTTAGCGGCAAAGACAAAGCTTTGCGCCGGGCTTTTGTGATTAATTATGTTAACGACCCTAAGCGCAACGGAACCAAGGCGGCCATTAGAGCCGGGTATAGTGCCGGGGAAAAAAACGCGTCTGCGATGGTGACGGCTTCGAGATTGTTAAGAGATGTTAAGGTCTTAGCGGCCATAAAAGCGGTGGAAGAGTATTTTGTGGGGCCGAATTTGAAAGCCGAGATTGTGGCTAAACTTCGGGCTATTATGCGTGGTGACATCACTGACGTGATGGCTTGGGACGAAAGCGGCAATATTAAACTTATCCCGTCTGATGAATTATCGCCGGAAGCGGCGGCGGCCGTTAGCCAGATAACCGGATTTAAAGAGGAAAAGCAAGGGCGGTTTGATTTTGGCGATAAAAAGGACGTTGAGATGGAGAAAGTGCGCCAGCAAGTTAAAATGCATGACCCCTTAAAAGCCGCTGATTTATTGGCCAAAATTGGCGGGTTTGCCGCACCTGAGAAAATGGAATTGAGCGCTGATTTTAGCGGAGAGATTAACCACAACGCCAGCCCGGCTATTTTAGATGTTTTAACCGGGCTCGGGGTGGAAGGTGGAAGTAAAGAAGAGGAGTGAGGATTTAAGGGGCGAAAGTTTGAGTGAATCTCAAAGTTTTCAAGAAGGCAACAGTAGGAATGCACACGTTAGAATCAGCAAAAAAAACATATAACCTAGCTAAAACTGCCGCCGATTTAAGGGCTTTGGCTTTAGGTGATTTGTATTTTTTCTTAAGGCATATTTTAAAGCGGGCTGATGTGGAACACCCTTGGCTTTTTGCCAGGGCCCGTGAAGTGCAGAAAAGCCCTGATGGTTATTTGGATTTATGGTCGCGAGAACATTACAAATCCACCATAATTACCTTTGCTTTGACGATACAAGAGATTTTGAAAAACCCCAATATTACTATTGGGATATTTAGCCACACTCGGCCCATTGCCAAAGCTTTTTTAAGACAGATAAAAGCCGAGCTGGAGACAAATCAAGTTTTGAACGATTTGTTTTTTGATGTGCTTTGGGGAGTGGGCGCTAAGGGTGCCGCCCGGTGGAGTGAAGACGGTGGTTTGGTTGTAAGGCGTAAAAATAACCCCAAAGAAGCCACCGTGGAGGCTTGGGGTTTGGTTGACGGGCAACCAACCGGCAAGCACTTTGACTTACTTATTTATGATGACGTGGTGACCCGGGAAAGCGTGACGAACCCTGAGATGATTAAAAAAGTGACCGACGCTTGGGCACTGTCACTCAATCTGGGGGCGCACGGTGGTCGCCGCCGTATGATAGGCACTCGGTATCATTTTAACGACACCTATGCCGAGATTATCGAACGTGGGGCCGCCCAACCACGAATTTACGCCGCAACCGAAGACGGCACCATGGACGGGGAGCCCGTGTTTTTGAGCCCGGAAGTTTTGGCCGAAAAACGCCGGGACATGGGGCCTTATGTTTTCGGTTGCCAAATGCTTCAAAACCCCAAAGCAGATGACGCCCAAGGCTTCAAACCTGAGTGGTTCAGGCGTTTTTATGACAACAATATCGAGAACGTTAAAACCAACAAATATATTTTGGTTGACCCGGCCGGGGAAAAGAAAAAGACATCTGATTACACGGTGATGTGGGTAGTGGCCTTGGCTTCCGACGGCAACTATTACGTGATTGATGGGGTGCGCGACCGGCTCAATTTGACTGAGCGGACGCAAAAGCTTTTTGATTTACATCGCAAGCACCAGCCCTTGGCCGTGGGTTACGAGAAATACGGACAACAGGCGGACATTGAGCACGTTCAAAGCGTGATGGAGCGTGAGTTTTACCGCTTTATCATTACGCCTTTGGGTGGTCCATTGGCTAAGCCCGACCGCATAAAGCGGTTGGTGCCCATTTTTGAGCAAGGGCGAATGTGGTTTAAAGGGCAGATCCCCTACATTGATTACGAGGGTAAAGCCCACAACTTGACTGATGATTTTTTTAAAGAAGAATATTGTGCATTTCCCGTGGCAGCTCATGATGACATGTTAGACGCTCTTAACCGCATTGTGGAGAGTGATTTGGGAGCGCAGTTCCCTCGGGAAAACGCGAGGAAAAGCACTCGTGCGGTGCAAAAATCAAACCTTTGGAGGAGATGATATGTGTGTTTTTAGTAAGGGGGGTGGTTCTTCCGCCCCGGCAGTTGAACCTACTCCGTTACCCCCCGTGACGGTGGCCCCTATTTCAGCGGACGAAACAGCCCAAGCCGCCGGAGATGAAGAAAAACGGCGACTGCAAGCGGCGGCCAGTCAAGAAAAAACAGTGTTGACCAGCGGCTTGGGGGCAACGGGAACCGCTGAAACTAAATCAAACAAACTGGGCGGTTAAAATGGGAACTCCCATCAATAATGACGATTTAGCCACTAAAACCCTAAAACGGATGGCTTCTTTGGAAGGTGAGCGGCGTAGCTGGGAACCCCACTGGAGCGACATCGCAGAACACTTTATGCCCCGGCGTGGGCGATTTTGGGCGAACGTCAGCGAAACTAACCGCGGGGAAGAGGTGAACTTTTTAGAAACGGGTGAAGGGATTAAGGCTTTAGATAATCTGGCGGCCGTTATGCAAAGCGGCATCACTACCCCAAGCCGACCTTGGTTCGCTTTGAGTTTGGAATCAACAGAGCTTACTCATCACGGCGGGGTGAGAGCGTGGCTGCATAAGGTGCAGGAAATTCTTAGCAACTTGTTCCAGTCTACCAATTTTTATAATGAAATTCACACTCTTTATAAAGAACTTGGCGCCTTTGGTGTGGGCGCCGTGTTTGTGGCCGATGATGACGACAATAAAGTGCGTTTTAGAACGATGACAGCCGGAGAATATTATTTAGCCAATTCAGCGGCCGGGTTGGTGGACACTTGCTATAGACGTTTAAGTTTTACGGCACGGCAAATTGTGGAGATGTGGCCGGAGACTGTGCCTGATGAAATAGAGCGGCAAGCAGAAAACAAAAATGAAACGTGGTTGGAAGTTATTCACGCCATTGAGCCGAACCCCGACTATAAAGAAGGCAGTGTCGAAGACAAAAAGCGTAAATATTTAAGCCTTTATTTGTTGCCGGACAAGAAGATTTTGGAGCACTCGGGGTTTTACGAGTTCCCGGTTTTGGCTCCCCGCTGGGAGACCACCGGGGCTGATGTCTACGGAAGTTCGCCTTGCATGAATGCGCTTCCTGATTGTCGGCAACTGCAAAGTTTAACTGAAACCGGGCGAGTAGGCATTGAAAAAGAAGTGAACCCTGCCTTAGCTGCTTATGGTTTAGATGATGATGACCTGGACGTATCCCCGGGGGCCGTGGTGCATTTTAACGGGCAAATGCAAGGCCAAGCAGGGATTCAGCCGCTTTATAACGTCAAGGCCAATTTTGCGGCTTTATCTGTGGAAAAAGAAGCCCTTAAAAAGAGCATAAGAGAAATGCTCTTTAATGATCTGCTGCTTTTAATTAGTAGTCACAGCCGAGCCATGACCGCCACACAAGCGGAAATTATGGATAATGAAAAGCTTTTACTTTTGGGGCCCGTATTAGACAAGTTGCGCTCGGAGCTGTTTAATCCTCTGGTGGCCCGTGTTTACGGCATCATGGAGCGCAAAGGATTACTCCCCCCGCCGCCTAAAGAATTAGACGGCCAAACCATGAAAATTGAGTTTTTGTCTATTTTAGCTGTGGCCCAAAAACAAGCAGCCAAAAGCGGCATTACCGAAATTGTTGGGTTTGTGGGTCAAGTGGCCCAGGCGACCAATAACCCGGCGGCACTGGATAAACTAGACGTCGATGCGGTTATTGACAAAATAGCCGAAATTTCCGGGGTGCCGCCTGAGATTATTCGCTCGGCTGAGGCTGTGGCCGAACTTCGGGCTAAACGAGCCCAAGAAGAGGCCCAAGCCAAACAAATGGCCATGCTGGAACGTGGGGTAGGTATTGCCGCCGGTGGGGCCGGAGCTGCTAAAGATGCCCTTGGGAGTCTGCCCCCTGAAGTTTTACAAATGGCCGGGCAAATGATGGGCGGCCAAACTCCCCAAAGCCCCCAAGGCCCGGACGGTGCGAGCGGCCAAGGTGAATAAATGACGCCAAAAGAACAATTGCTTGAAGATTTGCGTGAACTGATTAAAACACCGGTTGGGCGGCGTGTTTTAAAGGCTATTTTGGCTGAAAGCCAACCTTTGAAGCTCTCTTACGTGCCCGGAGATTCTCACGCCAGCGCATTTAATGAGGGCGTGCGCGCGCCCGGGATCTGGCTGTTTAAATTTTTAGAATTAGCCGAAAGGGGCTCGGCTTTAAAAATCATAAACCAAACGGAGGTTAAATAATGGACACTACAACTCCCCCGATGGAGACAAACAATGAAACCCTTAACCCGACTGATAACTCTACCGAGGGAAGCTCTGACAGTAAAACTCCTGAGGCGGCGGCTCCCAAGAGCCTCATCACGCCGGAAACGGAGACGAGCGAGAACTCAGGCGGCAGTCAGGTGACTGGCAGTCAGGTGACTGGCAGTCAAGTGACTGACAGCCAAGCGGCTGACAGCCAAGCGGCTGATGGCGAACAAACCAGCCAAGAGGCTACCGAAAACTCTGTGCCAAAGACAGCGGACGGGTATAAAGTCAGCTGGCCTGAGGGGCTGAAAGAAGAGCAAATTGACAAGGATTTATTGGTTGATTACCAGACTCAAGCTCACGAACTTGGGTTAAGCCAGAAACAGTTTGAGGGCTTGGCTAAATTTTATGCCGAAAAAACCGGCTCAACCTTGGACAAATTTAACAGTGCCCAACGACAGGCCATTATTTCCACCGGGGAAACGTGGGCTAAAGAGCTCACAGCCCGGCCCGGCTTTAACGCTGATAAAGGTTTTGCCCAAAAAGCTTTGGCCGAATTTGGGACGCCAGAACTTTATAAATATTTTGACGAATCAATGGCCGGGAATTACCCGCCCATGTTTGATTTTATGGCGAAAGTGGGTAAGGCGTTGGCCGAACCCGGAATTAAAGAGGGTGGTAAAGTGCCGCCCAAACAGACAGACGGGGCAATGTTTTACCCCGCCATGAAATAAGGAGAAAGTATGGCTGTAACTGGATTTGACGCTTTGACTTTGAGCGACTGGGGTAAACGCTATGGCGACGCTAAGACCTGCCGCATCATTGAAGTTTTAGAAGAAAAGAATGAGATTTTGGACGACATTCTTTTTATGGAATCGAACCAAACGAAATCTCACGAAATCCCTCTTCGGGCGCAACTGCCTGAAGCGCACACCCGCATGATTAACGCCGGGGTGCCGTATTCCAAAAGCAGCACCATGCAAAAGGTGTTTACGTGCGCTGAAATTGTGGCTCAAAGCTACATTGACAAAGCTTTGGTCGACCGCCACGAAAACGGCAAAGACTTCCGTTTTAGTGAAGAGACGGCCTTTATTCAATCCCTACAAAGAAAGGCGGCCAACCTTCTTTTTTACGGAAACCAAGACCGTGAAGTTAAAGACTTTAACGGCCTTGTTTATTATTATGACTCGCTTAAACCCGAAAACAAAACTTCGGTCAATATTGTTGACGCCAAAGGCACTAAAAACTTGACGTCTGTTTATTTTGTTTCATGGGGTAAAAATAACCTTTTCGGCTTTTTTCCCAAAGGCTCTAAAGCCGGGTTAATCCATGAAGACATGGGAATCCAGAAGCAAAAAGACAAAAACGATAACAATTTCTACGTTTACGAATCTCAATACACCTGGAATCTTGGCCTTGCTTTGGCTGATTGGCGGAGTTGTGCCCGGGTTTGTAACATTGATTTGGACTCTATCACCGATGATAATTTGATTAAATATCTTATCACTGCCAGTGAGATGATGGAGCCTGACTCTTCAGCCAAGCAAGTTGTTTACATGAATAAGCAAATGCGGACAAGACTGCGGAACGCCAAAATCTCTTTCAAAAACACCCACTTGTCTTATGACATGGTGGAAGGTAAGAAAGTAACTTTTTTTGACGAAATTCCGGTGCGCCGGGTTGACGCCATCACTTTAAACGAAACTAAAGTGGCGGCTTAAGGAAGGGTTTTTATGATTTTAGATGCTCAAAATATCTTTTGTGAAGGCCAGGCTGTGACATCTGCTGATGTTACTTCTGACGTGGTGGATCTTGGTTTAGGTGATGCGGGGCCCAGTGAACGCATTTCTGTTTTCGTGAACGCTTGGCCTGTTTTTGGCGGCACCGGCACCATTGAAGTGGAGCTTCAAACTTCAGCTTCAATTACGGAATCTACCAAGGCTTTGGCTTCCCCCGTGACCACATTGGCCAAATTTCCCCTGACTAATGACCAGCTGAAAAAAGGTGGGAAGCTGGTGGCCGCTCGATTGCCTCATAACTGCCAGCAATATGTTGGGTTGAAATTCGTTGTCTCGGACAGTGCGGCCCTCACCGGTGGCTTAATCACCGCCGGTCTGGCTTTAGACGTGGCCTCTTAATAAATAGGCGGGTGGTTTATGGCTGAATCTTTAGTGCAAATTTACAACATCGCCCTTGGTTGGCTTGGTGGCCATCAATTGAGCACCACGTCTGCCAGCTGGGAAGATAGTCGCGAGGGGCAACTTTGCCAAGTGTTTTTCCCTCAGGTGAGAGATGAATGTTTAGCTGCCTATAAATGGTCTTTTGCCACCCGCCGCCAAGAGTTGGCTCTCGCGCCTTCGGACTCTCCGGAGGCTATTGAGCCTTTCTCCCACGCTTACGCTTTACCGAGTGACTATCTAAAAGCCATCGGCTTCAGCCAATATCAAGGGAGCCCCCAAGATTTAGCCCCTCCTTACCAAATTGAAGAGGATAAACTTTTAACTTGTCTCACTCCTCCGGCCAACTTGATTTATGTGGCCAGGATAACCGACCCAAAGAGGTATCCACCGAAGTTTGTGCTTGCTCTCTCTTATGGATTGGCGGCCTTTTTGGCCACAGCTAATGCTAATGACCCCAAAATCAAACAGGAATGTCAAAAACAACAATATTACTATTTGGGGGCGGCTCGGGCGGAGGAATTAAACTCGCAGCATTTAACTAAACCATCAACACCTTGGCAAAGAGCCCGGCGGGGGATTGTTTAAAATGGCTTCACTGACTTTACAAAGTTCTTTTACCGGCGGGGAGCTCTCACCAAGTTTATCGGCTCGGATTGATTTCCCCAAATATGCCCACGGTTGCCGAGAACTTACTAATTTTAGAGTGCAACCACACGGCGGAGCCGTTAAAAGGCCGGGCTTTTTATATTTAGACACCATCCCCGGGGAAGCTCATTTTATCCCCTTTATTTTCAATAGTAGCCAAGCTTATGCTTTAGCTTTTGGTGAAAAATGGATGCGGGTTTACACCCCTAATGGGGCTGTCGTTAAAGACGGAAGTGTCTATCAAATTGCCACACCCTACACTTTAGCCCAAGCTAAAAAAATAAGTTTTGTGCAAAGTGCTGACGTGCTTTTTCTGGCTTGTGAAGGGGTTGCGCCGCAACAACTGAAACGCTTTGGTCATAACTCTTGGGCTTTTGAGGGCATTAGCTTCGCTTCACCCGTCACCCCGCCGGGGGCGCCCACAGTTACCGGCGCAAGCGGCTCAACACAGTATGCCTATTATGTCACCACCATTAATGGCGCAGGCCAAGAGAGCGAGCTCTCGCCCCCCACTTACCATTCTGGGCCGCCTTCCAACAATTGGACAAGCGGAGCGCAAATAACTATCAGCTGGGGAGCCGTTTCGGGTGCAAGCGAATATAAACTTTACAAATCAAGCTTTGGCGGACGCCCCGGCTTTATTGCTTACGTTTCGGCAAGTTCTCGCACCTACCAAGACATAAACGTAAGCCCCTCATTAGATGAGGGTGCGCCTAAATATACCAACCCTTTCAGCGGCGGAGACTACCCCCGAACTGTGGCTTTTTACGAAGGCCGTTTGGTCTTTGCTTCTACCCCTCGGCGCCCCCAAACTATTTGGATGAGCAAAAATGACGACTATTTGAATTTTGCCGTCTATTCCCCTCAAACTGCCGACTCCCCTTGGGAGGGCACCGTTAGATCTCAGCACATGGCGCCCATTGTTTGGTTGGTGGCGTTACGATCGCTGGTTTTAGGCTCAACCATGGCTGAGTGGGAAATATCATCAACGGGTGGGGCTTTTTCCACCGGCACAGCGCAAGTGCGGCCCCAGAGCTACAACGGTTCGGACTGGCTGCCGGCAATTATTATTGGAGATGCCATTTTGCATGTGGCCCGAAATGGAGCCCAGATTCGCGATCTTAAATATGAATTCTCAGCTGACGCCTACGGTGGGACTGACCGTTCGATTTTAGCCACTCACCTTTTTGACGGGAAAAGAATATTAGACTGGACGTATCAACAACACCCCGACTCCATTGTTTGGCTGGTGCGCTCGGACGGTAAACTTTTGGGGCTCACTTACCAAGCTGAGCACGAAGTCATTGCTTGGCACAAGCACGAAACTGACGGTGCTTTTTTAGCTGTGACCAGCATACCCCAAACTTACGATGACCACCTCTTTGCTGTCGTCAGGCGTGTTATTAATGGCCAGACGAAATATTTTGTGGAGCGCTTGGCCGAAAACTACACCGGCGGTGATTACGCCTCAGCTTGTTATTTGGATTCAGCCAAAGTTTACAACGGCAACCCGGTTACTAAAATAACCGGGCTTAATCACCTTGAAGGGAAAACGGTGGGTATTTTAGCCGGTGGCGCGGTTATGGCCACACGTAAAGTGGTGGGTGGAGCCGTCACTCTTGACCATTCAGCGGGTAAAGTGATTGTGGGTTTACCTTACACAGCCAGTTTAGAAACTATGCCTCTTGACTACACCACTAAAGCCGGGGCTACCGTTGGCCGCAAAAAACAAGTGAAAGCTGTTAATGTGCGCTTGCAAAATAGCGCAGATTTAACCATTGGCCTTAATTGCGATGGCCAAAGAACGACACCGGAAGAGCTGAAAATGCGCACAAATGAAAAGTTTGGTGAGGGAATAGAACCTTTCAGCGGAGACCGCCGGGCCATAATGGATAGCCGCTCGGCTACCGTGGTGACTGTGCGTTTGGAATCGGCGTCCCCAACTCCTTTAACTGCTCTGGCCATTATGCCTGAAGTGGAAATGCAGTAAATGTTAAGGCTACTTAAAGCAAAACCTGAACACCTGCCGCCCATTGCGGCAAAAATGCGCCGTGCCGACCGCTTGGAGCTTCGGGCCAGCCGCAGGCGCCCACGTCTTGTGCTTTTAGAAGAGAGCTTGGCGGCCTCGAGTGAAGCTTGGGTGGTCACTGAAAACGGGGTGCCGTTCTTGGTGTGGGGGCTTGTGAAAACCGGCGGGATTTTGGGAATCAGGGGCGTTCCGTGGCTCATTGCTACCGATCGCTTAGTTCCTTATTCTCTGAAGTTTTTGCGTCGCTGTCGCCCATGGGTGGAGCATTTGAAAAGGGACGTTTTTTATCTGGAAAATTACGTTCATTCAGAGAACGAACTTTCAATTTTTTGGCTTAAATGGTGCGGGTTTAAAATTGAAACCGAAGTGCCCATTTTAATTAACAATGAAATTTTTTACCGCTTTTTTCAAGCCGGGGCTCTGGCTAAAGAGGAGAGTTTAAATGTGTGACATTTTAACCGCAGTTGTGGGCTTGCTTGGCACCGCTTTTTCAGCAGCCGGGCAATATGCCCAAGCCCAACAACAACAAGAGGCGGCCGAAAGCCAAGCCAGGTATAACGCCGCCATTGCCGCAGACCAGGCAAAAGTTAGCCAAGCTTTAGCCCAAAATGAGCTAGCCAAAGGTGAGGCCGACCGCGAAAGGGTTTTGCGAGCAGGAGCCCAAGAGATGGGCGAACAACGCAGCCAACTTGCGGCCAGCGGGTTTACCCTGTCAGGCTCTAACGCTTCGCTTTTGGCCGACCAGGCAACGGAAATTCAATATGACGCCAACATTGTGACGAATAATGCCGCAATGGCCGCTTGGCAACACCAGGCGGACGCCAACAGCGCGGAAAACGAAGTGGCCTGGCAGGGTTACAAAGAAGACCAAGCCGACAGCGGCTCTTTGGCGTTGGGTTTAAGCATTGGCGGAACAGTGCTGGGCGGCATTGGGAAGATGGTTAGCCACGCATGAAAATAAAAGTCAAACAAAGCACAGCAGGCATAAACGCCGGACGGAACCCCGGGCCAGCGGCCCAGATGCGCAGCGCAAGCGAGTTTTTATCGCCGGGCGACAAAGCTTTACCGGGGGCACTTCAGGACATGGCTCAAGGCCTTGATCAGCTCCACGGCGCACTTTATCAGAAAAAAATGGAACAAGAAGAGCTTGATCTCTTAACTGATGTGCAAAACTATAAAAACTCGGTGGATTCTTGGCTGAATAACTACCAAACTAACAATTACGGAAAAAACGGCCTTAACGCCGGCAATGACTTTATGAGTTGGGACGCCCCCAACAGAGAAGCTTTGCTCGGGAAATGGAAAGATAATAACAGGGCCACAAAATATCTACTTAGCCACGCCGGAAATTATGCCGCCAGTGCTCTGGACAGCCAACGAAAATTTGCGAACATTCAACAAGAGGCATGGAAAGAATCTGTTTTTGCCGGGGAAACCGCCAGGTTTAACTTGATTGCTTCTGACCCCAATAAAACCCACGAAGAAATTATTGCCGCTCACAGGGAATATGAAGGCCATGCCCGGGCAATACAGCAAAACCGTGGGCTTGACATGGTGGCTTTTGATATTCAAAGCAAAAATGTGCTTGATTCCGCTTTGCAAGCCAATAGCTTTAACCGAGTTATGAATATTGCCAACACCGACCCCAGTATTTTACTTAAAACGATTTCAGGGCGGACGGGAGACGTGGACACGCCGGAAACAGAGACAAAAGTTCGCATTATTCCGCAAAATCCGGCTGACGTGACTAAAGGTTTGACTCAAAAATCAGATCTGAAAGCTCAGACCTTGGCCATGTTGGGGGGCGGCAAAGAAAACCTTTCGGCTAAAGCGGCCGCTTTAGGCGAAAGCGCACCAGTTGAAAAAGAGCCCACGCAATTGGAAAAAGATTTAGCAAACCTCACCCCGGAAAACCAAGCCAAAGTGCTTAAGGCAACTTATGAAGCCAGAGATGCCCAAATAAAGGCCGCAAACGAAGCTGCAATGGAATTTTTAACACCAAAAGCCTTGGCCGGGACTTTACCCAACGGAGAAATTGTTAACGCTGTGAAGACCGGGGTTATAACCAGAGAACAAGGCATAATGCTGATAAACGAAAACACAGGCCGTGGCGGAATTATGGGCACGGTTAAAACTATTGAAAAAGAACAACACGAAAATAATTTAATGTTCGCCATTGAGATGGGCGCATTAAATACCCGAGAAGAATATTTTGCTCATTTTAATAAAAACGGTTTGCATGATTACTTCAACATGGAAGAGGTAACTAAACACCTTGAACAGATGGAAGGCAAAAAAGGGCAACTTAAAAAGGAAGTTGAACACTTCATGTTAATAAACCCTGATTTTTATAATGATAATGACAAAAATAAAACAACCCTGAACAAAGAACTCTTCCTTAGCACGGCCATAAAAAAGGCCGTTTTATTAGACATTGTCCCGGAAGATGACCAAAGGCTTGAAGCACTTCTTTTAGATTTGAGCACAGACGAAAAATATAAAAACGAAAGCATAGCCTTACTTCCAGAGCTTTACGCCGGGGACGCCACCGTGACCGCCAACTTAGAAAAGAAAAGGTTAAGTGACGCTAATCTGCCCATCACCCCAACGAACTTAAAAAGGGCAAGGGATTCCGTTGCTCAAGGGGTGCCGATAAATCAGGTTTTTGCCCCAAGCGCACCAACTTGGAAAGGAAAAGGCGCAGTCATTTTAGAACACATTGACCGAGAACTTTTAATGCAACAAGACCTTTATTTAAAAGCCGGGCACAGTTTTAACATTGACCCCAACATTCTTTTAGCTATAGCTCAAGGTTACGGCGGTAAAGTGCCGTTGAGCGCGCCACAGGGAGAAGGCGACCCGCAATTTATGTTTAGCGCCCAAAATCCCGTGATGGATATGGCCGCAACCCTACGGGGGCTCGTTGATGAACATGACGGCGACCTTGACGGCGCAATAGCTTCGTTTATTGAGCAACATAACACCGAAACAAACAGCACCACCGTGGGGAAAGTGCAAGAGGTTTTAGAAGATAGAAACCCCTTTGCGATATTCGGCCCTCCCGGCACCCAATTTGGCCGCAACCAAGCGGATACGGTTGATACTGATAGTTACGGGGAAGGCTGGCACCCACCTTTTGCTGAAGGAGCTAATTTTAGAGTGTCAAGTGCTCATAATATCGCACGTGACCACCCGGTTTACAAAGATAAACGCCCACACCCCGGCACAGATTACGCCACGCCTATCGGAACCCCACTTTATTCAATGGGCGCAGGGGAAGTCGTGCACATCGGTCATGACGGGGACGGAGATGGTGGTGGCAACCGGGTGTGGGTGAAACTTGATAACGGCTACACATTTACTTTTTTCCACATGGATAGTTTTGCTGCTGGCTTACAGGTTGGCCAGCGTGTTAAAAGTGGCCAGTTGTTGGGTAAATCTGGAAACACAGGCATAGGCAAAGGAGCACACGTTGACATTCGGATTTTAAAACCCGGCAAACAAGTGGGCTCGAAAAATTTTCACGATTACATCAATGTTCAAGATGTAATGCGCGAAATGGGCGGTGGTGGAAGTGGCGGCGGCAACGCCGTTGCCGGGGGCGGCTCAAAAGAAATTGAAACAATCATTGACACCAAAGCAAAAGCATACGGCCTTCCGCCCAGCTTAGTTCGGGGGGTTATTAAGACTGAATCTAACTTTAACCCGAAAGCTGTTTCCCACGCCGGAGCTAAAGGCTTGATGCAGTTTATGAACGCCACTTGGGAAGAATGGGGAGAAGGTAACGTTTACGACCCGGCTGCAAACATTGACGCAGGTATACGTTATCTAAAATATTTGTTAGGCCGTTATGATGGCAACTTGACAATGGCCCTGGCGGCTTACAATGGAGGCATGGGCAACTTAGACCGTAAAGGGTTGGCCAACATGCCAACTGAAACCAAAAATTACGTAAGACTAGTTACTCAACGCTATAAAGAATATGAAAGTATTTAAACCATGACAATAGAGATTGCTGCCCGGCGGCCGGACAAAAACGAATCAACAAAGAGCCTCACTTCTGATTTTTCAGTTGATTTAGGAAGCGAAGCGGCGCAAGAAGAAAAACCTCTAAGCCTTGCACCTGCCCCGGCACCTTCAGGGCTTGAAACAGGCGCGCCTGACGCCACACCTGACGATACCCCGCATTTGCGCCCGAGCTCAAAACAGAGCCGGAAGCGAAAGCAGAGCCGACACCAAAGCCCTTTTTCGGCCGGGAGTTAACCACTTCGCAAATTGAAGAAATGAACAGGCAAGAAATTGCCTATGCTAACCGGCCACGCACACTTAACGACTTTGCCACCACTTATAATCAAGTTCGCAAACAAGCAGACAACCTGACGCCGCAACAAGCTTTAAGTAAGCTGAAAGCCAGCGCTCTTTTGTTGCCCCACGACCAAAGGGGCAACACCCCACAAATTTTACACGATTCCACCATGGTGGAAACAGCGGCCTTTTTAGAGCGCAACCCCGACACTTACGATATGTTGATGCGCCCTGAGTTTCAAAAGTTTCTGTCGGCCGATTTTAAAAAGATTAGCACCATTGAAAGCGTTTGGAACAGCTTGCCTTTTGGGGCTTTGTGGCAAGGGGGGAAACGCGGTTGGGGAAATGTTGACTTTGGCCTTGAGGCTTCTGTAAATATGGGGGATTTTGACAATCCCGAAGTGGCCTCACATCTTAAATCTTTAGAAAACGAACGACGCAGGCAAAGCAATTATTTAGATGAATTAGACTTGGAAACCGGTTGGTTTTTAGATGGCACCCGCTCTTTTTTCACCAATTTTGGCGACACTTTCGGGGGGCTTTTAAGGTCGGCGTTTACCCCTGAATTTGCTGTTGCCGCCGGAACAGGCGCCGCAATAGGTTCGGCCGCTGGTGGGCTTGGAGCTATTCCCGGAGCCATAAAAACAGGGATAACCGGCTTGTCAATCGCTCAAGGGCGAGCTTCCGCCGGGAACACAGCTTGGGAAATTCACCAAGCACAGCCTGACGACTTAAAAGACGAGACCATTGCCACGACTATTGGCGTTACTGTGGGCCTTGCTTCTATATTTTTGGAAAAATTTGGTCTTGGGCGCATGGTTTATGGCCGGAACGCCAATAAATTTATTGGCCAGATGGTGCAAAAGGTTACGCCAAAACGGGCCGCTGTTATCACCGAAAAGGCCATTAGCAAAGCCGGGCAAATAACGAGTTTGCCGCGGCGAGTTGTGAGCCACACCGCCCCGGAAGTTATCACCGAAGGGCTTCAAAGCACCATTGAAATGGGCGGCCAAGCTTTGGCAGCTAATGATTACAACAACCGTTACCAAGGCCAAGGGCACGTTGTTGGCCCAAACTTGGAAGAGATTTTAAATGCCGGACTACAAGGAGCTTGGCAAGCGTTTTGGGGTGGTTCGGGTTTGGGCATGATTAGCGCCGTTGCCGAGCACAGCGCCGAAAAACAACTGCAAGAATTTCAAAAGCAGGCAGAGGCTTTTTCTAAACTGCCGCCGGAAGAACAAGCCCAAATAGCTGAAAATGCAGTTGATTACGCTGAAAAGAAATTAAAAATGGAGACCATCACCAAGGGTAACAAAACCCTTAAAGCCCAGGTGGGCACCATCACCCAACATTTACGCGAAACTCCCGAGCTGAGCCAAGCTCCGGAAGCTATGGCGGAGTTATTAACCGGCATGGGCTCTAAAGAGGCCCACGTGTCACCAAAGGTGCTTCACAGCTATTTTCAAGCCGAAAACGAACGCACGGGTTTACCTGAAGAGCAAATGGTCAAAGAGCTGTTAGAGCCTTTAGGGGTTAGCGTTGATGATTACTATTCGGCTTTAGACAACGGCACTGATTTGTTGGTTAATTTGGCCGGAATGCCTCACGTGATCAATAATCCCCTTTGGGATAAAGTCGCCCCTGAACTAACCGTGGAAAGTGAGGCCGTGACCGCTGAATTGGAGGCGGATTTGAAAGCGGGGGTGCCTTGGCCGGAAACCGCTAACCTTGTTGAAATCAAAGAAGAAACCAAAGCCCGAGTGGCCGAAAGGTTAAGGGCGGCCGGTCGCACAAAAACCCAAGCCAAAATTGAAGCTGAGACTTTAACACGTTTACTGGCAAAAAGGGCGCAAATCACCGGCGAAAGCGTGGAAAGTTTAACGGACAAGGTGATTTTTGCCAAAGCCAGCGAGGTTGACGGTGGAGATGAAAACAGCCTTTATCAGCCGATGGTCAAAGCTCAAGATGCTTCTTTACCTGACTTTGCGCACAGGATAGCAACATCTAAAGTTGAAAAACAAAAAACTTTTTTTGAGATGAAACCAAGCCAAGGCGTTTTAGCCGGGCAATCAGTGCAATATCCGGCGGACTCTATTCGCCATAGAGACAAAAAACATAAAGATATGACTTCCGAGGACATGGCGCAACTGCCTAAAATCCTAGATATATTAACTGAAGCAAATATAGGCATTCCTAAAAAAGACAAAGCAAGATATAGAGGAAAAGGCTTGTTAGTCAAAGTGGAATTCGAGGGGCAAGACTATGGATTAATATTAGAAAGTGTTACTCCGTCACGCATACTTGTAACCACTTTCTTTAAAGATACAAAAGCCGGGGTCGATACATGGTTTACTGACAAAACAGACAAAAAAAGAGCCTTCACGACGCCAGCGGCTCTCTGGCCTGCCCAAGTCCCACCCGAAGCAAAGCTTGATGGGAACGCTTTTCGTGATAAGCCCTTTTCTAATAATATAGCAAAATCCACAGAAAATGACAAGACGAAATATCAAGACGAACATAACCCCCGAGGGCGAATTGACGCTTTAGAAAACGGTGACTTCCGCATTGTCTTTTACGATAAAGCCGATGCCGCAACGGCCATTCATGAATTCCAGCACCTTTATCTTGACATGATGCTGGAAATAGCCAAGCTGCCGCCGGAGCAAATTGTTGACCAACAAGCCCACCGCCAGATGGTTAACGATCTGGCCACACTGAAAACTTTCGCCGATGTTAAAGACGGCGATCTTAAAGACGGCAAGTGGCCAACCGAGGCTCACGAGAAGGTGGCTCGGGCTTTTGAAGCTTATTTGATGGAAGGAAAAGCCCCGACCGAGAACCTTAAAGGGCTATTTGGCCGAATGAAAAAGTGGCTTTTGGACATTTACAAAACCGTCCGCGCTTTAGACGTTGAACTTTCCGATGACGTGCGCCGGGTGTTTGATAATCAGTTATTGACGGAGAGGGAAGTTATTTTTGGCCAGTGGCAAACAGAACCCTCTTTTGATATTGCAGAGTTTAAAGACTCAATAACTCCCGAAGAATGGCAAGATTACGAACGCAGCCGCAATGCGGCCATAGATGCTGCAATTCAAGAAATTAAGACTCGCCGAAACAAAGAACATCAAGCCATGATTCGCCAATGGAAAAAGGAAGGAACACTAGAAGCAAAAGAAAGTGGTGATTTCAAGATAATTGAAGAAATTGTCAGCCGCGGCGGCATAAATAGAGACAGTCTTATCGCTGGTGGGTATGACCAGGTAGCGATTAACAACTTAAACAAACGCCGCCCCGGGCTTGTCCGTAAGGATGGGAAATTAGGTTTTGACGAGTTTGCCCAAGAATTGGGCTTTGACGTTGGTGATGATTTGATTGTTGCCCTCAGTAATGCTAAAACACTGCCGCAACTGGTTGATGATTATGTGGCGCAGATGGAAGAGTTTCACCATGATTATTTTGAAACTCAACAAATTAGCGATGAACAATTGGATTTTTGGGAACTGGAACTAAAGCTTTGGGCCAAGCAAGAAGGCGGAGATCCTCCGCACAGCTGGCGTGACATTAAACGTTTTATCGAAAAAAATATCGGCCCTCGCCCCATGGACGACAACATGGAGAATTTGAGAGCAAGTTTAAAAGCACAAGACAAAGCCGCTAAAAAAGCTTATAAAACCGGGGAAAAGGTTGGGGCTATGGCTAAACGCTTGGAAATGGCCACCCTTTATAAAATCAAAACAGAGCAATTTAAGCAGCGGACACAAACTGAAGCCATTTGGAAACGGTTGGCCAGTCAAAAACTTACTTCCAAAAGAGACGCCAAAGGCATTAGGCCGGACGTTCAACAGCATATTATCAACCTGTTAAACAAGGCCGGATTTACGGCAAAAAAAACAGTGCCTGAAAAAGATTTCCAATCGTTTTTAAATGACTTAGAGGCTAACGGTCAGGTTTTAGGTGTGGCCGACTGGATTCGCCAAGGTGCTTGGCCAACATGGGACAAGGGGCCGAATGTTGGCAAACCCAAAACCTTTCGTTCCTTTAGCTATAATGAATTTGTAGATTTGAAAATGGCCATTGACAACCTTGCTTTTATCGGTAAACGTTCGCAAGAAATAAACGTGGACGGCTTATTGAGAGATGAAGACGAGGTGGCCACCGAACTTGAGGCACACATTGAGGCGCACAATGAAATTAAACCGGCTAAAACTCACGCTGATATTTTAACAGAGCAAGGGGATGAATCGGGCGTGAAAAAAGTTTGGGAAATATTAAAAGGGTATATGCCAAGCTTAATAAAAATTGAAACCGTTACCCGGCGACTTGACGGGTTTGAAATCAACGGGTTAACTCAAAAATTAGTTTTTAAACCGATAAATGACGCTTACAACCGTGCCGACGCTTTCACCGAAGAAATGGAGAAAGCATTAACTGAAAACGCCCAAAAAACTGTGGGCCAAAAAAGAATTAACCAATGGCGTGGTGAAAAAGTCATCATTGATGGCCTTGTTAGCCCTATAACACGTGAACAACTTATTTGCATCGCTTTGAATGCCGGGAACCACCAAAACCGCACGGCAGTTATGAATTTAGAATTGGCCGCCGGGAACAAAAAATTAACGCCGCAACATTTACGCAATATATTAGACCACCTCACCAAAGAAGAGTGGGATTTTGTGCAAGGTATTTGGGACTTTTTAGACAATCAGACATTCCCGCAACTTAATGAGTTGACTCTAAGAACAACGGGTGTGCCACTGGTTAAAGTTGAAGCTATGCCGGTAAAAACCAAATTTGGAACTTATCGTGGAGGGTATTACCCTTTAAAATTTGACACTAAAATGAGTGAACGGGCCGACCGTCAAAGCAAAATCGAAATGGGAGAAGAAAAGGGACGCTTTGAAAACCTCTATAGCACGAAACAAACAAAAGCCCGTGCAACCATTGCTCGGGTGGGCACTACTTATAAAAATTTGGCTCCCGAATTGAGGTTAAGCGTTTTAAGTAACAGTTTAAAACAAAACATCCACGATCTTTCGCATCGTGAGGCTGTGAGTGATGTTTGGCGTTTGATTAAAAACCCGAAAGTCAAATCGAAAATTATTGGTGCAGTTGGTGAAACGTATTGGCAACAAATGGTGCATTGGCTGTCAGAAGTAACCACACCTGATGTGGTGGGTGATGGTGGTGCCCGCTGGTTTTTACGTAAAGCTCGCGGCAATCTCTCTTTAGCGGCTATGGGCTTTAAAGTTTCCACTGTTCTTTGCCAAGTTTCGGGTATTACTCAAAGCATGGAAAAACTGGGGGCTAAATGGGCCACGGCTGGATTTGCTGAGTATTTGCGTAACGTGACTCAATTTCGTGAAACTACTAACATGATTTACGAGAAATCACCTGAATTGGCAAGGCGTAACTCCACCAGTTATGACCGTGATGTGCATGATATGTTTTCTATTCGTAACCCCATGGCAAAAACTTTTGGCGAAAAATTTCAAGAGGCCGCTTTTGTGCCCATGAGATGGGCAGACCAGTTAATGGCCAATGGTATTTGGTTGGGCGGGTACCTTAAAGCCATTAAAGAATTAAATATGGCGGAAGGTGATGCTGTGGCCTACGCCAACACCATGCTGCGCATAACTCAACCGTCAGGCTCTAGCCACAATTTAAGCCGAGCTCAACGTGGCTGGGGATATGGCGATGCCGGAAAACTTTTGACTATGTTTCAAACATTTTTTAGCGGCACGCAAAATTTAATTTGGGAGCAATTCCACAAAACCGCCGCCGATTACAAAAAAGGAGATTACGTTAAAGGCACGGTAGATGCCGGGCGATCAGCCCTTTATCTGGTTGTTTTGCCTTCGGTTTTGGATAACCTTGTTAAAAACGGGGAGCCTGAAGATGAAGAGGAACTAATTGATATGGCTAAAGGCGTGGTGAGCTTTAGTGCGGCCGGTATGCCTGGCTTTAGAGACATTGTCAGCTTTTATACAGGAGATAGCTACCAATTTCGGCCGGTGCCCGTTTTGGGCGCAATCGGAACCGCAGCAAGCAGTTTCACTAAAACTTTTACGTCTGCTTATGAAGGTGAATTTATGGATAGTTTCAAACACGCAACGCGGGTAGCCGGGCCTTTAACCGGTATTCCGTCAAGCCAAATATCGGCGACCATTAAGGGCATTGAAGATTGGGATGAAAACGAAGGTTTGAACGCCCTTTATCGCCTTTTAGTTCGTGATTCTAAATAAAAGAAAGGAGTTGATTTCTTGACCGTTGAAACACAAGTAAATAAAGCGCAATTCCAAGGGACTGGAAGTGCAAAAATTTTTCCGCTACATTTTCCCGTTTATGCCGCCGGAGACCTGAAAGTCTATCTTGGATCAGGAAGCAGCCAACAACTAACCACTGCATACCAAGTCACCGGGATAGGAGGCTCCAGTTTAAATTTGGTGATGAACACTGCCCCGGCAAAAGGAGAACTCGTTACCGTCTTACGGGTGATGCCGCTAACTCAAGGGCTCGACTTGGAAAATGGTGGGGCTTTCCACGCTGATTCCATTGAAACAGCTTTAGACCGAATCGTCATGGCCATGCAGCAAATCAACGAAGCAGTGGATCGTTGTGTCATTGCCCCTGAAAGCCACTCAGGCTTGGGAGTCTCTTGGCCTGATTTGATTGGGTTGAAAAATGAATGCGCCGCTTCCGCCAGTGGTGCGGCGAACTCTCAAGTGGCGGCGCAGGCCAGCGAGACGGCGGCGCAAGGGTGGGCGGAAACAGCAGAGGCGCATTACCTTGAAGGGACAGAAACTTTTAACCAAAACGCTGCCAATAAAACGTCAGCTTTCAATACTAACCATGAAAATAAACTTTTGGCTTACAACGGAAATGCCGCTGAGAAAACCTCAACCTTTGACGACAATGCAGCGGAAAAGCAAGCTAGCGTTGACGCTGCAGCTCTAGCCGCTCAAACTTCAGAGGGGAACGCCGCCATTTCTGCCTATGAGGCTGAAAATTGGGCACGGCAAGCCCAAAACACCGTAACTGATGGCGTGCCCGATGCGGCCCTTGACGTCAAGGGAATAGTCTTTTTGGCTGATGGTGCCACTGCTGCCGCCGGAACAGATGACAAAAAAGCTGTAACTTCAAAAGCCCTAAAAGAAGCTGTGGGAACTTTGGTGCCGGTGGCCTCAACAACGGTAGCCGGGAAAGTTGCTCTTGCCAACAACGCCACGGCCGCCGCCGGAACAAACACCACTAATGCCATCACCGCCGCCGCACTTAAACATACTCTGTCGTTGTTACTTCCCAGTGGTGTTATCCTTTTGTGGAAGGGGGCCACGAACGCCGTCCCTTCCGGCTGGGCTTTGTGTAACGGCGCAAACGGCACC
This sequence comes from uncultured Thermodesulfobacteriota bacterium, assembly GCA_964368195.1. Taxonomy (GTDB): domain Bacteria; phylum Desulfobacterota; class Desulfarculia; order Adiutricales; family Adiutricaceae; genus Adiutrix. The sequence goes on from CAYJAF010000016.1 coordinate 36,971, forward strand.
CCAGACTTGCGTAACCGCTTTGTCATCGGCGCCGGAAGCACTTACGCTGTGAATGCCAAAGCCGGGGCCACCACCCACACTCACACAGTGAGCGGCTCCACCAATAACCACACCCTAACCACGGCTCAAATGCCCAGTCATAATCATTCTATGGATGCTCAAATCCCATCAAGCCCTGACCAGCACGGCACAGGAAATTACATTGTGAACACGGTTCAAACGGCCCCTACAACGCTATATACGAATAATGCCGGCTCCAACCACGGTCACGCCCACACCATTTCGTCAGCCACCGCCGGTTCTGCCAGCAACCTGCCGCCCTATTACGCCCTCTGCTACATCATGAAATTATAGGAGTTTTTATGAAAACACACGTCACCGTTGTTGTGCCCGACAAGTTAATTATTGTGGACGGCCACCTTTTGCATTTTAATTTTAACGCCCCGGCGGAACTCCACGCCGTTCAATGGCATGACGGGGCCGGGCACTTGGAATTTACAGATGACTACCAAGAATTGGCCGCCGCCGACTACGCCACCGAAGTGGCCCCGTTCGTGGCCCTTTGGGAGGCCGAAAAAGCCCGGCTGGAAAGTTTAATTGTGGAACCGCCGGAACTCACCACTGCCGAGAAAGCCGCCGCCGTCCAGATGACTCAACGAGAGTTTATTTTGCTGGTGGAGACTTTGACGGCCCAAACTCCCGGCATGGAGCCCATCACCTGGACGGAGCATATCAAGCCGCGTATCTACATGATGGATAATGACACCATTCGTGATTGGGAGTTGGCCAGTTACATTGAGCGCAGTAACCCCTTTTTAGCCCCGGCGGCGGCGGAGTTTGGCTTTTCAGCTGATTTGTTGGACATCATGTTTGCCAACAAAGATATTTTGCTGGCCAAAATTGCGGCCGGTGAACCGTTGATACTTTAATTTTAAGGAGAACGAAAATGACAATGTATGAATTTGAAGTGGCCGCCAAAAATGCGGTAATCAAGTATTGCGAAGAGAAACTTTCCGAGACATTTGAAATACAAGATATTTCCATTGTGTGGGCTTGCAAAACTTTAGGGAATAAAAAAGCAATCCTCATTGACAATGGGAACAATAATCGGCTTTATGAATGCACTTTCAACGGGAGCCGCCTAGAAATGTATCTTGATTATTATGAGAAAAAAGAAAACATTGTAATCCCTCTTGCTGAAATGAAACACACTGTCGGGTGACAGATGAGTAAAACATTGCACAATTTAAGGCACTTACTTATTGCCCTTGACCAGCTGGCCAATGTGTTTTTGGGGCTTGTCACCTTCCGCAAGGCTTGGGCTGACGAAACAATTTCATCGCTGGCTTGGCGGTGGCATGAGGCAGGGGTGAGAAGCTGGCCAAAGCAAGTCATTGACACGCTTTTTTTCCTTGCCCCCGACCACTGCCAACGGAGTTTCGAAAACGAACGGGCCAGCCGCCACTTACCCCCGGAGGCTCGAAGCTAATGCCGCCTGATCAATACGACGAAATACGTAAATGTATGGACGACATTCGGGAACGATTGACTACTTTGGAAACAAAATTGGGTGAGCGTTGCGAACGGCGAATGTGCAAAATGAATTCATTGGAAACTCGAATTCGCCACCTTGAGCTCCGCTCGGCTATGCTCACCGGGGGCTTAGTTGTGGTGCCGGTGATTATGAATTGGTTACTTAAGTTTATTTAAAGGTGTGATTATGTTGAAACACTTTAAACCTGAAGAGTTTGCTTGCAAATGCGGGGTTTGTGGGCTTGGTTTGGCCGAAATGGATCCCCGACTTTTGGCCATGCTCGATGAGATTCGGGGAATCATGGGCCGCCCCATGAAAATCAACTCCGCTGTGAGGTGCGCCGACCACAACGCCGCCATTGGGGCCACCGAAAAAAGCGAGCACGTGCCGCAAAACTCCGGAGGATTTTGCACGGCGGTGGATATTCATATCCCCGACAGCCGCTATATGTTTGAGTTGATTAAATTACTTTTTGAAGAAGAAGTGCCGCGCATTGGTTACAACCAAGGGTGGAATTTTGTCCACGTGGGGCTAAGCCAAGCTCACCCCCAAAACGTATTTTTTAAATACTAGAAAGGATTTTACTATGGAATTTATCACAAACAACTGGGAGACGATTCTAACTTCCGCCGTGTCGATTTGTGCGGCGGTGGCGGCATTACTCCCGACTCCCCAGCCTGAAAGCAGCGTGGTTTACCGGGCAGTCCATGGGCTTATTAATAAAGTAGGCTTTAACATCTTGAATGCTAAGAACAAGTTTTAAACCCACATCTCCCACCAGCTCAAAAGACGATTTACCCGCCTTTAAATCTGGCCCGAATCTCCCCAAGCCCCGCAACGGGGCTTTTTAAAACAAACTAACGGTATTTTGGTTTATTAATTGGTGTATCAAAAAGGTTTATCAAATCAAGAATAAGTGTTTTTTAATCGACGGTAAACTTTTGATATTACAATAGAATAAACAATTACTTAAACATTGAAACGGTTGCCTTCTAAGCCGTGGGTTGCAGGTTCGAGTCCTGCCGGGCGCGCCAAACCTCTCTTTTAAAAACAACGCTAATTCACCGAAAATATTACTTATTGTCGCCATTTTGCTGGCGATCATAGGTGTATTTTACCATGCTTCTCCCATAAATGCTTCTACTTTTTTACCTATGAGCATTTATGGGCTTTTTTGTGTTTTTCAAAAATTTAAAAGGCGCACTTGAATATTTTTTTATTCAGGTGCGCCTTTTTTTATTTTCAAACGAAAGGTGATTAAAACAACAAAGTAAAGAAGAAGTGAACTCCAAAAAATAAGAACCTCAGAACGGCAATTCTGAGGCCCTGAAAAGATGCTTGCGCAATCTCCAAACTTGTAAAGAAAGTATACCTTTAAAAAAGTTGGTTGTCAAGCGTTATGGAGTTCTTTTGCCTAAATCACAGAAAAGAAAGGTAAAAAATGAACGCAAAACAACTGGCACTCACTTTCAACCCCGGAGATTTTACCGTGCCCAAAGATTTTTTGGATACCAACTTGTCTGCCCCGGCGAAACTGCTTTACACCGTGCTGGCTACCTGTAGCGGTGGGCGTGATTACGCTTGGCCTTCGCAAGAATATTTGGCCGAAAAGCTGAAAGTTCATGTGCGGGCAATTCAACGCTATCTCAAAGAACTGGTGGACTCCGGCTTGATTGCCAAGGGGAAAAAATTCATCAAAGGGCAGGTACGGAACATCTATCATTTTTTGACCAGAAACGGTTCAAACTTTCCCGTTCCGCCCGACACGACAAATTTGTCGTCTCGGTCTGTTTCCGGGCAAAAAAAATTTGGCACCCGATACGACAAATTGTTCCGACCAACACGACACACCTGTCGCGTCCTATATAGATGAAGAGCTATTAAGGGAAGAAGATATAGTCAATCAAAATAAAAAATATTAATAAGCAAAAAAGGAAGAAACAGCTAAATCAAAAAATAAGAATGAAGAGAGATTATCACGAAGCCAACGTTTTAGATTTGCCCACGATTTTTCAATTGGGCTCAAGTCCGGTGAATAGGGAGGCAGAAAAACAAGATTAACCCCATGGTTTTTAGCAGTAGCCTTTAGCTTTTCTTTTGGATGAAAAGTAGCATTATCCATAATAATTGTATGCCCAAAGGGCGCTTCCGGAAGCAAACTTTTCTCAAACCAAGTTAAGAAGAATTCGCTGTTTGTGGTATGCGTATAGCAGCTAACTCCAAAATAATTTCCATCACAAAGACCAGCAATAACATTTGTCCTTTGAAATCGTCGTTCTCTTTTGGTGTCTTCTACTTTTTGACCGCACAAAGCGCGGGCATTTTCTCTTTGAAGATATTTGTCTACCCCAGTTTCATCAATGTAAACAATCGTTTCCGGATCAATTAAGGCGACTTTTTCTAAGTATTCCTTCCGCTTTTCTTCTGATTTTTCCTTGTAGGTAAATGTCTTTTTTTATATGTGAATCCCATGTTTTTGAGCGCATAAAACACCGCTTGTGGAGTGCAGTCAAACTGTTCAGCTAGTTCGTGTAAATATGCGTCCGGCCTCTCCTGGATAGCCTTTTTTAACTCTTCAGTTACGATTTTACACGATCTTGTTTGCTTTTCTTTTGGCGGTGAATATGTCCCATGTTTTTCGTATAGAGCTACCCAAGTGTAATACGTCCGATTACATACACCAAAGACTTCTTCTAATTCCTTAAAAGTATGCCCAGCTTTCTTAAACGCTACTGCTCGTGCTCTGAATTTTTCATCGTATGCCATAGCAAATAATATAACATATTTTTATATCTTTTCATAGCTTTTATTTTAATTTGCTATAAAAACAATATCGACAAACAGATTATTTTTTATAATTGACTTCTGCAATTGATTGTAGTTATATTCTATTGTATCTAGTAAGAGGAGAGTCAAAAGGGGAAAAGCATTTTTATGAAAAAATTACTATCTATTGGTGAAGTAGCTAAAATCCTGAATATAAATATTAAAACACTGAGATTTTACGATTCAATTGGCCTGATTAAACCAAAAGAGCGCGACCCGGCCACAGGTTATCGTTATTATAGCGTTTATCAATTTCCACACATTGTTCAAGCCATGGAATATCGACTCATGGGCTGTAGTTTAGCCGAAATTAAAGAGGGATTCGCCTATGGGAACGATCCGCCTAAGATGGTAAATTTTCTGGAAAAACATACACAAAAAGCCATTTTACGAGTTAAAGAAATGGAAAGAGCCATCCACTTAAACCGGGAAAAGGCCAAAAATATTCGACGAGACATAACTTACGCGCGGAATAAAGGAGCCTATTGGCGCGCTATTGAAAAACGCTATATTTGGGCTCATGATTACCATAACGAACCCAATACTGATGAGGCAATCATTTCATTTTATTATCTTTACAAAGAGATAAGGTCACTTGACCTTTTGACTTTTCATGAAGCCGGTTTTGTGGTCAACCTAAGTGATTCGCCTTCAGAACCGTTACAATATAGTAAAATTTACTATGATGTTTGGTATGAAGAAACGCGCCAAGACATTTCCTGGAACAGTCTACCTAGTGGAGACTATTTGTGCGTAAATTATCGGGCTCACAACCGCCTTCTTCAAATAGAAAAACTAAAACAGGCTTTAATAGCTGAAAACCTCAAGCCCACTTTAGCTTTAGAGGTTGAGACTAACAACGATGTTTTGGAGTTCGCTGATCCGCTTTATGAACTGCAATGTTTTTTTGCCTGAGCCTAGGTGTTAGAGCACGTTCACTTTAAATTTGCACAAATTGAACGCTCAATAGGTACGTTCGTTTCGGT
>CAYJAF010000017.1:0-42066 GCA_964368195.1 uncultured Thermodesulfobacteriota bacterium
AAAAGCGTGGCTCGGCTTTTACGTGAGCATTTGGGCTTTGGGAAAGGTTGATTCGACGCATCGACTAAATAGTCGCCGCTCACCTTCTTGGGGGTGCTTCTATAAAAGATTCTTTATTTTAATTCCTTCGGCTTCGCTTCACTTCGGCGGGCGCCTTCGTTTCGCTCATAAGGCGGAATTAAAATTGCGAAATCTTTTGTAGAAGCACCCCCCTTCGGTTTCGCTTGCTTCACATCAGGCGTTAAACTTGGTTTGCAAATTATCTTTAGTAAATACTGATTTATTCTTCAACAGAATAAAATCAGCAAGGCACGCCGCCTCTCATGAGCCCTTCGGGACGGAAAACCATGGGTTTCCCTCTCATTTCGGCTGCGGCGAAGTTGGCAAATTGCCAACTTCGCAAGGAAACGCTAATTAATTAGCGTTTCCTTTAGTTACAATTTCTTAGCTTTCAAAAAGGGTCTTAACCAAAAAAATTTGTTGCGTAGGCCCTGATTATTTCCCAAAGAAGTTGATATAGCCCTGGACAAAAATCACCAACATAATTAAAGGTAAAATATATTGGAAGTAAGCTTTGAGGAAGCGGGGGAATTTCAGGCCACTCCCCGTGTCTGCTTCTTTAATAAAGTTGTCCCAACCCCAGCCATAGCGAGTGCTACAAAAGAGCACGAAAATGAGTGAACCCAAGGGCAAAAGGTTGTAGCTGACAATAAAATCTTCTAAATCTAACACCACGGTGCCGGGGCCCAATGGTTCCCACGAAGAAAGAACGTTAAATCCCAAAGCACAAGGCAGAGACAGAATAATAATTAAAACTAAGTTGACTAAAACAGATTTCCGTCGGGAGGCCTTAAAGTTATCGATGCCAAAGGCCACAATGTTTTCAAACACAGCCACCACCGTGGATAGGGCCGCAAAACTCATAAACAAAAAGAAGAGCGATCCCCAGAGGTTTCCGGCTGGCATGTTGTTAAAAATATTGGGTAAACTTACCAAGATAAGGCCGGGGCCGCTGCCTGGCTCCACGCCGTAAGCAAAGCACACCGGAAAGATAATCAAGCCGGCCAAGAGAGCAATAGAGGTATCAAGGGCCACAACATTGAGAGCCTCACCGGTGAGCGTCCGTTTTCTGTTCAAATAGCTGCCGAAAATCAGCATACTACCGATGCCCACGCTCAAGGTGAAGAAAGCTTGACCCATGGCGGCATAGATAGTTTCCCACAGGCCATTTTCCACCAATGCACTGAAATCGGGCTCGAGGTAAAACTCAATACCGGCCCCGGCTCCGGGGAGGGTCACCGCCCGAAAAGTAAGGGCGATGGCAATAATGAAAAGCCCGCTCATCATGAATTTGGTGATGCGCTCCACTCCCTGGCGCAGGCCAATGGCGCAGATAGCAAAACCAACAATAACAACAAGAATCATCCATGAAACTTGAGTTTGGGGGCTGGCTAAGGTTTGACCGAAGAATGCGCCAATTTCAGCCGGGTCAAGGCCCGTTAATTGACCACTTAAGGTATACCAAAAATAGGCTACCAGCCAACCGGCCACTGTGGTGTAGAACATCATGAGCACGTAGTTGCCCATGATACCCAAGTAGCCATACCAATGCCACTTCGTGCCTTGCGGTTGGAGTTGGCGGAAGGCACCGGCTATATTTGTTTGAGCGGCGCGACCCACGGCGAATTCCATAATCATAACAGGCATGGCTAAGATAACTAAAAATATTAGATAAATAAGCACAAATGCCGCCCCGCCGTATTCCCCGGTGATATAGGGGAAACGCCAAACATTGCCCAAACCAATGGCGCACCCGGCTGAAACAAACAAAAATCCTAAACGTGAACCAAGTGTTTCTCTGGTATTTTCCAAAGCATCCTCCAATCAGAGCAAAGCTCTCTTTGTTTTATTAACAGGAGAATAACATAATTGACCACGAGCTTCAAGGGAAAGGCAATGCAATCTAATTTTAAACAAGCCCCACATTTAAACTACAAGGGAAAGGCAAGGCAATCTAATTTTAAACAAGCCCCACATTTAAACTACCTTGCCGGTAGCCCCCCAAATCTAAACTAACATAAACAAAGCCCAAAGCCTTGAGGTGAGAGTCAACTTGGGCAAAGAGCTCGGCTTGCAAGAAACGTTCTTGCTCGGCAGGGCCAAGCTCCAGACGGGCCAGCTCGCCTTCGTGATAACGCACCCTCACTTCTTGAAAACCCAACGAATGCAAATAGTCTTCAGCTTCTTCCACCCGTTTTAGTTTGGCCAAAGTCAACTCGTTACCGTAAGGGAAACGAGAGGCCAAGCAGGCATAGCTGGGTTTTTGCCACGTTTTCAGCCCGTATGCGAAGGACAGCTTGCGAATGTCGTCTTTAGTCAACCCGGCTTCTTTTAAAGGGCTCACAACTCCGAGCTCGTCTTTGGCCCGGGTTCCCGGGCGCCAGTCGCTGTCATCATCGAGGTTAGAGCCGTCAGCCAACGCTACAAGCCCCAATTTATGCGTTTGTTTTTGTAAGATTTGGAAAATAGTTTTTTTACAATAATAACAGCGATCAGGCGGGTTAGAAACCACAGAAGGAACTGTCAACACATCAAAATCAATTAGTAAATGGTTCACACCTAATTGACTCACCAAGCTTTTGGCTTCTTCTGTTTCCCAAAGGGGGAAGATGGCTCCTTTAGCCGTCAGAGCCCAAAGGCGCTCGGCCGGTAAAGTTTCTTTAGCCACGGCCAGAAGCAAAGAGCTATCCACTCCGCCGGAAAAGGCAATGGCCCAAGATTCTTTTGTAAGTAAGATTTGCTTTAGCCTTGCTTTTTTTGCCTCAAGTTCCACAGCATCCACCATTTACTCAGCTGCCATCCACCATTGGTGATAAGGCACTTTAGTGAAACCAAGTTTTTGGTAAAGCTGGCTCACCGATTCATTGGCCGGGGCCACTTCTAAGCGGAAGCCAATTACTTTATCTTCATCTTGCAGTTTACGCATAATTGTTTCAAAAACAGAGCGTCCCAAACCTTTGCCGCGCACTTCCGGCCGCAAATAAAACTCTTCCAACCATGCAATCAGGCCGCCAAACTCAGGTGACCACATGATGGAAGCTAAAAAGTAACCAACCGGAAGCTCATTTTGCCACACGAGCCAACCCTTTGTTCGTTCCGGAAAGCGCAAAATTTCCGCAAAAGTGTGGCGAAAATTATCGTCCGGGACGGGGTGGTCACAAGCTTCACTGGCGTAAAAATCTTTTCCCATAGCAAAATAGGCGTCCCAATCTTGAGCTTCAAAGGCCTTGAGCATTATCAAATTCCTTTCTTCAAAGGTGCTTTGCTTAGAGCGGTTATAGGAAGTGCTAGAAAAATCAGCGTTTCCATAGAATTTTCTCACTTGACCTCAAAATAATTTTTGAGTATTGCATCGACATAATTATAGCATAATTTTTTAAACCACTCCAGTGTTCGGCAAATTTGTAAAATAAACAGCCTAAGCCCTAAAAATCTTCCAGAGAGCTCTAGACAAAGGCTACAAAATATGGTAATCCATAAAAATAAATACTTATTTTAAATAGTGTGGTCGTCGGCTAGGTTATGAAAGGCAAATCATGTTTCCAGACCCAACCATTTTGGGCCCTTTTAGTTTTAGTAATTACGGGATTTTAACGGCTATTGCCTTATTGGCCGCACTGCTTTTATTTTCATTTACCGCAAAACACCGCGACCTAAGCCCGCTGGTCGTTCGAAATTTTAGTTTTTGGATTGTTTTAAGTGGTTTAATTTGCGCAAGAATTGCGTATGTGATTTTTCACTGGCCTCAGTTTTCCGCAAATTATCTCAACATCTTTGCCTATTGGCAAGGTGGCCTGATGTTCCAAGGAAGTTTCATTGGAGCTTTGTTGCTTAGCCCCATTTTCCTTAAAACTCACGGCTTGAAGTTTTGGCCCACCGCTGACGTTTTAGCCCCCAGTTTGGCTTTGGGCCAAGGCATTGGGCGTTTGGGCTGTTTAAGTGCCGGTTGTTGTTACGGTCGCCCTACCGATGCTGAAACTTGGGGGGCACTTGTGTTTCCCCACGGTTCTTTAGCTCCGGCCAATGTTCACCTTTGGCCAACTCAGCCGGTGGAATCCTTAGGGCTTTTTATTATTGCGATTTTCTTAGTGTGGGCAATTCGTTCAGATAGGAAGTTTTTTCAACCAAGGGGGCGCATTGCCGCCCTTTACCTCACCGCAGCCGGAGCCTTGAGGCTCTTTTTAGAAAATTGGCGCGGTGATTTTCGCGGCGAAGCCCTTTTTGGGCTCATACCACCCACTACTTTCGTTGCGGTATTGGCCTTGCTTTTAGGGCTTTTGGCACTATATTGGCGTCGGGCGTAAATTTTTACTTGAATTTATTTCTGCCTTAGGGTAAGAGAGAAGGAAAGAACTTTTTTCAACTGAAGAAATCAGGCGACTAAAATGATCGCAAGTTTTGTTTTGATTTTGAAAAAAGGCAACTTAAGGAAACGCTAATTAATCAACGTCTCCTTAACTTAGACTGAGATGCTTTTAGGATTAGGAGGAAGGCTTTGGATCTGCACAACCTGAAATACACCCCGGAAAGACTTTGGGTTCGCTTGGAGGAAGATCGCCAAGTGACAATTGGCTTAACAGATGAAGCCTTGGAGGATTTCGATGAGTTAACAAAAATCCGCCTCCCGGCCGAAGGCGACGAATTCAGCAAAGATGAACCCTTCGGACGCTTGTCTGTTGGTAGCGGCACGGGCTTACGTTTGCTTTCTCCGCTGAGTGGCGAAGTTGTGTCTATTAACGAAGATATTGTAGATGTCCCGGAGGCTATTTTAGAAGACCCTTATGAAGAAGGGTGGCTTATCCGTTTAGAAGTCAACTCCATGAGCGAATATGACGATTTGATGAGTCGTGAGGAATATGACGATTTCATTGAAGAGGAATTTGGCGATGATGGTTTGGAAGATGACGATCTTGATGATGATGACTACGATGATGACGATTACGACGAAGAAGATGATGATGACTATGACCACTATTACGATGACGACGACGAATAATTCTTATTCACGTTTCATTTAAAGATACGCTGATTTATTCTGTAGCAAAATAAATCAGCAATAGTTATTGCTTTTTCGGTGACGATTAATCACTTGGTCAACAACTTGGAGGCAAAGCTTTTAAGGAAACGCTGATTTATTAGCGTTTCCTTAGCCCTGCCTCCTGAAAAATTAATATCTAAACTTCAAATTCCTTAGCTTCTTTTTGATAGTGTAACGCAACTAAAGGGGCGAGTGGAAAAAAGCCCAAACTCTGATAAAGCCTCAAGGCCGGTAAATTGTAAGAAGCCGTCTCCACCCGCAAATGTTTAGCCTTACCCCGCAAACGTTCCAGAAGCTCCAGCATAATTAAACGCCCCAAGCCGCGTCCGCGGTAGTTTTGAGTCACAGCTAAAATCGACAATACAGCTTCTCGCCCGGAACCTAAGCGGACAGTAGCTAAAGCTGCAATGCGGTCTTTGCGCTGATCCCACAAAGCCAGGGCCAGTGTGGCTTCATCTTGTAAATCATCTAACATAATTTGCCGCCAAAAACGCGCTGCTTGCTCCGGCCCGAAGAAAGGGCTATGGCAGTGATGTCCGTCATAGAAAAAATCGCCAAAAGAGCTGAGTATTTCCGGGGCCAGTGGCAAGAGCTCTTCCCGACCCCGAAGCCAAACAAAACCTGGGGGGCGTTCAAAGCGCAAGGTTTCGCCGGACTCCTTATCCGGCAGGTGGCCGCATAAAGAGCTTCCAATTTCAGCTAAAACGAAATTTTCAGCCAAGAATCCCCGCAGAATAGCCGGGTCATGGAAAGTTTTCATTATAATGCGCTGGTGTCCACATGAAGCGGCAAATTTAATGGCTGAGCGGGCTAAAGTGCGGCAACGTTCTTCTCTGTCAAGTTGATCTTCTACGACTAAATATGGCCCCAAGAGCCTTGCACAAGGCACTTTAAAGAAACTGCTTTCCGTAGGCGAATCGGCGTAGAGAATCAAGCCGCGAGCCGGGTGATGGCTTTGAACCCAAAGGGGAGCAAGGCGACCGTGGCCGACATCTGCGGCCAACTCCCTTATGCGCTCAGGATAAAGCCCGGGAGTCCACAACTCTAACGGAGGCCCTAGCTCTTGGATTTCACGGGCCAAGAGAGTCAAGGTTCCGGCCACAATGCGGGCGGCTGATAAATCTGGCTTGAGCAATGGCAGATTCCTTTCAGTGGTTTAACGTGGAAGCAAGGTCTTAGGGAAACGCTGCTTTTCATGAGCCCGCTCAGAACGGAAAAACGTTGTTTTTCCTCTCATTTCGGCGCGGCGAAGTTGGCAATTTTGCCAACTTCGCAAGGAAACGCTAATAAATCAGCGTTTCCTTAAGTTATCAATTTTGGAAAACTTCATATTTCTTGGTGTTATGATAGCAGTTGCGGCACAAGGGCAGAGAATCATGGCCCAGCTCTCTGCCCACCTGCTGGCGCTGGGCGTTCATTTTCTCGCTGTGCCACGCCTCATGAAGCCCAAGCTCCCCGACTTTACCTAAACTGTATTGGGGGAGACTATTGGCATCTTGTCCGCAAAACTGAATCAGCCCATCATATTTAATTTCCAAAGCCAAAAAGAGATCAACACATGGGCGCCGCAAAAGGCCGCTTGATTGCTCCCCCAAATAGGGCTTGACACGCTCCACATCTGAAACAAAGTTGAGATTAGTCAAATCCACCGCCACTTTATCCACCAAGCTTAGAAAGTGAGCCAAAAAGCTTTCGGCATCTGCTTCTTTGGCTTCACTGGCCAAGACAGAAGTTAGAACGCTCAAAAATGGTTTGGAGCTGTTCCCTCGCTTTTGGGCGGCCATTTCAATATTGGCCATGAGCTTGGTGAAATCGGCGCGGCGGCGATTAAATTCATATTGCTTTGCATTAAGGCCCTGGAGGGAAAACTGCAAATCGTCCACCCCTAAATCTATAAAGCGTTCCATGAGCTGTGGAGTCAAAGCCAAGCCATTGGTATAGATTTTCAACGGTAATCCGGCCTCTTTAATAATGGCCACCATGTCGTCAATTTGCGAGTGCAAAAGGGGCTCTCCCCAGCCGGTAAGGCGCAACCCCACTCCCGGGTAGCCTTTGGCCTCGGCCACGATTTGGCGTAAAACAGCCGGAGCCATTTCACCAAGGGGACGGGTGCTGGTTTGGCGAGAGCAAAAAAAGCAATCAAGCTGACAATTGTTGGTCAGTTCCACGTTGAGCCAAAAGGGGAACTCCCGCGGAGGGTCGTAGTCTGTCAGCCAAGCCGGGGAGTTATAGAGCTGAAAAAAGGGGTCACTCTCCGGGCCGTGTCGATAGCGAAGCATGTTCATCTCCAAATATTAACATTACTCTAATAATACCATAAAGAACCTTTTTTAAACAGATATTTCCGGCTAAAATCACAGAAATCAATTTTCGAAATTTCTTGGGGAGAAACTTTTTTGAAAAAAAGTTTCTCCCCAAACCCCTCTTCAAAAAACTTTTATGGGCGTCCGATTTTTGCTTTTCACTTCGTAAAAAGACCAAAACCGGACGCCAAAAACGTTATTTTAAAATGGATTATGGTGAAAATCCCTTGTTAAAAAATATTTGCCCCTCAAAATTTTGAAAATTGATTTCTCTGGGTTAAAATCTAGGGCCTACGCGTCTAAATTTCTTTGATTACAATTTTCTTTCACAGGGTAAGCGGCTGTAATTAAATATGATTTGAAGGTGAAGTTTGGAGTCTATCACAAGCAAAGCGAAACCGAAGGGGGACTTCTCCAAAAGATTTCGCAATTTTAACTCCGCCTTGCGAGCGAAACGAAGGCCTAAAGCCGAAGTGAAGCGAAGCCGAAGGAGTTAAAATAAGGAAGCTTTTGGAGAAATCCCCCAAGGTGAGCGGCGAAAAATTGATTGATGTGGGTTTTCTGAAGTCAAAAAGATGACTCCCGAAGTTGGCCCGGCTTTTGAATAGCTTATGGAAACAGAAGTTGAAAGTCTGGCCTTAAGGAGGCAATGCTATGAAATACATTATATTTTTTCTTACAGTGACGTTCTTTACTCCCCTTTCTTTAGCCTGGAGTCAAGGGGAAGGGAGCACTGCGGATTTAAGTGTTATGCAAAAAGCAGGGCTTAGCCCCGAGAGTTTGGGCCGCTATTTAACTCAAAACCTGGATGCTGACCGTCGGGCTCCGGCTCTGTCTCCTCAGCTTTTAGCCTCCTTAGGCCGTTATGGTGGTGATGATTTGGCCCGAGCTTATTTGGATTTTGACCAGGCGACTTTAGCTCAAAGCACGCGCGAGTTCTCCCCGGAAGTGCTGAATCAATTTTTAGCCCAAGAGATGCCGCCCACTGAACTGGCGGCGATTTTGCGCCGCGAGGCCGCCGCAAAGAGCTCTTCGGGAAGTGGCAACTTAATGCCGCCGCCTTTGCCGCCAACGGTCACAAGCACCCAAACTACTGAAAAGATGGAAGACGCCCCGATAGTGCCCCCAGTTGCTCCCAAAGCTCCTACGGCCCCGGTGCGTGTTCAATATCAAAGTGAAACCCCAAAACGTTCCATCAATCCGGCGCCGGCCTACCGTGGGGAGCAATACTTACGGCGTGGGGAGCCGGCTGACCCTTCCATGCGCATCATGAGCACCGACGAGCCTTTCCCTACTCGTCAAGAACCGGCGAGCGGCAACTGGTTGGGGGTGACAGAGCATGAATATCCTGATGGGCGCCGTGTGGAGCGTCATTCTGTTGGCGAAAGAGGCCGAGCCGGTCAAGAGGTTTTGCGTCGTCCCAGCGGTCGTGAAGTCCACCGTTACTATAGTGGCGATCCAGACCGACCGCCCTTTGGGGAGGATCCGGCCCAAGAGTGGGAAAATAAAGAGGACTTGCATATTATTTTCAATGGCGATTCCTACCGCAGATAGTAGTTGTTAGATAATGGCACGTAAATTGCTTTAAAAAATTAAAGACAAATAATGAGCCCCAATGCGGCAGACTTTGCTTTTTGCTGAAAAAAATATGGAGAATGATTATGAAAGCAACTTTAATCGCCTTAGTGATACTGTCGGCCCTCTTAGTCAGCGGCTGTTCTCAGCGCATTAAAGAGCCTCTCCCCACTTCGGCCGGAGACTCGGCCTTAAGGGAACCACCTTTGGAGACCTATCCCGAACCAACCATCCGTAATGAAGGCTCTCTCTTTTCCGAAGATGCCCGCCTGGATTTGTTTTCCGACATGACGGCTCGCCGGGTGGGAGACATCATCACCATTAACATTGTGGAAAACTCCCAAGCTAGCAAAAATGCCTCCACCAGCACCTCGCGCAGTAACAGCATAAGTGCCAATGTGGATCAATTCTTGGGCTGGGAAAATTCAAGCAATATCCCTGGCTTAGGTAGTGTTTTTAATTCAGCCGGGTTAGACCCCTCGGTGGGCATTGAAGTTGGTTACGGTCAAGGTTTCAGTGGTAACGGCACCACCAGCCGTAATGAGAATATCACGGCCACCATCTCGGCCCGCATCATTCAGGTTTTACCCAATGGCAACTTGGTTTTGCGGGGCTCCCAAGAAATCATGGTCAATAACGAAAAACAATATATCACTGTGCAAGGCGTCATTCGCCCGGCTGATATTGCCTCCGACAACAGCGTCCTTTCGACTTATATGGCCGACGCCCGAATCGATTACACCGGTAAAGGCGACATCAGCAACAAACAGCGTGAGGGCTGGCTCTCTCGTTTCCTAGATGTAGTTTGGCCTTTTTAAGGGAGTGTGCCGCTTAATTGTCTTGCTCTCTGACTTTGTCTGGCTCATTTTATGAAAACCTTATGTATGTCAAATGCTATAAGCCTTCCATAAAATTCGCCTTCCTCGTCAGAGAACAAAAATCCTAATTAATCAGCACTTCCTAAAAAGAAAAAGTTCCTTAATTGAGAAGCTCTCTTGTAATAATTATCCAATGGAAAGAGGCTGTTATGAAAAAGTTTTTACTCATAGCCTTAACACTATTAATAACGTCATCATCATCTCTAGCCGAGGCCGTGCGCCTCAAAGAGATGGCCACCTTTGAAGGGGTGCGCCCCAACCAAATCATCGGCTACGGCTTGGTGGTTGGTTTAAACGGCACCGGCGACGACGACAAAACTTACTTTACTAACCAGAGTTTAGCCAATATGCTCAGACGCATGGACGTAAGCGTCCCTGTCAACCCGCAAGACTTGGAAGCCGAAAACGTGGCCGCCGTTATTGTCACTGCTGATTTGCCGCCCTTTATTAAACCGGGCAGTAAAATTGACATTTTGGTCTCTTCCCTTGGTAATGCCAGCTCCCTTTCCGGAGGCACTTTGTTGGTTACTCCCCTTAAAGGGATTGATGGCTCCATCTACGCCGTTGCCCAAGGGCCTTTATTGGTTGGCGGCTTTGCCTTTGGCGGAGCCGGGGCCGCAGTCCAGCAAAACCACCCCACCGTGGGGCGGGTGGTGCAGGGCGGCACCGTTGAGCGAGAAGTGCCCATTCGTTGGCAAGGCAAAGAAGTGATGAGTCTTAAACTCAGCCAACCAGATTTCACCACTGCCGCTCGGGTGGCCGAAGCCATTAACTCTCGCCTGCCGGGGGCCTTGGCCAGACCCTTGGACGCTTCCACCATTCGTTTCAATGTCCCCATGAATTATCGGGAAAACTTGGCCGTCATGGTGGCGGAGTTGGAAAATCTTGACGTCATGCCCGATGCCATCGGTAAAGTCATCATTGACGAACGAACAGGCACGGTAGTTGTTGGCGAAAACGTCCAGCTCTCCACTGTGGCCGTGGCCCACGGCAATTTATCGGTGCAAATTTCCGAAGGCGTCACCGTCTCTCAGCCCGGCCCATTTTCCCAAGGGGAAACGGTTGTGGCTCCTGACACTGTGGTCAATGTGGAAGAAGGTGCCGATCAACTACTTTTAATCGAGCGCAGCACCACCATTCAAGACGTGGTGAAAGCCCTCAACGCCATTGGCGTCACCCCCCGCGATTTGATTATGATTTTCCAAGCCATCAAAGCGGCCGGGGCTCTCCATGGCGAATTGGAAATTATTTAAGAGGTGAAAAATGGCCAGTATGGAAACTTTAGGGAACTTGCAACGTAGTAGCGTGCGCCCTTTGCGCAGTGTAGCCAAAGCCCCCACGGCAACACCTCCCCAAAAATTTTCAATTGCCGATTTGAAAAACGGCGCAAGCTTTTCAGCTGGTGGTTCGTCCGCCGCTGAAACTCAAAGCACATCTGCCGCCGCACCAACTGAGGCAAATGCTTCTTCGGCTGTGCCCCAGCCTACCATGCGCTTTAGTGTGGCTGATTTGAAAAACGGCGCTAGCTTTTCAGCCGGCGGCGTCCCCACCGACGGCACAAATATCCTTCAGTCTACGGAAGCGGCAATCCCCAGCTCTGCCCCTGAAAAACAAAGTGTTTTTCCGGCTCGCCCTGAAGTCTCTTTAAGGGAACGCTACCGCACGTCAGCTCCGGCCCCCACCGCGCGGCAGGCCCAAAATTCCCAATTGCCCTTGGATGAGCAAATAGCCAAACTCGGTAAAATCCGCCAATCTGCTGTGGAATATGAAGCTGTTTTCGTTGACCAATTAGTTAAGCAAATGCGTCCTTCGCCCATGGCCAAAACAGCTGGGAGCGACACCTTTAGCGACATTGCCGAGCAACCCTTCCGTGACCACCTCAGCCAGGCAGGCGGCCTTGGCTTGGCCGATTCCATCATGGGCCAAATTGCCCGCCAAGAGGGATTGGAACAAACCTTGCAAGATAATCCTGAAATAATGGGGCCCAACTGGCGGCCGAGCATTTCGCCCAACTTAATGCGTCACGGTGCCCAAGGTTCTTTAACTTCATTGGCTGAGACCGAAACGCCTGAACCCCTCATTGATTTGAGGGCCAAAGCGCGACCGTTGTTCCTTGACCCCGAAGAGGAAAGCTTTATTCCCCAAGGCGTAGAAGAAACACCAACGGAACACGCACCTTTGGGCCAACGAACAGTTTACGGGGTGAGCGATCCCCCGGTTCCTTTAGCAAAGAAAATGGAGACGAACTTTGATGGGGGCTTTGGCAATCGTCAAACTATTGACGTGGAAGGGCAAATGAGAGCCGAGACAAATAACGTAGCTTCTTCCGCTGGCAAGGTAGGGCTCATGAATGAGGCAGAAATTGCCTATCTTTATAACGATGCCAGCGAAGCCTGGACCTAAGATAGTGCCGTCATGAGCGACTTTTTGGTTCTCTCGGCGTCAGATTAGTTTTCTTTTTCGGTCATGTATGCTTGATGCACTCCCTCAAAGAAAACTAATCTTCCTTGAGATAACTCAAAAATGCATCTCCTGACGACACTATCTACGCTACGATAAATGCTTTTAAACCTGACCGACGCTAATATAGCAACAGACCGGAGACATCATGGACATTGTGCAAGTAAATCATTTAAGTCAAGTGCTGGAAGGGCATCTAGTTCGCTACCAACGTCTGGTTGACTATATTATTGCGGAAAAAAACTATTTATTAGATATGGATCTGGAAAAGCTCCTGGCCAGTGCCCAAGAAAAAGAAGCTTTAGGTCTGGACATTCAAAATAACATAGCTATTCTCATCGACGCCATTAATAACTTGGCCCTCCAATGCGGCTTGCCTTTGGAACCGCAACCACTTTTGGTCGATTTAGTTCCTTATTTGCCTAAACCATTTGCCAATAAAATCAATGACGGAGCCATCAAGTTAGCCCATCTGAAAAATATTATTCAAAGGGAAAACGAGGCCCAACGTTACTTTATCGAAGAAGCTCAACGCCTGGTTACCGAATCCATCAACATTCTCACCGGAGCCAACCAGCTCAAAGGTGACGGCTATAAAAAAGACGGCCGCCAAGGCGAGAAAAAAATTACTCGCCCCGTTAAATTCTCCCGGGAGGTCTAACCATGGGTATTACTTCCAGCTTATATGTGGCGCTCTCTGGCCTGAACTTGTCGCAAGTGGGCATGGAAGTGGCCAGCCATAACATCGCCAACGTCAACACCCCCGGTTACTCGCGGCAACGGGTGAACCTTGAGACGACTCCCACTCAAAATTTAGGCTACGGCCAAATGGGCACAGGGGTCACGGCTCAGAATATCGAACGTTTTCACGACGAGTTTTTGACCAGCAGCATTGTCTCTAAAAGCTCTGAGTTCGGCGCCCAAGCGGCCCAAAAAGGGGCCATAGACTCCCTTGAGGCTTTCTTTAATGAAAGCGATGGCAACGGCATTAACGCTTCCCTCAATGAATTCTTCGCCGCCTGGGACTATGTGGCTGACGCTTCTGAGCTTGGCCCCACCCGGGAAGAGCTGGTTTCAGTGGCCCAAACCTTGGCCGATATGCTCAATATGAGGCGTGAAGATATGGACGCCGTGCGTGACGATCTCAACCAACGCATCAGCGATGCCGTCATCGACATCAACAGTTTGGCCGAAGGCATTGCCAAATTAAACGAAGAGATTATGCGTGATGAAGATCCTTCCCGCAATCAAGAAGCAAATGACCTCCGTGACGCTCGCGATGCTCTTTTAGTTCAGCTGGGGGAAGTTGTCGGCATTAACTATTGGGAAGACCCCACCAACGGCGCCATTAACGTTACTTTTGAAGACGGCCCGGCTCTAGTTATCAACGGCACTAACTATAAAGTGGGCACTGAAACAGACGATTCCGGCGACATTCACGTTATTGCCAATCATCGCCGCACTGAGCCGCCGTGGGAAGAAAACGTCACCAGCCGTATTGAAGGCGGCACTGTGGGCGGCTGGATTAATTTCCGCGACGAAACTTTAAGGGATTTCTATTTGCAATATGAATCCTTTGTCGACCAGCTCACTTTCCAAACCAATAACCAACACGCCCAAGGGGTTGGGCTGGAACTCTATGACGACGTCACGGCTTCCTCTCTTGTTTCCAATCGCCCGGCGACCACGGTTAGTTTTTCCGGGGCGGATAACGATTTGAAAATAACGGCCATGGCCTCGCATTTGGCTCAAAATGAACCCTATAGCAACTACAGCGACCCGGAAAACATTTCTATCCGCTTTGTCAAAGCCGACCAAATCACTAACGAAATTACCTCAACTGTGGAGTGGAACGGTGACCCCGGGGTGGAAAAATGGGAAATCACCGTGGCTTTGCCCGTTGATTCCAACGGTGAAATTAGGGCCACGGCCGAAGATTTCATTCGCCACGTTAACGAGGAACGCTCCAGCAACATTGGAACAAGCCCCACGCTTCCGCCCTTGGAAGAGCCCTTTAAGATCGGTGATTTCATCAGCGTTTCGGCGGCTGTGAATAACAATTGGGATGGGAACTTGGATTTCCCCACCGGGGCTTCGGCCTACCCAGCAGGCCCGGACGCCTATTTTACCTTAGATCGCAGCCTGGCCAACACCGCCGCCCAAGGCCACCACTTGAGCTATGGCTCGGAAAATGCCACCCTCACCACCTCGTTTAAACATACTAATAACGATGTGATTTTCACGGCTATTGGTGACTATTCCGGCTCGGTGGGAGAAAATATCTCCATTGAATACAATGCCACTGATCCCAACACAGGGGGGCTGGCCCTTAACCAGCCCCTCACCGTTGACGTCCGCACCGACATTGACGGCACCAAGCGAGTGCAAATCAACCTGGCCACCGATGAAAACGGCGAGATCACTACCACGGCCGCCGACATTGTGGAGCTCATCAAATCTGATTATGAAACTCGCGATATGCTCAACGCCGCCACCCCGGCCGACCAAACAGGTCTCGGGCCGGTTGAGGCCATGGAACCCACCTACCTTGACCGTAGCGGCTCCTTTGAGATTGTTGTCTACAATGGGGAAGGGGACGATCGGGAAGTAAACATCTATAAAGTCACCGTTGACCCCACCGACACCTTAGAAGATGTGGCCGCTCAAATCGGTAACTCTTTGGGCGCGGAAGTTGAGGGAGTGCGGGCGGAAATCGTCACCGATCTTAACGGCCAAAGCACCCTGCGCCTTGTGGCTGACGCCGAGGCCGGTTATGAATTCGGCTTCCGCAACGACACCTCCGGGGCTCTGGCAGTTTTGGGTATTAATAATATTTTTACCGGCGACAGCTCCAACACTATTGACGTCAATCAAGATTTGAAAGATAACCCCAGCTTACTCGCCGCCGGGCGCATCACCTCCGATGGCGAAATGAAAGCCGGTGATAACACCAACGCCCTTGATTTGGCCAATCTCAAAGATGAACGCTACAGCTTTTACAACCAAGGCGACGCCACTTTAGGCACCAGCTTCAACACTTTTTACGCTGAAATTGGGGCCACTAACCAAAACATCACCACTCAATATGATTTCCTTTACGGCTCTTTGAGCGATCTCAATGGTCAACTTGATGCGCTCGCTGGGGTCAACTTAGACGAGGAGCTCTCTGACGTTTTGCGTTACCAATATATGTATCAGGCTTCGGCTAAAATCGTCACCAGTATTGATGAGATGATGCAGACTCTTCTGGCAATGCGCTAAGATAACGTCGTCAAATGCCCCTTTTCGGTTCTATCTGCGTCAGATTTCGCCTGCTTTTTCGGTCATGTATTTAAAATACACTCCCTCAAAGCAGACTCATCTTCCTTGCTAGAACGCAAAAAAGCGCTATTTGACGACGCTATCTGGTATTCTGTCAGATAACGCTGTCAAATGTCCCTTTTCGGTTCTATCTGCGTCAGATTTCGCCTGCTTTTTCGGTCATGTATTTAAAATACACTCCCTCAAAGCAAACTCATCTTCCTTGCTAGAACGCAAAAATGCGCTATTTGACGACGCTATCTGGTATTCTGTCAGATAACGCTGTCAAATGCCCCTTTTCGGTTCTATCTGCGTCAGATTTCTTTACAACTGTGGCTCCGCCCAAATGATCGCCAGCGAAGCTCATTGCAAGTAAGGGGCGAAGCCGGGGACACTTTCAGAAGTTGACCGCAAAATTTGAGGCCCACTGTTTGAGCGACAGCGAGTTGTGGGCCGCAAATTGCGGTAACTTATGAAAGTCGTCCCCGGTGAAGCCCCACTAATCCAACCTTGAGCCCCGCCCATACACATATCAAAATCAGTCAGCCAGTTAATCAATCAACTATCATTCCCCCTGAAAAGTTTCCGGGCCACCTTCATGGCTTTCAATGACCTGTTCAACTGCTGTTCCGCCAGCTTTTCAAAAAACAGCTCCGCCTCATAAATATCTTGAAGGCTCAATTCCGGCCAGGGGTTTACCCCGTCATTTGGGCTGAAACGAGCCATCAGAGCAGACGAAATAGGCCGCCCCAATTTTTGGCCCACCAAACACTCAGGGCAATAAAGCCCACCCAAATGCGGCGCCCAACGCCAATGAGCCGAAGCCTGAGGGGTCGCCCCACACATCACGCACCCGGCCAGACGAGGCCCAAAACCGGCCAGTTCCAAATATTTTAGTGCAAAATCCAGCGTGATTAAGCGCGCTAAACGCACTTCTTTAATAGCGGCTAAGCGGTTTAAATGGCGCACTAAAAGGCGAAACACTTCCGGGGCGGGGTTGGCCGGGGCCTCAAAGGAACGCACCAATTCCAAACTGTAATCGGCCAAGCTTAAGACCTCAGGCCCTTTGGGCAACGGTGGAGCCCACGGCAGCTCTTCGGAGTTTTCCACAAAAGCTAAGTCGCTTTGCGCTTTGAAAGTAAAATCGTAAAAAGCCACCGCCCCGGGAAAGAGCCGACCGCCGCCAAAACGGCGCAAGCTTCGGCGGCCATAGCGGGCCAAAGCTGCGACCAAACCTTGTTCACGCGTCAGGAAGGTAACGATTAAATCAGCTTCACCGTAATTAATGCGGCTCAACACCACGGCGGCCAGCTTTTCTTTATGCCCGAGGCGGGCTCCTTTGGCCATTAGTTAAGCTCCTTATTTCTCCAGAAAAAATAATAAATTAGATTGGCGTGGGCCTATTAGTATTTTCTCTTGAAAAAATGTGTAAGTTGTCATAAAATAAAAAGGTTCTAAATGTTTTAACGGACATTTATGTGGCTGTAGTGGCTGAAGCCGCTTTAAAATTTAACTTAACTTAATAACGAGGCTATTTTGGGCAATTTTTCCAGAAATCTTCTTGTATGGGTCATGATTATTGTCACTGTTTTGGGAGTTATGAACTTCTTCAAACCGGTTGAATCAAGTGCCCCTAAAAACTATTCCGATATTTGGCAAGCCATTGAAGAAAACAGAGTGCGCGAAGTCTCTCTCACTGACACTGAGATTGTAGCTCAACTCACCGACGGTAGCAAGTGGTCAGCCAGCTATAATCGTTTCGACCCCGAACTTCTCCCTTTCTTGCGTGAAAAGGGAGTGATTATCAACATGGTTCCGCAGACATCTTCTTTCTGGGTTAGCATGGGGGGAGCTGTTTTACAAATTGTCATCTTAGTGGCTATTTGGATGTTCTTCATGCGGCAAATGCAAGGGGGCGGCAAAGCCATGACTTTTGCTAAAAGTCGGGCTCGCCTTTTAAATGAAGAGCAAAAGAAGGTCACTTTCGCTGACGTGGCCGGCATTGACGAGGCCAAAGGTGAGCTTTCCGAAATCGTCGGCTTTTTGCGCGACCCCAAAAAGTTTGTCCGCTTGGGCGGGCGCATTCCTAAGGGAGTTCTTTTGATGGGCTCCCCGGGAACCGGTAAAACCTTATTGGCTCGGGCTATTGCCGGGGAGGCCGGAGTCCCCTTCTTTTCCATTAGCGGCTCTGACTTTGTGGAGATGTTCGTGGGTGTCGGTGCTTCTCGGGTGCGTGATATGTTCATGCAAGGGAAGAAATCCGCTCCTTGTATTATGTTTATTGATGAAATCGACGCTGTCGGTCGCCACCGCGGGGCCGGTCTCGGTGGTGGTCACGACGAGCGGGAACAGACTTTGAACCAGCTTTTAGTGGAAATGGATGGCTTTGAGCCCAATGACGGCTTGATTCTCATTGCCGCCACTAACCGCCCCGACGTCTTAGACCCGGCCCTTTTGCGCCCGGGACGCTTTGATCGTCAAGTGGTGGTGCCAGTTCCGGACATCAAAGGCCGTGAGCAAATTTTAGCTGTCCATAGCCGCCGTGTTCCCTTAGATAGCAAGGTCAATCTGGCTCTCATCGCTCGGGGGACGCCCGGTTTTTCGGGTGCTGATTTGGAAAACCTCATTAACGAAGCTGCTCTTTTGGCCGCCAGGGCTGACAAAGAAAGCGTTGAGGCCCAAGATTTGGACGCCGCCCGTGATAAAATGATGATGGGCGTGGAGCGCAAAAGCTTAATGATGAGCGAAAGCGAAAAGAAAACAACAGCTTGGCACGAAGCAGGCCACACCATCATCTCCGTTTTACTGCCCGGGCTTGACCCGCTCCACAAAGTGAGCATCATCCCTCGGGGCCGTGCTTTGGGGGTGACGGTTTCGCTTCCGGCGGAAGATAAATACACCTATAGCAAGGAGTATTTCAAGGCGCGCCTCGTTATGCTCATGGGCGGCCGGGTGGCCGAAGAGGTTGTTCTTGACCAAATGACGACAGGCGCTTCCAACGACATTGAAAGAGCCTCGGATTTGGCCCGCAGCATGGTGTGTAAATATGGCATGAGTGAAGCCTTGGGGCCGCAAAGCTTTGGCAAAAAAGAAGAGCAAATTTTCTTGGGCCGCGAAATCGCCCAACACGCTGATTATTCCGAAGCCACTGCCCAGCGCATTGACCAAGAGGTCTCAGCTCTTGTTTTAGGTGCTCACACCAGAGCAACGGAAGTTATCACCAAACACAAAGCGACCCTTACTCTTTTGGCTGAGCGGCTTTTGGAAAAGGAAACCATTGATGCCGAAGAGGTGTTGGATATTTGTGCTGATGCCATGGCCGAAGAGGGCATAGAACGCCCTGAGCCGCCTAAAGACGATGAAGAGGCGCAAAAAACAACAGCTGAACAAAAGAGCTCCGACGCCCCGGCTGATGAGGATAACGCCGCTGAAAGTGGCGAGAGTCAAAGCGGTTCCGGTAATGATTCAGATGACGATTCTGAACCGCCCTTGAAACACTAGGAGACAACTTTAATGCTCGCCGCCGATTCTCGCAGTAACACGCTAAAAACCTTGCACTGGCAGACAACAGCCGGAGAATGGAGCCTTGATTTCAGCCGTCCGCAAGTGATGGCGGTTATCAACTTAACCCCGGATTCCTTTTCCGATGGTGGCCGCTTCCACACTCCGGCAGAAGCAGTGGCAGAGGCGTTGGCCGCAGAAAAAGAAGGGGCCGACATCTTTGATTTGGGGGCGGAATCCACCAGGCCGGGGGCTGAGCCCATTGGCCAAGAGGAAGAGTGGCGACGTTTAGAGCCGGTCTTGACGGCTTTGCGTCAAGCAACTAAGCTCCCCATTTCCGTGGATACTTACCGAGCTTCGGTGGCCGAACGTTGCCTTGAGGCCGGGGCCGCCATCATCAACGATATTTACGCCGGGCAAAAAGATCCGGATCTTTTGCCTTTAGCGGCCAAATGGGGGGTTCCTGTCATTTTAATGCACATGCAAGGGGAACCCAAGACCATGCAAAATGAGCCTCACTATGAGGATTTGATCTCGGAAATACACGATTTTTTGCTGGAAAGAGCCCAAGCTGCCATTGAAACCGGCATTCCTCCTCGCCACATTTGGCTTGATCCAGGGGTGGGATTTGGTAAAACATATGACCACAACCTCTCGATTTTAAAGCACTTTGCCCAAGTGACGCCCCAAGGCTATCGCCGGGTGATGGCCTTGTCGCGCAAAGGTTTTCTGGGCCGCATCATGAATGGAGCCCCGCCTTTGGAGCGTGACTCTTTAACAGCGGTGGCTAATGCTTTTTCTATTTTACAAGGTGCCGAAATTATTAGGGTTCACGAAGTGCCCAAAAATAAGGCGGCGGCCGCTTTGGCCAAGGCCGTTAAAGAGGCAGTGTAAATAGACACTATCTAACGTCCCTTGGAACTTGTTTCCAACATTTTGGTGAGCTTTGTTTACTAACTTATCCGTCATAGAAGCTGTGCAATCAATGCGTTGGGAGGATGCCGTCGACATCCTTTTAGTGGGCGTGCTCATTTACTATGTTATTCGTCTTCTGCAAGGGACAAGGAGTGGGCAAGTTTTCCTGGGCCTAGGGCTCTTTATGGTCACTTACTTTTTGGCCTCCAGCTTTGAGTTTTTGACTTTGCGCCTCATCATTTCCTCTTTTGCTGAAAACATAATCGTTTTAATAGTGGTGCTCTTTGCCGCCGACATCAGGCGCGGGCTGGCTCGCCTTGCTCGCCTTTCATTCACCCGCACCAACCCTCAGATGGTAGATGCTGTTAATGAGATTGTGCGGGCTTCTTTTTTCATGGCGGAAAAGCGCATAGGGGCTCTCATCGCCTTTGAGCGGGGGGTCAACTTGGGGGAGTATATCAGGTCAGGGGCGCAAGTTAACGCCATTGTCTCTGACAGGTTGATTTTAGCTCTCTTCCACCATTCATCGCTCCTTCACGATGGAGCTGTCATCATTCAGGATGGGCGCCTTGCGGCCGCCGGTTGTTTTTTGCCCTTGCTCCCCAGTGAAGATAACGTCAGCCGCTTTTTTGGCACGCGTCACCGGGCGGCCATTGGTCTTTCGCGCGAAAGCGATGCTTTAGTGGTGGTGGTTTCAGAAGAGCGGGGTTTGGTCTCTTTAGTTAAAGACGGTGAAGTGGTGGTTATGATGGGAGCTGCTAACCTTCGCGATCGCCTTTTAGATCACCTCAATTTGGCCCATAAAAACACAAGAAATGGCTAATTATGCGCGGTAAATTCGCTTCCATGGTCGTGGCCCTGGCCCTTTCATTTCTCTTGTGGCTATCTCTAGCCGGTCAAGACACTTCTACTTTAGATTTAACAGTCCCCTTGGAGCTGGTTAATCTGCCGGCGGACTTACGCATTAATACCATCCCCACCTCAGTGATCGTCCAAGTTTCAGCTAACACTGCCCAAGGACGTTTTTTGGCCGAGCGCAAACCACATCTCTTTATTAATGTGAGTGCCGCGAAAATTGGGCGCAATACCTTTCCCATCAGTGCCGATTCCTTAGAGCTGCCGCGCGGGGTGCAGGTGAGGCAAGTGAGCCCCCCGGTCTTAGAATTTACGGCTATTAAAATCACTAACAAAATAGTCCCTTTGCGTTACACGGTAAGTGGTAGCGTGGCCCCGGCTTTCCGAGTTCACTCTGTAGTTACTGAACCGGATGTGGTGACGGTGGAGGGCCCCCAAGAGCTCTTGGATCAAGTGGAAAGCATTCCCACCACTGCCATTGATTTAGAAGGCTTAACCAGCGACACCCAATTGACCGTGGCCCCGGACATCACCAGCCTTGACCCCAAATTGCTGGTCAGCCCCAATAAAATTAGAATTGCCATTCACTTAGAAGAAGTTTTGCGCACCGAAACTTTCGCCGCATTGCCAATCGTCCCTGATGTTGAGAACTTACCGGAAGGCTGGCAAATTGAATTAACGCCACCTTCGGCTAATGTGGCTGTTTCTTGGCCTGCCTCCCAAAGCAAAGAAATCAGCCCGGAGGATTTGTTGGTTGAAGTTTCCATTGATGCCGATGAGCTTTTCAGTGACGGAAGCCCCGGGGAGCCTCTCTCTTTGCCGGTGATAGTTGAGTTGCCGCCGAATGTGACTATGACCGCCGTCAGCCCCGTGACTACGACTGTCACCATCAAAAAAATAGATGATGTGCCCATAAGCAGCAGGCGACAAGCATCGCCATCGGGCAAGGCCATTGTGCCCAATTCCTCTGAGACTAGAGCCATGCCCCCGGCTAATCTCGGGGAATAATAATCATCAGGCGATAGGTTATACCAATGGCAGAAAAAGTAAGAAAATTTTTTGGCACCGATGGCATTCGCGGCCCGGTGAATCAATATCCTTTAACGGCTGAATTTGCTCTTAGGTTGGGTCGTTCTTTGGCTTTTTACTTAAAGCAAAGTGAGCCGGAGGTTAAAGTTGTGGTCGGTCGCGATACTCGTCGAAGTGGCGATCTTCTTGAAGGAGCGTTGGTAGCCGGTCTTTTGGCCCAAGGGGCCGACGTCATTAGGGTAGGGGTCTTGCCAACTCCCGGAGTTGCATTTTGGACGGTAGCCCAAAAAGCTCAGGCCGGTGTAGTCATCAGTGCATCCCACAATCCCTTCCACGATAACGGCCTAAAAATTTTTGGTAAAAATGGCTTTAAGTTAGAAGATAAAGTCGAGGAGACTTTGGAATTTTACTTAAACCATAATATCTTAGATAGCCAGCTCCCCCCGGCGGCCCAAGTGGGGGCGGCGCACACTTTGCCCGACCCGGTGGGCGGCTATGTGGAATACCTTAAAAACAGCCTCCCCTTGACCGGCCTCACTATTGTTATCGATTGCGCCCACGGGGCTGCCTTTAAAGCTGCTCCGCAACTTTTGAGCGAACTCGGGGCCACGGTTCACCTCATTGGAGCAGAGCCAAACGGCCTGAACATCAATGATGGTGTGGGCTCTATTCACCCGGAGTTTTGCGCTCAAAAGGTCTTAGAAACCAAGGCCGATTTGGGGCTAGCCCTCGATGGCGATGCTGACCGGGCCATTTTTATTGATCACTTGGGGCGAGTGGTGCCTGGCGATCAAATTATGTATCTTTGTGCTCTCCACTTAAAAAAACAAGGACGCCTGGCCCAAAATACCATGGTCGCCACCGTTATGAGTAACATGGGCTTGGAAATTGCCTTGCAAAAAAAGGGGATTGGCCTCGTGCGTACTCCGGTGGGCGACCGCCATGTTGTGGAGTGTTTGCGTGAGAAATCTCTCAACTTCGGTGGAGAATCCTCCGGGCACCTTATATTTTTAGATAACAGCACGACAGGTGACGGCTTGCGGGCAGCCCTTGAAGTTTTGGCCGCCATTAAAGAGGCCCCCTTGGCCGATTTAACCACCCAATGGCAGCTCTTGCCTCAAATTCTGCTCAACCTCACCGTGCCTAAGCCCAAAGAAGCCGAAAATAACGAAAACATCAAAAAGCAAGTGGCGAAAATTTCAGCTATTCTCAATGGGCGAGGGCGAATTCTTCTGCGCCCCAGCGGCACTGAGCCTTTACTTCGTTTGATGCTCGAAGGAGACAACGAAGCGGAGATTAAATCTTTGGCCACTGAAACAGCTGCGCTAATTCAAAAAGAAATGTCTGCCTAAAACTATTTGAGGCTGAGCACAGTTCTTAGAAAATGAAGTGATATATGCTCTTTACCATGGACGTAGGCAATACGAACCTCAAGCTCGGCTTGTGGCAAGGCGACGAATTACAAGCCGACTGGCGCCTCAATACTCGCCGCGAATTCACTCTTGACGAGCTCGGCCTGGCCATTGGAGGGCTCTTCCGAGCCGGTAAATATCGTTTCGATGACGTCAGTGGTTTCATTATTTCCAGTGTTGTGCCGCCCATGCGCCCGGCCCTTGAACGTTTTGGTATCAAATATCTAAAATTACGCCCTATTTTTCTGGAAGCTCATCGCCAAAACCTAATGCCCATTGCCTACGACAACCCCTTGGAAATGGGAGCTGACCGCGTGGCCGTCTCCTTGGCCGCCTATCGTCGCTATCATACCCCCCTAATCGTTGTGGATTTTGGCACCGCCACCACCTTCGATTGCATCTCCGCCGATGGCGCCCACCTCGGTGGTGCTATTGCCCCGGGTTTACGTTTATCGGCCGAGGCTCTCTTCCAAAAAGCCAGCCGCCTGCCTCGCCTTGAACTATTTGACTTGCCCGAAGTGGCCATCGCCACCAGCACAGCAGCCAGCCTCAACGTTGGCCTCATCTACGGCTACGCAAGCCTTGTCGACGGCCTCGTCCAACGTTTAAAGAAAGAGCTGGGTAACGCAAAAGTCGTGGCCACCGGCGGGCTGGCTACCCTCATGGCCTCCGAGGCAAAACAAATCGACGAAGTCCTCCCAGACCTTGCCTTGGAAGGACTCAAAATTTTCTTCCACGAAATGTCTTGGGTTTAATTTTTTTTGGGGAAAAACTTTTTTGAAAGGGGGTTCCGGCGTGAAATCTCTTATTAAAAATGCCTTACCCACAAAATATTTTAAACTACGGTGTTATTAAAATGGCTTTCGGTAAGAAGCGTAAGCTGAAGGGGGCGTTGAAACCACAGCGTCTTTCGGTAAGTAATCAAGCGTAAATTATAGTAATTTCAGTTGAAATTACTATCTTGACTGCGAGAGCAGTCAAGCATTTGTGTCGCTATAAGTGCAATTAATTTGCACTTATAGCGACACAAAGTGTGCCTTTAAAAGTTGACATCAGTGATGCCAACTTAAAATACTATAACGGAGAAAAATGGCCAGCTTAATCTGGACAGAACAAAACAAAGTCGCCGACAAGGAAAATGGGCAAACTCTTTTAAGCCAAGGAGCCACCTTGGGACTTTTCGCCCCCAGTCACACTTTTGATCGGGCCGAGTTAAAGCGTGGAAAAGAAGTGCTCAGCTCTTGGGGCTTTACGTTAAAGGAGGCCCCCGACCTCTGCCGCCAAGACCGCTATTTGGCCGGTGACGATGCCCACCGCTTCGCCTCCATTAAGATCTTGATGGAAGACGACACCGTCGATGCTTTAGTCGCTGTGCGTGGCGGCTACGGCTGCCAGCGCCTTTTGCCGCTTCTTGCGCCCTGTTGGGACAAGTGGCCTGCTAAGCCCATCTTTGGTTTTTCCGACCTCACAGCTCTTCACTTAGCCCGTTATCAAAAAACAGGTGCCATTGGCTACCATAGCCCGTTGGTGGCCAATTTGGGCTCAAGCACCAGTGCCCCTAACGCCACAAGTGTGCGGGATTTCCGTGCCAAACTAAGTGGAAAGAGTTTAGGGAAATGGTCTTTTGCGGCTAAGAACATTTTGCAGCAAGGCCAAGCCCAAGGCCCCCTTTTAGGCGGCAACTTGAGCCTTTTAGTCTCCCTTTTGGCTAGCCCCTGGCTCCCGGATTTCAAAGGAAGCATCCTTTTGTTGGAAGATGTGGGCGAAGTTCCTTACCGCCTTGATCGCCTTTTTACTATTTTGCGTCAAAGCCCAATCTGGCGAGTGGCCAAAGGGCTTGTTTTGGGCTCTTTTACCGCTTGCGGCCCGCAAAGCTCCTCAGTGCGCCATATTTTATTGGAAGCTGCCGCAGATTTTGACGGCCCCGTAGTCTGGCGTGCGCCCTTTGGCCATGCTCCCCAGAATCGCACCTTCCCTGTGGGTGCTTTGGGTAACTTGGAGATTTGACTTTGATGGAGTAGGGCGTCAAAATAATGTCTTGGCATTTATCTTTGCGGAAATGTTTTTATAATCAATAGCTTATATAGTTGGCATTCATATTGCTTTTCTTACTGGCAGAGATGATAAACATCTGCCAAAGGAGGCCCCATGAATCTCAATCTCATGAACCAAGTTATCCACGATGCTCCCCTATATCAACAAGCCCCGTGGGCTGAAGAATTCTGGCCCCAGCTGTTTGACCAAATTCCTTACAGCTTGATAGTCTTCGATACCCACGGTAACATTCTCATGGCCAACGAAGAGGCTACCCGCCGCTTGAACTTAAATGAATTGGAGGATTTCACTATCCCCGAACATTTAAAACCCCTTAAAGCCGGGGCCTTCCAGTTGGAATTGCGGGCCAGCCGCACCAAAACCGTGACCTTGCCCTCGCCAGCCGATGGCAACCCACTCACTTTTCAATTGCGCCACCTGCCTTACGGTGAAGGTTTGATTTTAGCCACCGGCCAATCGGCAGCCAGCCCATTTCCCGCTGGGCGCGTTTTGGACGAAACAGCTGCTTTGGCTACGGAAGTGCGCCGTCAAGTCACTGATCCTCTGGCCAGCATCGAGCTCTATGCCTCTTTGGCCGGTCAAGAGCTTGAGGAAGCCGGCGACAGTGCTCTGGCCGATATTATGGAGCAGATCTGCTTTGGCGTGCGTGAAGTGAATGAATATTTGACCAGCTTCAGTTCCATGGCCGAACCTCTCAGCCTCAACCGTAGTTCGCATAAATTGATGGATATTGTAGACGAAGCTTTAGGGGCCATGAACGCCCTCTTTAAAGAGAGACAAATCGGAGTTTTAGTCACGCAAAAAGAGCTGACTGTTGAAGTTGATCGCGGCTTAATCGTGCAACTTTTATTAAATATTCTGCTTAATTCGGTGGAAGCAATGGCCGATGGCGGTCGCCTCTTTGTGGAATTTGAGGAAAAAGATGGTTTCGTGGAAATCATCATCACCGATACAGGTGCAGGAGTCCCCTTAGATATGATGAAACGCCTCTTTAGCCCCTTTTACACCACTAAAGATCAACCGTTGGGTTTGGGTTTGCCGGTAAGCCTCAGAATTGCCGAGGCCCATCAAGGCTCTTTGGTTATTGGTTCTGATTTAAACATGGGGGCGAGAGCCTTACTTCGGTTGCCTTATCTTTCTGAAGATAGCCCGAAAGCTTTTACAACTTTAAATTAAAGCTTGAAAAAGATAGCTGAAATTAGTTAAACTTAAGCTCGGCTTAAATTTAAGGAAACGCTGATTTATTAGGGGCTTTTTTTTAAATGCCATTTTAGCAAAAGTGATTTTGCCAAGGATTTGAACGGAGGATGATTATGAGCGTCAAAGCGATTTTAGTGGCCGACGACGAACGACACCTCAGAAATGCTCTATTTGCTGCCCTTACTCGGCTGGGACACGCCGTGGAGTTGGCTGAAAACGGCACTGAGGCCGTGGAAAAATGTCAAAGCCAAAAATTTGACCTGGTTATCACCGATTTGAGAATGCCCGGCCTCGATGGCTTAGGTGTCTTAAAGGCCGTCAAATCTACGTCGCCTGCTATCCCAGTGATTCTCATGACAGCTTACGGCACCGTGGAAGCGGCGGTGGAGGCCATGCGTGAAGGGGCTCATGATTTCATCTTAAAGCCTTTCCCCGCCGGAGTCATTGAAGAGGCCGTGCGCCGCGCTTTGAGTGGAAAAGCGGAAGAGAAATCGATGCAAAACTCTCCGTCTCCAAGTAAAAAACAAAGCTCCTCTGATGGCCGCGACATTATCACTCACAATCCCAAGATGTTAAAGCTTCTTGATTTGGCCCGCAGTGTGGCCCCGTCTCCGGCCACGGTTTTGCTCCAAGGGGAAAGCGGCACCGGTAAAGAGCTTTTGGCTCGCTTTATCCACCAAAATTCTCCGCGGGCCACCGGCCCTTTTGTGGCCATCAATTGCGCCAGTTTGCCGGAAAGCTTGTTGGAAAGTGAACTTTTCGGCCACGAAAAAGGGGCTTTCACCGGGGCAGTCACCCGCAAGCAAGGTAAATTTGAATTGGCCGACGGCGGGACTATTTTGCTGGATGAAATCAGTGAGATGGATCTCTCCCTGCAAGCAAAACTGCTCCGTGTGTTGCAAGAGGGGGAAATTGACCGCGTTGGTGGTAAAGAGCCCCAAAAAATTGACGTTCGCGTCATCGCCACCACTAATCGGAATTTGAAGGAATATGCTGAAAGCGGTAATTTCCGAGCTGACCTCTATTATCGCCTCAACGTCATCCCCTTTTATTTGCCGGCTCTCAAAGAACGTCTTGATGACATTGCTTTATTGGCCGACCACTTTCGCCAAAAATATACAACCCTGAACAATAAAAAAGTTAGCGGGCTTTCAGCCGAAGCTTTAGAGGCCCTTAAGAGCTATCATTGGCCCGGCAATATCAGGGAACTGGAAAATACCGTGGCTCGCGGCGTTTTATTGGCGGTGGGTGAGTTTATTGAGGCTCCTGAGCTATTTATGGACGAAGCTGGTTTTATGGCCGCCTTAGAGCGGAGTTTGCCCTCGGCGCCTCCTTGCGCTTCGGTATCAAGTCCGGCGGTGGAGACTTCCGGCAACGCTTTGGCAGTGCCTTTTGAAGAGGTGGGAGATGAAACTTCGTCCACAGCTCTGGATAATCCTGCTCAAGACGGAGCCGCCTCCGTTTTAAACGGGCCGTTGATGACTATAGAAGAAATGGAACGCCATTTAATTGGCCAGGCCCTGAATGAAACAGATGGTAATCGCACCCATGCGGCTAAGATTTTAGGAATTAGCGTGCGGACTTTGCGCAATAAATTGGCGGAATATCGAGGGACGGCGTAAGGAAGTGTAAATAAAGGTGTGTTTTTTTTAATTCGGCCTGAAATTTGCTTAATAAATTCTTAGAAGCTTTTGACTTTTTTAAAAAAAAGTCTAAAGAAATCAAATAAAAGAAAGAGTAAAACATAAAGAAGCTTGCCACTTTGCCCTCAGTTGGTTTATAATTTTCAGGTAAATTGAAATGTCTGTTAAAGTTTTAGAGCTACCTTACCGATAAGGTTATTAAAGGTAGCCAGCCTGAAGAGGAATCGGCCGGAAGCCAAGACTTAAAACGGGCTCTAACCTAGCTAGGGTCGAAAGGAAGGCGCCAAGTGAGTAGCGGATCTGGGCAACTGAGCACTATAATCCGAACCTTGGGCTGGCAATTGAAGAAATCATTGTCCAACGCCTTTTGGCCAAGCTCAGCAACGCCGCCACCTTCACCGCGAGTTTCGGTGGTTGCGAAAGTTTCTCGCAACGCTTTGGCCGAGCTTTTAGGCCGGGCTCAAAGTCAACCTCAACGAGGCTTGGCTCAAACAACAAACCCGGCTTACGTGGCCCTGGCTGAGTTGACAAATGAAAGCGGACGTCCCGGCTTGGCTTTGGGGCTGAAGTTCGAGACAGGTGAAATTTCCTTTTTGGATTTAGACGCCACCGGCAAAGGTGGCCTGGCCTTTGTGGAACAAAGTGAAAATGTGGCCCTTTGGCATCGTCTTGAAGAGCTGATTTATCAGCAAGTTGACCGAACAATGGTGGGCCCGCGTAAACCCATTAGACCCCCCCAAGAGGTGGAGTTATGAAAATAGAAAACACAAGCATAAATCTTATTAATCTAGATACTCAAGCGACTGACGCTAAAAATAAAGAGCTTGCCAAAAGCGTTGTGACTCCTGAATTGGCAGCCCAAGAGCCCGCCACCCGCGGCGATAGCGTTCAACTCTCCGACCGCTCGCGCATGGTAGCTAAAGCTCAAGAGCTGGCGACAAACGCCCCCGACGTGCGGCAGGCCAAAGTTGATGAATTGCGCAATAGCATTCAAGCAGGCACTTACCAAGTTAACGGCCGCATGGTGGCCGATTCCATGCTTAGAAAGAGCATCACTGAGGTTTAATAAGGCTTTGCCTCTTATCGTTTGCGGGAGTTTTCTATTCTCCCACCTCTTTAAAGAGAAGCCCTTTTATCCAGCTATTTAGACGGATAAAAGGGCTTTTCTGTTGATGCGATTAAATTTACAGCCCTCACCTTCAAATGAAGCCCCCACTTTGGCGTGGCCAAAGTGGGGGCGAGAGGATGCGTTTCTTAGCTGGAAAAGGTAGTTTTTCAGTGGCGATTATTTACTAGCCGGGGCTTTGGAGCCTACGCCAATGGTTTCAGCTTTGGCACTATAAGGCTCTGTGAAGCTGGCTTCGAAGTAAGCTCTAAGGTCGTCCATAGAGGGCTCATTGGTAATTGAACCGGCTTCACCTAAAGTAACATTGTGCTTTTTGGCCAATTCTGTTGCTTCAGTGGGATTTATGGCGTAAATGGAAATCTCGCCGGGGGTTTCCAAGGAAATGAGCATGAACATAACTTGGGGGCCGGCGGGGTTGGCCACTTGGGCGACATAGCGTCCCTTTGTTTTTAAAGGTTCGAAAATTAGGGTCATGGTGCTTTTGTCGGGAGCAGTCAAGGTGAAGGTGTTGGTGCTGTCGCTACTTTTTGTCAAGAGGTAGGTTTCTTGTTTGGCATTACTGAAAGCCCCGGAAATATCAGGCATTTCCACGGTAGTTGAAGATGTGAAGATGGGCTTTTCCGAGGTCACCACGCAAGCTGTGGCCAGAAAAAGGCTGAACAAAGCTATTAGGCTAAAATTTAAATATTTCATTGTAATATATCCTTTCCTAAGTTGAGGCTAAAAAATAACCTCATTTATTTTCCAATTCTTTTTTGGCTGCCTGCCAAAGTTCTTCCAAGCGGTCTAAGGA
Source organism: uncultured Thermodesulfobacteriota bacterium (assembly GCA_964368195.1). Taxonomy (GTDB): domain Bacteria; phylum Desulfobacterota; class Desulfarculia; order Adiutricales; family Adiutricaceae; genus Adiutrix. The sequence goes on from CAYJAF010000017.1 coordinate 30,144, forward strand.
GACGTCCTCAGGTCGTTGGCCTTCGGTTTGTAAGGCTTTTTCCAAATGATTGAAGCGATCTAGAAAGCGGTCGTTGGCTCTGGTCAAGGCCTCTTCAGCTGAAAATCCCAGGTGCCGTGCTAAATTGGCCAAGGCCAAAAGCAAGTCTCCCAGTTCGTCGCGCAGACGTTCTTTTGTTTCAGGGGAAGATTTTTTGCGGTCGTAATCTTGGGGCAAGCATTCGTCCAGCTCGGCCAGTTCCTCTGAGACTTTAGCCCGAACTTGAGTCCATTTTGGCCAATCGAAACCGGCTCTCCCAGCTCGTTCGCTTAAGCGGTGAGCTCGCTGGAGAGCAGGTAAGGCCAAGGGCACAGAGGCCAAGAGGCCCTCATCTTTCTTTTTTTGTCGTTTGATTTGTTGCCACTGGTCTAAGACGGCATTAGCTTCGGCCAAGGGCGGGCCATCGCCAAAAACATGGGGGTGGCGGGAAACCATTTTAGCTCGCACTTGGTCAATAATTTCAGCCAGACCATAATTCCAGCGGGCTTGGGCCAGCTGCCCAACAAAGACAACCTGGAAGAGAAGGTCTCCGGCTTCTTCGCGAATATCGTCTCCCTTTTCAGCGCGTAAGGCCTCGATGAGCTCGTAGCTCTCTTCTAAGACGTTACCCACAATAGAGGTTGGAGTCTGTTGAATATCCCACGGGCAACCGGTTTCTGGGTCTAAAAGACGGGCTACCACTTCGTTAAGCTCAATGATGGCTTCAGCTAACTTTTTATTTTCAGACATATTTTTCTCAAAAGTTTAAAATAAAGCCTTTGCCGTGGAACATTTGACGGCAAAGGCTTTATGAATATTTAAAATTAATCTGTGGCCGGTTGGGGCCAAGAGGGGAGTTCAGCTGAATCTTGCTGAAAGATATTGGGATGATCGGTAATGAATTTTTGCAAGTCATCTGAGGTCACATCGCCGGAATCAAGGAGATTTTCTAACTTCTCACGCCAATTTTCAGTGATTGACTCCGGTTGGGTGGCCAGAAGGCTCCGCACGGTGTTCCAATCCACGTTTTCCAAGTTGAGGGAAGGGAGGCCCGGCAAAATAGCATTTAGGTCTCTCTCGCCAATGACAGGCAAGTTGCGCTTCATGCTCATAGCTGCCCGCAATGCTTCCGGCATCCAAACTTTAGCTTGGTGAGCCACGGGTTCTAAATAGGGCCAAAGTTGCGAGCGAGTAAAAAACTGCTCAGTGGGCTTGAGGAAGGTTTGAACACCAGCCAAAAAGACACCGCAAATTAACACACCTTTCAAGACGCCAACCAAACCACCTAAGAATGCACTGAGAAGTGGGGTGATGGTTATTCTGACAATTTTATCAACAAAGATGGAGATGATGCTGACCAAGAAATAGACCACCATAAAAATGATGATAAAGCTGGTCACTCCCCGTTGGCCCGGCTGGTCGAAAATAGCTCTTAAGTGTTCGTCGCCCAAGGGCCAATAGACACTGGCCACCCAAAAGGCCACAAAGAGGCCTAAAACGGCCACCACTTCTTTGACAACTCCCCGAAAGAGCCCGCGCAGGAAAAAGTAGCCTAAGACTACCATCAATGCAATGTCTAAACCTAACTCCGCCATAAGATCTCCGCAAAATATTGATTATTTTAATTTAGTGGGGTTTGCTAAGTTTAGCATGAGCCACAAAATAATAGTTTAGCATAAATCCACAATAAGGTCAAAGAGAAGAGCCAAGGCCGCACGTGAATCTAATTTAGAAATTTATCTGGGATAAATATTTTTAAACAAGAGATTACCCATTGAGCTCCCATTAAAAAAAGTTTCCCCCCAGAAAATTTTTTTAATTATGTTTTTTAGCGACGATTAAACGGGCCATTTTTCCAAATGCCAAGCGCAATCCCAAAACATCCACTCAAGTTTAGAGCACGTGACAAAAGCTTCCGTCATCTCTTGGCGAATAGCTGCGGTGGTGGCGTTGGCCATTTCGTCGGCTATTTCAATTGCCAAGTTAACGGCTTGGGCATATTCTTCGCCGCCGTAGGTGTCTATCCAGGCTTTATAAGGATTGTCATCTTGGGGGATGTCGCGGGTTTGAGCCAAAATGTAATCGCCCACTTCCTTATAAATCCAAAAACAAGGGAGAACCGTGGCCACCACAACCTCAAGGGGAGCCATTTGGAGCTGGCGAACCATATATGATGTATAGAGCAAGGCACTTGGCGAAAGCTTAAAGTTTGCCATGTCCAGGCCAGCTAAGAAGGTGGCGTGCATTCCTTTTTCCACGGTCATAGTGTCACCGGCAAAGCTCAAAAAAGCGGCCACGTGGTCGCTGACCGGGGCTTTAACGGCAATGCCTGCTAAAACTCGCCCAAACTCAGCTAAGTAAAGGGAATCTTGTTGAATATAAAAAGTGAACTTTTCACGGTCAAGGTTGCCGTCGGTCAGTTGTTTCAAGAAGGGGTGTTGAACGATTTGGGCGAAGACCGGTTTGGTGGCCTCCCAAGCTTCTTGGCTCCATTTAGACATAGTTTCCTCACAAAAAAAGCGGGAGAAAACTCCCGCTTTTGGCAAATTCAGGCTCGTAAATAATGCGAGCAAACAGAATTTTTATTCAGCAGTAATAACAAATTGTGCCCGACGATTCCGCGCCCAAGCGGCTTCGTTGTGACCGGGATCCAAGGGACGTTCTTTGCCGTAGGAAACGGTGGTCAAGCGGCTACCATCAACACCTAAGCTGGTGATGTAGTTATAGGCAGCGCGAGCCCGGCGATCGCCCAAAGCCATGTTATAGGCTTCTGTGCCGCGTTCATCACAATGGCCTTGAATTTCGGTATTAATACCGGGGAATTCGGCCAAGAAAGCGGCTTTAGATTGGATGATGGCGGCACCATCAGGGCGAATGTTGTAACGGTCGAAATCAAAATAGACATGGTCGCCTAAGAACGCACTTTTGTGGGAATCAAAAGCTTCCCCACCATAGCGGCTTGATTTTGAGCTACAGCCCATAGCTAACGGCATGACCACAAGGCCAGCCAGCAACATTAACATAAATCTTTTCATGTTAAAATCCTCCTCATTATTTCAATAACAAAAAATTTCACCCGCAAAGGCCGTAACCTTAAGTGGTATATAAGAAATAAATCTATTAAGCAGCAAAGCACCCCATAAAGCTTTACCAAATAAACTCATTTACTTAGCCAAGAACTATTTCCGCCCTTAGTTCTTTTTTGGGGCTTTTGGGATGACGGTTTGACAAGCTTATCTGATTTGCCTTAAAAAGCTAGGGGATGCTTAAGAGCTCACCTTAACTTGTCAAATGTTTTACAGTAATTAAGACTATAAAACAAATACATATTAAAATCATTTTCGTTAAAAGTCAACCACTTTATATCGGCTAAATGGTAGTGCTTGTCCAAGATATTGAAAGCTTTCAATTAAAGCTCATGCGATTTAAACTTTGGCGACTTAAGCTTTTATTATTTCCGTAAACAAGAGATGTGGAGATCACTCAGTGGGCATGGTTGGCGACCAATATGCCTGCTCTTGTGGTGGATTGTAACTTGGCATGAGCGGTTGCTGGCTGTCACCATTGACGGCCATCACAAAGAGTTGTTTGCGTCCGTTGCGAGTGCTGTCGAAAACAATCATGCGTCCATCGGGGGAGAAACTGGGGCGCATATTGGCTCCTTGACCGCCAGTGAGTTGGCGCAGGCCCGTGCCATCAGGACGAACAATGCAAATATCGGTTTCTCTTGTGACAAAGGCAATGTATTCGCCGGTGGGAGACCAGGCCGGGTCGGTTGCTTTTCCTGCGCCAGAGATTCTGACTCCACCGCCAGCGCCGTTGGCTGAGGTCACATAAACTCCAACGGAGCCACTGCGATCCGAGACGTAGGCCATACGGCTACCGTCTGGTGAAAAGGTCGGGGAGACGTTGATGCCGCCGTCGTTGGTGAGCGGTTGGCGACTGCGCCCGTTAAAGGAGAAAATGCCGGTGCTGGTGGGCCCGGAGACCGCAGCAGCCACGGTGCCATCAGGGCGGAACGCGGGCGACAGAATCAAGACGTCAGAGGCCACGACTTTGCCGTCGACTAAGAGCTCCCATTTTTTATCATTGCGGCGAATCCAAGAGGTGGTTCCGCCAAATCCCATGGTGGGTTGAGTGCTGGGCCCACCTTTAATGCTGCCGATTTTTTCGGCATCATCACTGCCTAATTCAGTCATCATGATGACTTTAGAGGCCGGGGCTCCTGAGGCAAAAATAATTTGCGAACCAAAAACTCCCGGAGTGCCGGTGATGGCGGCCAGAAGGTCGTTAGTGAATTGGTTAATCATTTGGCGGCCTTCTTTGCTTGAGCCGGTGTAGCGCTTGCCAAGCATTTGGCGGCCTAAACCTACATCAAAGAGGCGCATTTCCAAAGTCAATTTAGAGCCAGAGCCGCTGAAGCCGCCTTTGACTAAAAAGTCGGCCCCAATATGAGACCAAGCTGTATAATCGGGGGCTGTTTCCGGGTCGACCCCGGCCCTTGGGTTCGGTTCTAAATAAGAGCGTTTATCAAGGTTGGTGAAAAGGCCGGTCATGTTTAAGTTGGCGGCCAGGCGAGTGGGTAAAGCGGCCACATTTTCACCGCTGCCACCATTTAAAGGTAAAAGGTCGGGAATGGCGATTTTATATTTCCGGCCCATGCCTTGGTTTATGTCAATATAAACGCTGGGTGAAGCTCCGCTTTCTTGGGCGACATATTCAGTCTCTGCTGAACTCGGGCTTTGTGCATATAGTTCGGTTGCTCCCCAAGGCAGCAAAAGGGTAATTAGTAAAAATTTAAACAGTAGCATAAATATTCTCCAGACCGCATTGGAGGTCTTTAAGGAAACACTTAAAAAATGCATAAGGAAACGCTAATTAGTCAGCGTTTCCCCAAAGCTTATTTTAGAACATGGCTCCCATGGTGAATTCCCATTGGCCGCCTTTTTCACCTTCTTTGCGGTCAAGTGGGTAGCCGTATTCAACACGGAAGGGGCCCATGGGCGAGAGGTAACGCAAGCCGCCACCAACACTTTTGCGCAAATCGCTAAAGCTATAGGCGGTATTGCCGGTGCTACAAGTTCCGTCATCGTTAATGACTCCGGAGCAGCCACTTTCGCTCCAAACATTTCCGGCATCAAAGAACAAGACACCATAGAGCCCTTCATCTTTGAGAATGGGGAAGGCCGCTTCGACATTAAAGAGCATCATCTTTTCGCCGCCTAAAGTAAGGCCGCTTGGGTCAGTGGGCGAGACGGAATACCAATCGTAACCGCGAAGGTCGTTGATGCCGCCGATCATATATTTTTCATAAGTCGGGAGGCCGTCTGCGCTGTCTTCGGTCATGTAACCCATTTCGCCGTGAACCATAACAGAGGCACCTTTGAAGAAGGGCAAGGGGAACCACTTGGCGCCTTCAATTTCATAGCGGCTGAAATCTGTTTCGCCGCCAAGGAAGTGAGAGGCTTTGGCGTAGCTCAAGCGAGTGACTGAACCTTCGCTGGGGAAGAAATAGTGGTTACGTGTATCGCGGCGTAAAGTCACGGTGGCGATACTTTCTTTTGTGTATTCTTCCATTTCCTCATAGTCGGTGCTATCGATGTTGGGGTCGGAATCAATATCGATGTTTTCAAAAACATAACGGGCACTTAAATAGAAGTTGGCTCCCAAGGGGTAACCTGCTCTAATACCGGCGCCGGTGGAGGATCTGGTATAGTATTCGTATTCGTTTTCATAGCGGAAAACATCCAGGCCCATGGTGAGGGGAATGTCGAAAACCCACGGGTCGGTATAGGAAAGGTCGTAGAGAGTATCCCTTGAGCCCACGTTGGCTTCTAAAGTGAGGCGACGTCCGTAGCCAAAGAGGTTGTCTTGGGTTAAGCGAATAACACCAAAAACCGAGTTGTAGCTACTGTAACCACCACCGATTTCAAAAGAGCCGGTGGGACGTTCTTTCACTTGAACGCGCAAGTTCATTTTGTCATCAGAATCAGAAGGCCCGGGGACAAGGTTTACTTGCTCAAAATAGGTGCTGCGCATTAAATTGGCTTGGCTGGCTTCCAAGCGCGAGGCGGAATAGAGGTCGCCTTCCACCACCGAAAGTTGGCGGCGAATAACTTTATCACGAGTTTTGTCATTGCCCACAATGGTTATGCGGTCAAAATATACTTTCTGGTTTAGTGTAACCAGATATTCAACGTTTAAGGTGTCATCTTCAAAGGGGCCACTGATGTTGGGTTCCACCGTGCTGTTGGCGTAGCCTTTGTTGGCGTAATAAGTCTGGAGAGCCTTGACGTCAGCTTGCATTATTTCGCGGCTCATCCATTCTTCAGCACCTAAGTGCATGGATTTGGTTAAGTTTTCTACAATGTCGGTTTCCAGAGTTTGGCCACCAATGCTAACTTCGCCCACCTTGAAGCGAGCGCCTTCCACAATGGGGAAGGTGATAATCAAGCCGCCGCCTTCAGCATCAGAGACAACAGGATCGCCCACGCGAGCTTGCAAAAAGCCGTTGTTGTGGTAATAGCTTTCCAGACGTTGAGCGTCACCGGAGAGCTTTTCTTGGTTCAATTTGCCGGAGCCATCAAACCAAGATAGTAAAAAGTTCCGTTCGCTGGTTTCAATTTGGTTGCTTAAAGTCCAGGCGGAATAGGATTCGTTACCTTCAAATTCAATGGATTCAATATAGACTTTGCCGCCTTCGGAAATGTCATAAATCAAAGTGCCCGCCCCACCACCGGAGTTTTCGGTGTGAGTCACCACCCGCACATTGGAGCGGCCTTTATCGGTATAGAGCATTTTAATATTAGTGACCGAATCGGCGATGTCGCGTTCACTGGGGATGTCGTTGGGGCGAATGCCAATAACTTCCAAGAGCTCTTCTCGTTCAAAGAGCTTGTTGCCGCGGAAGACGATGTTGCCCAACTGAGGACGTTCAGTTACCACAAAGCGCACGGCTTTGCCGCCGCTCACATTTTGAGTTTGGATTTCCACATCTTCAAAATAGCCAAGGGCGTAAATGCGTTTGAGGTCGCTGGTGGCTTTGATTTCGTTATAGCCGCCGCCTGGTTTTAGGCGTAAATTATTTAAAATAGCTTGAGAGTCAACCATGGTGTTGCCCACGATGTCCACAGAGACAACCGGGGTTCCGTCTTCCACTAAGTGGTCGGTGTTCAAAAAAACTAAACGCTCAACACCTTGGGGTAATTGATAGGGCGTTTCGACCGAAACCGTGGAACGCTGGCTGGATTGCCCTTGGGCAGTTAAAGCTTCCATTTGACCGGTGATGTTATAGGCTTCCCCAATTTTATTGACGGTGGCTGTGAAGAGGTAGTCGGCACCCATGTTGCGGGCGATTGCTTGGGCACTGGCTTCATCAAGGGCGAGGTTGTTTTCACCCATAGTCAAAACCATCAGCCCTTGGTCAGCTAAGCTGGTGAGCATGACGCTTTGGAGGCCGTCTGAGATGCGATCCATCTGTTCCAATTGTCCTTCGTCGACTTTCACGGTCACCGGCATTACAGCTACGCGGACAATATCTTGCGCAGATAGTCCGGCTGAGCCAATGAATACGCTTATGCAGAAGGAGAAAATAAAGAGACGTAAGTATTTATTCTTTAAAAAAAGAGACATTTATCACCACGGCAGCCACTATTTTGCCCTTAAGTAAGCAGTCGCTGGGAGTTAGTTGGTTAGAGAAAAGTCAAAAGTTCACGGTGGATTTCTCCCCACCTAAAATAAACTCGTGACTCTCTATTATGTAGTTTTAAGAGGCAAATTACAAGCAAAAAGACTATAAATAAGCAATGATTCTAACAAGAGACTAATATTAATAGCATTTTTAAACGCCTTGAAAAAGCTTGTTCTTTTAGTTCAATTGGCCCGAACGCAGCTCTAAAGAGCAATCCACTAAAGCCGCCAATTGGCTATTATGGGTGACGATGACCGCAGCTAAGCCCCGCTCCCGCACGAGTTCCAAAATCAGTTCGTTAATGGTGTCGGCGCTTTTGGCATCCAAGTTTCCGGTGGGTTCGTCAGCCAGAAGAACTTGGGGCTCCATGACCAAGGCTCGAGCCAAGGCCACCCGCTGCTGTTCACCGCCGGAGAGCTCCCCGGGTTTGTGAGTCAGCCTTTGAGCCAAGCCAACTCTTTCCAAAAGGGGTTTGGCTTTTTCTTGGGCTTCATGGGTGCTTAGGCCCCCCAGACGAAGAGGCAAGGCCACGTTTTCCAAAGCGGTGAAATCACCAAGCAAATGGTGGAATTGGAAGACAAAACCCACCGATTTATTACGCCAGGCCGCCAAATCTGTTTCGCTTTGGGCAAAAATGTCACTTCCTTCAAAGCGCACCGCGCCGCCGCTGGGTTTTTCCAAACCTCCCAATATATAAAGGAGGGTGGATTTGCCGGAACCGGAGGCGCCTAAAATGGCCAGCGAACGCCCTTTGACCACATCAAGATCGAGCTCTGCTAAAATTTGCAAAGTTTCTTGGCCGCTTCGGAAGGACTTGTTGAGCCCTCGCGCCTCTAAAATGACATTACTCATAGCGCAAAGCCTCCACCGGATCCATGGCCGCCGCTTGTTTCGAGGGGTAAATGGTGGCCAAATAGCTGATGATAATTGTCACGGCCAAAATGGCCACAACTTGCAAGGGTCTGATTTCAATGGGTAGGCTATCCATCATATAGAGCTCGCTGGGCAGCTTGATAAACTTATATTGCTTTAATAAAAGACAAATGATAAGGCCCACAACCAAGCCTCCGGCGGCCCCCACCACACCTACGGTGAGCCCTTGAATAGTGAATATATTGCGGATTTGCCGCTTGGTCGCCCCCATGGATTTCAAAATGGCGATGTCTTTTTTCTTTTCCATAACCATCATCACCAAAGCGGCCACAATATTAAAGGCCGCCACCACAATGATAAGAGTCAGGACAACGAACATGGCTGTTTGTTCCAATTTAAGGGCGGCAAAGAGGTTGAGATTCATCTGCATCCAATCTCGAGCCCAAAATTCATCCGGCCCAATGAGGTTGACAATTTCCTGACTGATTACGTCGGCTTTATAGACGTCTTCCACTTGGACTTCAATGGTCGAGACCTCATCGCCCATGGCCATGAGTTCTTGGGCGGAAGCCAGCGACATATAGAGCAAATTGGCATCGTATTCAAAAAGGCCGCTGTGGAAAGTGCCCGCCACTTGAAACTCTTTAGTCAAAGGCGAGCGTCCACCCAAAGGAGTGACTCGGCCGAAAGGTGAGATGGCTTTGATGAGGTCGTAAGTATAAACGCCCAACTGCACCGAGAGCTCCCGCCCTAAAATAATGGGAGGGAAAGTTAAGTTTTCATCGGGGTTCAGAAAGTGCTCTTGGGCGCCCAAAGAAAGTCCCAAGTTACCCAGTTGACCTTCGGCAGCCAGTTGGGGGTCGACACCTTTGACCATGGCCCCGGAAGGGCCGCTGGGGCCCATGGCCAGAACTTGCCCGTAGACATAAGGTTCGGCAGATTTGACGCCATCAATGGTTTTGATTTTATCAACTAACTCCGGCCAATCACGAATGCCGCCACCTAAATTCATCACCACCACGTGGGAGGTGATGTTGAGGAATCTATTTTTAAGGTTAGTTTCAAAACCGGCCAATACTGCCAAAACAACAATGAGCGCCGCCACTCCCAAAGCCACCCCCCCAACGGAGATAACAGTAATGAGAGAGATGAAATTCTCTTTGCGTTTAGCCCGCATATAGCGGAAGGCCATTTCACGTTCTAATGACAATTTTTTTTCCTTATTTACTCACTTGACGTAAGTGGGGGAAGAGTATGACGTCTTTGATGCTGGGGACGTCGGCTAATAGCATCACCAGGCGATCAATGCCCACCCCTTGGCCGGCGGCCGGCGGCATGCCATACATCAAGGCCCGCACGTAGTCATCGTCCATATACATACCCTCTTCATCACCCGCTTCCCTTTCGGCCACTTGAGTCAAGAAACGTTCCCGTTGGTCGAGGGGGTCATTGAGTTCGGAAAAAGCATTGGCCATTTCGCGGCCGCAAATAAAGAGCTCGAAGCGATCGGTCAGCTCCGGGTTTTCTTCGTTACGCCTGGCCAATGGGCTTATATCGGCCGGGTAATGGGTGATGAAGGTGGGGTCTTGGAGCTTTGGCTCCACCACCAGATCGAAAATTTTCGCCAAAACTTTACCGTGGGGGTCAGATTCATCTTTGTCGCCACCCAAGGATTTCAAATGTGCCCGCGCCGCTTCCAAGCTGGTCACAACCTCTTGCGGGGCTCCGCCAAGGCCGGTGATGGATTCGTAAAAGCTGAGCCGCCGCCAGGGGCGGGCCATATTTACCGGCGTCCCTTGATAAGTCAAAGAGGTGGTGCCGACTGCTTTTTTGGCTAAAGTCACGAACATCTCTTCGGTGAAATCCATCAACATCACGTAATCAGCATAGCTTTGGTAAAACTCCATCATAGTGAATTCCGGGTTATGCTGGGGGCTTATCCCTTCGTTACGGAAGCTGCGGTTGAGTTCGAAAACGCGATCAAAGCCGCCGACTAAAAGCCGCTTCAAATAGAGCTCGGGGGCAATGCGCAAAAAGAGATTGCGGTCAAGGGCGTTGTGATAAGTCTCAAAGGGACGTGCGGTGGCCCCGCCGGGAATGGCGTGCATCATGGGAGTTTCCACCTCAACATAACCATGGGCCGTCATGAATTCACGAATGGCCGCCACCACTTGGCTTCGGAGCAAAAACACCCGGCGGCTTTCCTCATTCATAATCAAATCAACATAACGCTGACGGTAACGCATCTCGGTATTAATATCGTGATACTTTTCCGGCAGCGGCCAAAGGCCCTTGGTCACCAATTCCAATTGACTGACTAAGATGCTCAACTCCCCCGTTTTCGTCTTGAAAAGCGGGCCGGAAAGACCAACAAAATCCCCAATATCAAGCTTTTTAAAGAGCTCGAAGACTTCCGGGGCAACTCCTTGCTTGCGAATGTAGGCCTGAATGCGCCCGGAATCGTCCGACACATCAAAAAATATAGATTTGCCATAATCACGCCGCGCCATAAGACGCCCTGCGATGGTGAATTCATCTTTCATTTCCGCAAAGTCGTCATGCTCCACAGATTCATATTGCGCCCGCAAAGCCGCAACTTTATGCTTGGGACGAAAAGTGTTGGGATAAAGATTAACCCCACTGTCTTTAATCTCTTGGGCCTTGGCAAAGCGGGCTTTGATTACAGAACTGCTTTCCTCATCGTTGTGAGTAGCTTCGCTATTTTGCTCTTCTATTTGCTCGCCACTTTGGACGCTATCATTTTCTACTGACATTATCATTCCTCATTTCTAAATCGTCATCAAAAAACCAAACAATACTATAATATACCTACTCCCGACCAAAAAATCAATTTTTAAGATTTTTTGGCCAGGGCAAGAGTGTCTTATTTGCTGGTTTTTCAGGCTCCTACGGAGCAACTTTTCCGTAATTGACGCATCATTAGCCCTACAACTCGCTCGCTATCGCTCGCTCAAACAGTAGGGCTATGTGCGTTCAATTTCTGAAAAGTTCTCCTACGTCGCCTTTGCATCTTATATGGTTACAAAATATTGATACAATATTTAACACTTATCTGCTCGTAGTAAGATTAAATAAGACGTTCTTGCCCTGATTTTTTCATCTTAAAACTTGAAGTTAATCTTGGTGAATTTTGTGGCAAAATCTTTTTAAACAAAGGGTTGCCACCGAACCCCATTCTAAATAACATTTCCGGCATGGGCTCATAAATCGGCTCCGACTTTTTACGAAGTAAAAAGGAAAGGAGCCAACTCATGAGCCCCGGGCCGGAAAAGGTTTTTGCACGGGGGGTTGGGGGCAAACGTTTTTATAAAAAAGGTTTTC
>CAYJAF010000018.1:0-11305 GCA_964368195.1 uncultured Thermodesulfobacteriota bacterium
GAAAGGCGGCGTGCCTTCAGAGGTTTATTCTGCCTTGAGAATAAACTTTGCGTTTCCTTAGCAAAGGGAGGCAAAAATGCGGCTTGCCTTTCCCGCTTGCTTGAATTTTGGGGAAAGGCAAGCTCACAATTCTTTGCGGCCTACAGCCAATATATTATTATAACCTAAAATCAGAAATAAAGGGATTTTTTTTCCACGCCAATCTAATTTAATAGAGCTTATATCTGAAGGGAGCTTTTTCAAAAAAAATTTCCTCTCAGAAAAATTCTTAAACTACCACAATTAGCCCTTAACGTGAGGCTTTTTAGCTTTGATAGAATAGTAAATCGGCACCCGATCGGGGTGGTCACCAGCGATGGTGACAATAACCCGCTGCCAACGGAGACGGGTTATTGTCACCACGTGCTCAAAGGTTTTGCCGTGCCGTTTAGAGTAAGCCTTTACCAATGGCTCCACGGTTTTGCGGTGGGCAAGAGCCGACGACCCTTCTGTAACTATAATCAGACAGTTTTTGTCCGGGCTGGTTAAAGTGATTGTCTGGCCACTTTGCTTGGCTTGCCAAGAGCTGGGAACATCTATGACATATAATTCAGGTTTTACCGTTCTGGCATCTAAGGGGGCGGGCACCATAATTGCCATTAAAATTAAAATAGCTAATATTTTTTTCATCGTTTCGTCTCTTTCAGCGCACCTCTATCAGCAGTCGTTTGTCATTTGTGTGAAAGGCTCTCGCACTTCCTTTAAGTGCTTGCAACTTCAGCCGGGAGCAAGTGCTCACCCAGCTTGTCTGCCAATATCTTTTTAGTTTCCTCTATAAGCGTTAAAATTTCAAGCTCATTTTCACCTTCTGCCGTAATTAAAATGCGCACCAAATTTGGGCTGGCCATAAGGCCGATTTGAGGGTTAGAGCCGGAACGTATTAAATCGCCAATTAAGTGGTCAACCCGGCTTTCACCCAAGCCCACAACTTCTAAAACAACTGTGCGACGCATTTGAGGCAAAGTGGGGAAATGCTTGCGCAACCGTTCCAAAAGCCAAGATTCAACCATGGCTTTCATTTCAGAAGGGACTCCCGGCAAAAAGACCATTAGCTTTTTTTCAGAGGCTAAGGCAAAACCAGGCGCTGTGCCAACCGGGTTGGGCACCAATAAGCTGCTTTCCGGAAGCCACGCTTGGCGCAAGTTGTTATCGGTCATCATGTAGCCGCGAGCGCAGAAGAGTTCCTTCAGCCACTCAGCCAACTCAGGCCTGAAGGTAAGCTCAAGGCCAAAGGTTTCAGCTGCGGCCTTGCGAGTGAGGTCGTCTTCAGTGGGGCCTAAGCCGCCGGTGACTATGGTGAGATGGTGTTCATCCCAAGCGCGACGAAAGGCCAAAACCAGGCTCTCAAAATCATCTCCCACTGCGGTGTGGCGGGCGATGGTCAAGCCGCGGGTCGTGAGGCATTCCGATAACCAGGCGGAATTTGTATCCACATTGCGGCCCAGCATCAATTCGCTACCGCTGGCAATTACTTCACCTAAAATTTTTTCCGACATATTAATTAAGAGGCTCCTCATGCACAAATTAAACTACCGAGTTTTTTTAATTTAACATTATAAATAATATAACAATAAGCACCTTTCGCCAACGACTTTTTCTCACCCAATATTTGCCATGAAATATTCACATTAATATCAATATGTTTTCCCTTTGCCACTTTGACATAACCGGGATAAAATCACAGCCCTTGACTTAACCTTGTAGCTAATATAAACTAAGCTATTGTATTTCTGTGAGCCACGCTCAAATTAATGCTTTGGGTCATAAAAGCCGATTATTAAAGACACGGCGGTTTAGAAATTGAGCTTATTTCCGTCAATGATTGCCGATAGCAACTTAAACTAAGGAAACTTTAAAATAGGGCGCAAGGCTTATGGATTTAGGAGCGTTTTTAAAACCCGGCGTCATTTATTCCATAACCCTTGCCAAGGTGGAAGCCATCGGCCATAGCCAGACCGATGGAAACGAAGAAGTTAAGGGCCGCTTAATTTGTCGCCGAGGACGCCCCCTTTGGCTCTTAGAAGCTCCGCAAAAGCTTGGGGCAACTTTAGTGGCTAGCATTGAGTTGCCGGGTTATGACTTAACTGCCGATGGCAGCTTGAAATCAGCAGCCCAAGAGTCGTCGGCTCCTGTGTGCTTGTTAGTGAAAGTGTTGGGCTGCCGCCCTTTGCAGTTGTCTGCAAAAGATTTTAAGGTGAGCCATCTTGTGCGCTTGGTCATTTTAGGCCGTCTTCTTTAAACATCTCAAATGCTATTTTAGATGTTTTAAGGTGGCTATTTAGAATTTTTTAGGCCTGTAAATTTTTTAGAAGTTGTATAGTTTTGTTCGTTAATTTTGCTGAAACAGTTTTCAATAAACCATTAATTTGTTAGGGAAAGTATGAGCTCCACCACCACTCCCCCCATTGTGGCCTTTGAATTGGGCGTAGGCGAATTTCGCATAGTCACCACCGAGGCCGTATATCAAATTAAAGTCGACCCCGAACTGGTGGAGGCAACCCGCTCAACAGCCGGAGGGCCTCCGGCTTCTTTTCTTAAAAATTGTCAAAATTTAGTTGAAGCGGCCAGCGAACAAGTTTCAGCACCTGACCAGGTGGAAGATTCAGCTGGGGAGCCCGCCCTTGACGGAGTGCCCGGGGGAGCTTTCTTCAAAGAGATTTCAGAGGAACTTTTCGATAAAATCGGTCGTTTGGCTCGCCAGTTGTCGGCTTCGGTAGAGGATTTGCCCGCGGAAATGGATGGCGCAAACCTGGAAGAGACTGACCAGCAGCTGGAAAGCGCCAAGGATCAGCTTTCGGAAGTTATTAAAATAACAGAGAAAGCCACCATGAGCATCATGGATACGGCGGACAACATCCAAACTGACATGGATAACTTGCGTAAAGAGCTGGATCTTTTGCAGAGTTTGGATTTGATTCAAAACTCAGCAGATGCGCCCCCTGAAAGTGAAGAGGCGCAACAAGGTGAGGAAGCTTCTGAAACGCAAGGTGTTCCCGCTGGAGCTACCGCTGCGGCGGCTCCACCTCCGGCTTTTTATGATAAATTGGAAGAGCTAAAGAGCGTGATTGCCGAGCTCTTAGCCGCCGAATCGGCGGCCGCAGCAAAGGCAAGGGCTTCTGTTGAATTAGATGAGCTGGACGAATTAGACGAAGAGCCCTCAGGTGATGATGAGCCGGAAGAAGAAGCGGCAGCTGAAGAAACTATTTCCGAGCCGATCGAAGATCAAGACGAAACTCCGGCCGCTGAAGTTTCCCCACCTGAGCCGGCCACGCAAATGGTAACCATTCTTCGCTTTGAGGTTGATGTCGTCTTCCAGACTCTTTACGAGCTCTGCACCAATGAGTCGGTTAAAGATCACATCAAGCAAATGCGTCAAGATCAAGCTGCAGCTTTCAATACCCCGGCCATCTCAGACAAGCTCACGGAAATGTCGGCTAATGTGGAAGAGGAAGACGGCTTTTACAATTTCCCCATCACCGATATTTTAAAGACACTTTATGCGGCCACGCCTTCAGAAGATTTCAAAAATACAATTAAAAAAATGAATCAAACGGCCGCCAGCATTTTCTTAGACAGCGTCTTGCCTGTGGAGGGTGAAAAGCAGGAAGTTGAAGTGCCAATTGAAGCGCCGGAACCTGCCCCTGAACCCGAACCGGAGCCTGAACCGGAGCCTGAACCCGAACCGGAGCCTGAACCTGAGCCGGAACCTGAGCCCGAGCCGGAATCAGCAGAAGAAGTTTCTGCTCCTTCAACCGGTGATGCTCAAGTTTCCTTAGCAGAGCTCCAAAATATTCAATCTCTAGTTGCTGAGTTGGAAGATATTAGCCGTCAAATCCCTGAAGGGAACCCGGTTTCAGCGGAAGCTACAACTTCTGCCGCACCACCGCTCTACACTTCCATTTCAGCTCAAGACCGCGATACTATTGTCAAAACAGTAAGCACGGCCCATGAATTAATCCGCCAGACAAATGGGCACCTCAACGACATTTCCGAAGCCCTTTCCTTCCAAGATCTGTCAGGGCAGCGGATCATGAAAATTGTCACTGTAATCAGTGACATACAAACTCAACTTCTCTCCATTTTGGTCTCGGTCAACACCAAAATGAAAGCCCACCAAGAAAGCGGCCCCCAAGGTGACGCCCAACAGGTGGAAGAACAAGCTCAAGCCGAAGTAACCCGCGTTTTAGAGCAGGTCTCCATCCCGACCGAGGGCTCGGCCCTTCTGGGGCCCGGGGCTGAATCACGTTTGGATCAAGGGGCGGTTAACGATTTATTGGCGGAGTTGGGCTTTTAAGGATACGCTATTTGGTGTTTCCTTAAAAAGTAGGCAAAATTGTCTACTTTGCCGCAAGCCCAAAATGAGAGGGGAAACCACATTTTTCCGTCTCACTAAGGGCTCATGAAAAGCTCGCATGCCTTGCTGATTTATTCTCTACGCAAGAATAAACCACCGTTTCCTTAAGGCTTTTTGCGAAAGTTAGTGACCACACTGTGAAGGAAGCTTCATGACGATTTTAAAAAAAATATTACCGCCACTTTTTTTTACCATCTTTTTAACTACGATGGTGGGCTGTCTTCCGGCGTTAATCTCCAGCTCTCCGGAAGGTTCGGGCCCGCAAACAGCACCTTCCGTTACCCCTGGGGGCACAGGCCAGGCATCCATGCTTCAGGCGGCTGAAACAGCTTATAACCAAGGGCAATATAGGGCCGCAACAGATTATTATAAGCAATATCTAACAGTTGTTCCCAATCCCCCCAATTTGGAAGTTACTTTGGCAAGCTTTGGCTTGGCCGCTGAAAAAGCCGGCCAGTTCACCGATGCCATTTCAGCTTATGAGCGTTTAGCCTCTCAATTCCCCACCAGCCCCTATACGGCCGAGGCCCAGCCACGCCTGGTCGAGGTCTATTTAGCAGCAGGCGATCCTCAAAAGGCCAACGCTTTAGCAGCGCAACTTTTGCCCACAATCACAGATTTAAACCGCCGTGCCGGTGTGGAGCTGGCTCGAGCCCAGAGTTTATATGAACTGACGAATTATATTGAAGCTTTTGACATGTTTATGGGCGTTTGGAATTCAGCTGGTGGGCAGACTAAAACAGCTGCCGCCGAAGGTGTTCAAGCGACTTTAACCCGTTTAAGTCAAGCTGATTTAGAGAGAATCCAAGCCAATTACGCCCAGAGCTTTCCGGCCCCTGAGGCAACTTATCTCTTAATCCGTCTGGCGGCCCAGGCCGGGGACAAAGCACGCACCCAAACCCAAAGCGCAATTTTCACAAAGTTTTTTAGCACAAACCCCTTAATGACCCAAGTGACGGCTATTTTAGCGGCCTTGGATTCCAACAGCCCGTTACCGCCGGTCGCCTTTGGTGAAAACTACCAGCCGGGGCAAATGGTGGCTGAAAGCATGATTGACCACACCACGCCAACGACCATGGGTGATTTAGGCCGTTTAAACGAAGGCCTTAGTGGTGATTTGCAAGTGGCGGCCGTTTTGCCGTTGACGGGAGATTCTGCCGCTCAATATGCCCAAGAGGTTCTAGCCGGTTTAAAGCTGGCTTTAAACAATTTTGCCGGCGGAGCTTTAGGCTTGACGGTCATGGATACCCGCGCCTCAGCTGAAGAGGCCGCCCGCCAAGTGCAGGCCGCTGCCGACAACGATAAAATTCTGGCGGTGGTGGGCCCCTTTTTGAGCCGGGAATCTACCTTGGCCGCTCAAACAGCCAATAAAGCCGGGTTACCCCTCATTGCCATTAGCCAACGAGCTGATTTGACTAAAATCGGCCCTTACGTTTTCCGTTTATTTCTGACTCCGAAGCACCAAGCCGAAGCTGTGGCTCGCTATGCTGTGCGGGTTCAGGGGCACCAAGCCTTGGGGGTTTTATACCCTGAAAATAATTACGGGCGACCCATTCGGGGCTATTATGAAAATGAAGTGCGCAGCTTGGGCTCGCAAGTAACGGTGGCCCAAGGATACGACACCACCATGGAAAATTGGTCGGCTGACTTAGCTCAACAACTCACCGGGGGCCGGGCCGATCGGCGGGTTGCCTCTAGCTATCAAGCCGAGACAGGTTTCACCGCCCTTTACTTGCCCGATGCCGTGGCCGCTGTCAGCATGATCTTACCGCAACTGGCTTATCACGACGTCACCAAAATGCAGTTCCTTGGTTCTCCCCTTTGGCTGAACCAAGAAATGCTTGATAGCTCTGCCCGTTATGTCCAAGGGGCAGTCATCCCGGCTCCCATTAGCGAGCTCAGCCAACGGGACGAAAGTAAACGTTTTATTGAAAGCTACACCCAAGCCTACGGTAAGGCGCCGGATCAATTTGCCGCCTATGGTTACGATGCCGGTCTGGCTTTAATCAAAGCCCTGGCCGGTGGGGCCAACAGCCGCCAAGCTCTGCAAAGGGCCTTGAGCCAAGGCACGCCAACCCCCGGAGCCACCGGGCCTTTCAGCTTTGACAATACCGGGGACTACTCAGTGGAGCCGACGCTCTTAACCGTTAAAGATCGTTCCTTTGAACTATTACGGGAAGCGGCCCCGGGCTCTGATTAAGATCAAAGGGGTTGAACCTGCCTATAGAATTATATATGAACTCATTGTGAGTCATTGTGAATCATTCGTTGTGATTTATTTTGGCTATAAAACTAACGGCCTACGCCACAATTGTCCGCAAAGTAAGCCCACAAAGGCCCTTTTGCTCAAATGGAGGATCTATGTTCCCGATTGTTGATGTTTTAGCCCGCGAAATTCTGGATTCCCGTGGGAACCCCACACTGGAAGTTGATGTTTGGTTGGAAGATGGTTTCTTTGGTCAGGCTTGCGTGCCTTCCGGCGCATCCACCGGGCAACACGAAGCTTTGGAATTGCGCGATGGCGACGCCAAACGTTACGGCGGCAAAGGCGTGTTGAAAGCTGTGCAAAATGTTAACGAAGTGATTGCCCCGGCCATTTTAGATATGGACGGCTTAGAGCAAGCCGCTGTTGACTACGCCATGCTTGAATTAGACGGCACCGAAAGTAAAAGCAAATTGGGGGCAAACGCCATTTTGGGCGTTTCCATGGCTTTGGCTCGGGCCGCTTCCGAAGCGGTGAACCTGCCCCTTTACCGCTATTTGGGCGGCGCCAAGGCCAACCAATTACCCCGCCCCATGATGAACATCATCAATGGCGGTTCCCACGCCAATAACAGTGTGGATTTCCAAGAGTTCATGATCATGCCTCTCTTTGGCGACACTTTTGCGGAATCTTTGCGTTGCGGCACCGAGGTCTTCCACGCTTTGAAAAAGCTCCTCAACGATGCCGGCCACAGCACAGCCGTTGGCGACGAAGGCGGCTTTGCCCCCAATTTGGCCAGCAACGACGAAGCTTTAGATATGATCATGAAAGCCATTAAGTCAGCCGGTTATAAAGCCGGCACCGATGTGGCCATCTGTCTGGACATCGCCTCTTCCGAATTTTACGACGAGAAATCCAAAAAATATGTTTTCAACAAAAGTGACAAGAGCAAAAACAGCGTTGACCAAATGATTGCTCTCTATGAAGCTTGGAGCAAAAAATATCCCATTTGTTCCATTGAAGATGGCTTGTCAGAAGATGATTGGGCCGGTTGGAACAAATTGACCGCCGCTTTGGGCGACAAGTTGCAATTGGTGGGCGATGATCTTTTTGTCACCAACACCAAGCGTCTGGAGCGTGGTATTAAAGAAAAATCGGCCAACTCCATTTTGATTAAACTCAACCAAATCGGCTCGGTCACCGAAACTTTAGAAGCCATTGAAATGGCCCACAAAGCCGGGTTCACCACCGTAATTTCCCATCGCAGTGGCGAAACGGAAGATACTTTCATTGCCGATTTGGCCGTGGCCACGGGTTCCGGGCAAATCAAAACCGGCAGCCTTTCTCGCAGCGAACGCATTGCCAAATACAACCGCCTTTTGCGCATTGAAGAAGAGCTTGGGCGGGCGGCGGTCATTAAACGCCCGTTTTAAGGAAGCGTTTGCTTTAAGGAAGCGCTAATTAATCAGCGTTTCCTTAAAAATGTGAATTCCATAATTGAGCTTACTCCTTTTGCACTGGCAAGGAGTAAGCTATCGGAAGTTTTATGATACCCACAAATAATCGTGAACTCAGTTGGCTGGCATTTAATGAACGAGTGCTCCAAGAGGCTCAAGACCCTTCGGTGCCCTTGATGCAACGATTGCGGTTTTTAGGTATTTTTTCCAGCAATCAAGATGAGTTCATAAAGGTGCGCCTGGCGCGCCTTTTGCGTATGAGCCAGTCTAAATCGGCCAACACCGGGCGAATTTTCACCGGGCGCTATACTCCTCAGGAGCTATTACCCATTGTCACCGCTAAAATAAAACGGAACCAAAGGGTTTTCACAAAGGTATACCAAGGGGTGTTAGCTGAAATGGCCGAACACGGCATTCGGGTGCTCAATGAGACCCAGTTGACCCCCCGTCAGCGCAACTTTTGCCGTGATTTCTTCGCCCGTTCTGTCAGCAGCACTTTGGTGCCCCTGCTCATTGACGATGAAACTCCCCTGCCCCTTTTACGGGATAACCGCATCTACCACGGCGTCAGAATGGTTCAGAGGCGTCAGTTGAGCTACGCCATTATCCGCATCCCCCTTTCAGAAGACTGCCCTCGTTTCATTCAGCTGCCTTCCAGCCGCAAAAAACACGACATCATCTTCATTGATGATGTCATTCGCCTTTGCCTGGACAATATCTTCTTCATGTTCAACTATCAGGATATTTCCGCTCACACATTTAAAATCATGCGTGATGCCGAATTGAACTTGGCTGAAGATGTTTCCACCAGCTTGGTAGAGAAAATTAAGCACGGCCTGGAAGAACGCCTTAAAGGCAGCCCGGCCATGATGGTTTACGATCCCGAAATGCCAACCGGTTTGTTGGAACTTTTAGTGCGCAAATTAAACGTTCCCCGAAGCCAGCTGACCGAAGGGACTCGTTATCACGTCATGCGGGATTTGATGAAGTTCCCCCGAGTGGCCCCTGAATTGGAAGTGGCCGAAACGCCGCCATTGCCTCACCATGACATCGTGCCCTTTTCCAGCATTTTAAAGGTTATTAGGAAAAAGGATTTACTCCTGAATTATCCCTACCAAACCTTTAATCACTTTGTGGATTTTTTGTGCGAAGCGGCCATTGATCCCAAAGTGACTAAGATCTACATCACCCTTTACCGAACGGCCGAACATTCAAAAATTGTCAATGCCTTGGTCAATGCCGCCTATAACGGCAAGCAAGTTGTGGTTTTAGTGGAGCTCATGGCCCGCTTTGACGAAGAGCAAAACCTTGAGACAGTAAACACCTTGCAAGAGAGCGGGGTGAAAGTTCTGCACGGTTTGCGAGGCCTTAAGATTCATAGCAAATTGGTGTTGGTCGAACGCCAGGAAAATAAACGCCCTCGCGGTTATCTCTATGTGGGAACGGGAAACTTTAACGAATCCACCGCCAAGCTCTACGGTGATTTCGGTCTCTTCACCGCTCACCCCGGCATGGTTGAAGATGCCCGCAGCATCTTTACTTTCTTGGAGACTTCACACAAACACGTGCGTTGCCGTTATTTGTTAGCGGCTCCGTTTTTCATGCGGCAACGATTTGCCCGGCTCATCTTCAATGAAATCCGCCAAGCTCGCCTGGGTCTGCCTGCTCATATTTACGCCAAATGTAACACCTTAACTGATGTGCGCCTAATTACCCTTTTATACCGTGCCAGCCGAGCCGGAGTTGATGTCCGCCTGGTCATCAGGGGGGCTTGCGCTTTGCAACCTCAAGTTAAAGGTTTGAGCGAGAATATTCAATGCCGTAGTATTGTTGATAAATTTCTGGAGCACTCCCGGGTTTTTATCTTCGGCAACAACGGAGACGAAAAGGTTTTTATCTCCAGCGCCGACTGGATGACGCGCAACCTCGACCAACGCCTGGAAGTGGCGGCCCCTATTTTAGACCCTAAGTTGAAACAAATTGTGCGCGATTTCTTTGATTATCAGTGGGCTGACAACGTCAAAGCTCGCGATCAAGCTGAAATGGGGCTCAACACCTATGTTAGCTCTGAGGATCCATCTAGCCCACCGCGTCGGGCTCAAACAGATTTATATGAATATTACAAGGAACTTAACGAAAGAGAAAAATTGAATGCCGATGCAAGTTGAATCCATTGCCGCCATCGACATTGGCTCAAACGCCATTCGTCTTTTGATAAACAATGTGGAAGAATTCGAAGAGAGAAAGTCAATTAAGAAAAATGCCTATATCCGGGTGCCGGTTCGCTTAGGGGAAGACGTTTTCCAAAGCGGCCAAATCAGCCGAGCTAAAATTGATCATCTTGTGGAGACAATGCGAGCCTTCGTCCATTTGATGCACGTATTCAACGTGAGTCGCTATCGGGTTTGCGCCACCAGTGCCATGCGCGAAGCCGCTAACGGCCAAGACGTAATGCAAGAAGTGAAAAATTCCACCGGCATTATCATCGATATTATAAGCGGCACCAAAGAGGCTGAGTTGGTTTTTGAAGCCGGGCGCTTTGGAGAGGTTCTGGATAACAGCTATAACTACATTCACGTTGATGTGGGCGGCGGCTCAACTGAGGTCTCTCTTTACTGCGGACAACAACAAAAGGCATCTTATTCCTTCCCTTTGGGCACTCTGCGCTATTTGGCCAAACAAGTAACAGCTGAAGCCGAAGAAGATTTCAAAAACACTCTGGCCACCATGCGGCGCAAATTTCCCGGGCCTTTGAAGATCATTGCCTCCGGCGGGAATATCAACAAGACTCTGAAATTGTTTAATAAAAAAGATGGCGATTCCCTTGACTACGAGACCTTAAGAGCTTTCCACGCCGACCTCTCGCAGCTCTCCTTTGAAGAGCGGTTGCGGCAATATAAAATGAATTCTTACCGCGCTGATGTCATTGTCCCAGCACTCCACATCTTTTTAGCCATTGGACGCATCTGCCAAGTCCAGGAATATATTATCCCTAAAGTGGGGCTGGTGGACGGCATCATCCGCCAGCTGCATAGCGGTGCTCTCTCTTCTAATCATCCGCCTGTTTAAAGATTTTTGGGGAAAAACTTTTTTGAAAAAAAGTTTTTCCCCAAACCCCTTTTCAAAAAACGTTTACGGGCATGGGCTTTTTGCATTTTAAATAGTAAAAAAGCAAACCCCCCCCCCGCGAAAGACTTTCAACAATCTTTTCTGTTTTATAAATAATTTTTTTAAAAAATTAACCAAAAAAAA
>CAYJAF010000018.1:11315-41020 GCA_964368195.1 uncultured Thermodesulfobacteriota bacterium
TTCTTATAAATAAAATATATAAAAAAATTATCCAAACCCTACCCATTAAAAAAAAGTCGGGGGCTTGGTTTGCTGTTTTTCCCCCCAAAAAAAAAAAAACCCCCCCCCCCCACGCCGGAAACGTTATTTAAATAGAAGGTTTGGAGTAAAAATATTATTTGAAAAAATTTCCCAAAAAAACTTAGGGAAATCAATTTTCAAAATTTTTGAGGGGTAAATATTTTTTAACAAGGGATTTTCACCATAATCCTTTTTAAAATAACATTTTTGGCGTCCGGTTTTGGTCTTTTTACGAAGTAAAAAGCCAAAACCGGACGCCCATAAAAGTTTTTTGAAGAGGGGTTTGGGGAGAAACTTTTTTTCAAAAAAGTTTCTCCCCAAGAAATTTCGAAAATTGATTTTCCCCAAATCTTAACCGGGGTTTTGCATGATGATGAAGTCAGCTAGAATGTAGACAGGCACGACATTGAATAAAAGGGCATCTAAACGATCCCAAAAGCCGCCGTGCCCTAAAAGGAGGGTGGAGCTGTCTTTGATTTCAATGGCTCGTTTGATGGCTGATTCAAAGAGATCGCCCATGGCCCCCCAAAGCCCTAAAAAAATCCCCAAAGCCGCCATTACTCCCACAGGAGCCGGGAGGAATGATGAAGAGGCCAAAGAGACGATGAGAGCTCCCACGCAACCACCGACAAGGCCGGAAATGGTTTTATTGGGGCTGATTTTAGGCCAGAGTTTGGGGCCGCGCAATTTGGTTCCAACGTAATAGGCGGCAGTATCGGCAGCGATGGTTACGAGTAAAACGTAAAGGAGCCAGAGCCCGCCGCCATCTGTTTTTTTAAGCAGTAAAAAAAAGGACATCAAAAAGCTTAAATAAAGCTGTCCTAGAGCGTAACGCCCCGTTAAATTTAGTAAAATCGGCCCGCTTTCCTTTTCTAAAAACCACATGCAATAACCGGCCCCCAAAGCTAGGGCGACCACTAAACCGAGGCTTTGACCGCTAGGGCCATAGAAATAAGCTCCGCCGGCCACAGCCAACCAGCCCAGCCAGGCCAAGACCATCAGTGAAAAGCGTTCAGCTCCGAAGAGGTTACGGCTAAATTCCCACCAAGTCACGCCGCCGGCTATTAAGATAAGTAGAAAGAAATAGATATATTGCTCGGCCAGCATACTCAAAATAGTTGGAATTAGTAAGAGAATTGCCACCAGCCAACGACTTCCATGGTTAGTCATTTGCGCTTTTACTGTGTTCACTTGTTCACCCTCCCCTTAAGCAAGAGCTTAAAGATGTATTATATCGTATTATTTCAACCCATAAATTCTAGGCGAGTCGACCAAGCAGAGACTTTTTCGTTTTGCAAGAAAGCAAAGCCCCGCCCGTGATATTCCCCCTCAGAAAGGCGCATGAGGACTTCTTGCCCCCAATAAGTGTTACTGCGCGATTGCCAAGGAGACAGGATTGTATCGGCGACCATGACAAAAAGGCCAAAAACCGGCTCGGGGCCGCCTGTTTCCGACTTCCACTCAGTATAGGTGCCGCCTTGAGGCAAAGGCTTTATTTCATAGCGGCTGGAGACCGTTTGCGTCTCTTGCGCAACAATAGTCATCTGCCCTTCAATGACCCACAAGTCTGGCTCGTGGGTGATGACCAGCTGCCCCTTTTGGGCGTAAGCTTGATCATTACGGTCGTAATAGAGCCCCGAAACTTCCCACAGGCCGGTTTTCAATAAGTATTTATGTTGTAAGTTGGCACTCATATTCGTCCTTTTTTTTACTTGGATTAAAAAACATCTATAAAATCAGTAGTTTTTTAAGTGGTTGTTTCTAAAAGCTCTGTAAACCAGCGGTTGCGGGTTTCTTCTGCCGGGCAAATGGCGGCCAGGTGTTCAAGTAAAGCCACTAACCGACTGTAAGCATCAGAACGCCGCTTTGGGGTGATTATCCCTTCTTCAATGGCTTTGAGTAAAGCGTGGTGCCCTTCTTGGACGTGGTGCTTCTGCCGACAAACCAAAATAAGATCGTGCCCGGAGACCACCGATTTCACCACCATCTCCCCCAAAGAGCTATTTTCCAAAACAGCCCCCATCTCCATATCATCGCTTAAAACCACGCCGGGGAAAGAGAGCTCATTTTTCAAAATACTCACAATAGATTCTGAAGTAGTGGCCGGGTTTTCACTATCTAAAGCCGGATAAAGAGCGTGAGTTGTCATCACGGCCCACGGGTTTTGGTCGGCCAATATTTTCTGAAAAGGAAAGATGTCGGCGGCCATTAGCTCATCTGCGGCCAGGGCAATTGTGGGCAAGCCATAGTGAGGATCAAGACTTGCGGCCCCCAAGCCAGGAAAATGCTTCAAAGCCCCAACGAGCCCGGCATTTTCATAGGCGGCCAAATAGCTCTGCGCACATAAAGCGACGCAAGCCGGGTCAGCACTGAAAGACCGATCACCCACAATGGGGGAATCGCTGTTCGTTGCCAAATCCACCACCGGGGCTAAGTTGACATTAAAGCCGGTGGCCGCTAATTGGCGAGCTCCTTGGGTTTGAATCTGTTGAATTTTAGTCGGTTCTAAAGCACTCAATTCTTGGGGTGGCGGAAGAAGCGTGTAAGGGTTGCGAAAACGCTGAACTCGGCCGCCTTCATAATCCACCGCAATCAACAGACGTCGCCCAAGAAAGCTTTGAGCCAAACTTTGGGCTTTATCGATGAGCTCTCGCAACTGCGACGGGCCCACGGCTTCGTCATAATTACGAGTAAAGAAAATCAAACCGGCCGGGCGCACTTCTTTTATCAAGGCGGCCACTTCAGAAAAATCCCGACCCTCAAAGCCCACAATTAAAAAGCGTCCGGCGGCCTCGGCGGATGTGGACTCAACTAATGCGGAATGACGTTCTTGCGCCAAAGCCATTAACGCGCCGCCATCATTTTTTGAAGAGGAGCCAAAGCTTTCGCCCGAATATCGGCTGTGACCCGCACTTCCGGGCTTAAAGTTTCCAAGGCTTTACGCAAATCAGCCAAGGTGTTTTTCTTCATATCCCAACAGGTCATGTTTTCAGGGAAGCGGAAAGTTTTACCTGGTATTTTAGCTAGTTGGTGACCAACGCCCTCTTCGGTGAGCACTAAAAACTCACTGTGAGTGCTCTGTTGACAATGGGCGATAATGCCGGTGGTAGAGCCCACCATATCAGCCAAGGCCAAGACTTCCGGTCGACACTCGGGGTGAGCCAATGTTTGAGCGTTGGGATATTTGCTTTGCAAATCTTTCACCGTGGGGGCCGTCAGCTGATGATGAATGGGGCACCAACCCTCCCAAGCCAAAACTTTCTTTTCCGGCACTTGGCTTTGTGCAAAAGCGGCCAAATTTTTATCCGGCGTCATTAGAACAGTATCGCCCGGGAGATTACGTAAAACTTCCGCCACATTAGCCGAGGTGCAGCAAGCGTCGCTCAAAGCCTTCACCGCTGCGCTGGAATTGACATAAGTCAAGACAGCCACCCCAGGAAGCTCTTCCTTTTTCGCCGCCAACTCTTCGGCTGTGATCATATCGGCCATAGGGCAACCGGCCATGCTGTTGACCAGCACCACCTTTTTTTCCGGGCTCAAAATAGAGGCTGTTTCAGCCATGAAATGCACGCCGCAAAAGACAATGGCTTCTGCGTCAGTTTCGGCTGCCGTGCTGGCCAGCCCCAAGGAATCACCCACAAAATCAGCGGCATCTTGGAGCTCCGGGCGGCAGTAGTAATGGGCCAAAATAATGGCTCGTTGTTCTTTGGCCAGTTTTTTTAAGGCGGCTATTTCCGCTGCGTAGTCTTTAATCATGTGAATCTTTCCGAGCTCATTCTGCCTTGCGGCACAATATTTAAGGAAACGCTAATTTATCAACGTTTCCTTATTTAAGGAAACGCTAATTAATCAGCGTCTCCTTAAAATACTATGTTATTGACCTTCTTCCACAATTTCCACTCCGCGGGGTGGGGTGAAGGAAAAGCGATCAGATTTGAATTGGGGGTTTTCGGTAAAATTACTCAAATAAAAATCCGTTGATTCCCCGGTGATGGAAATGAGCTTGAAACCAGTTAAAATATAGTTACCATCACACCAGACAATAACTTGATCGATTCCGGCTTCGGCTCCGCTTTTGGGCAGTAACTTGAGGCCATATTGCCCCGGCCTTTGGGAATCAAAGGGGGCCATGGTGACAGTGAAATCAGCATTTAAAGAATCCAAGCCACTCAAAAAAGCAATGAGGGGGCGCATTTGCCCGGCCACATCAATGTTACGATAACGATAGACCAGCTTTTCCGCCGTTAAATACCACCAGACAGTGGAGCCGTCAGTGACCATGAGCTCCGGGGTGGGAGACTTTTGGTCTAGCCGTAATTGAGCTGGGCGGCCCCAATAGAGCTCCCCCGTTGCCGTTTGCAGCGAGCCGCTTTTGAAGATTTGGTCTGTACCCGGGGTAGCGGCCACACGGCTATAAGTCGCTTGAAAGGTGCTCAGGCCCCGATAGCGGTCGGCCAGTCCTTCAAGAATCTGCTCTTGGCTCAAGGCCTGGGCGTTCAACTCGAAAGGAGCGATTAAAATGGCCAAAAGAGCAAGGCAAAGGGTGATTTGCCGGTTTTTTGTAATTTGCTTCATAAACATAATCCCTATCAAATATTTGGGGAAACACTGAAATTTTGGCGTTTCCTTAAAGCTGACTAATTTGGAAGCCTTCTTTTGCTAAAATGCTGAGAATGCTTTCTTTTCCCACCAGGTGCCCGGCTCCAACCACCACAAAATATGATTTCGCTTCAGAAAGTAATGGGCGCAAACGAGCGGCCATAGTTTTGTTACGGGCGAAAATTAATTTATCTAAAAGCGGAATTAGTTCCGGGTATTTATTATATTGTTGAAAGAAAATATCTTGAAATTCAGAAGTGTCACCTTGTTTCCAGGTGCTGAGCAACTTGTCCATATCAGCAGCTAAATTATCAGCCTCTAAAAGAACAGAGCGCAAAAAGAGATCAGCCTCAACATCATCCATCTCACTCAAAGGCCCCAATTGGTCAGAGAGAGATTCCAACGCAACAACTTCAAGCTCTTTAGCCTTGGCTTGGCTTAAAAAATAGGCATCAAGGCCATATTGACTTTCAAAGCCGTTTTGCCTCATGAGCTCAAGTTGCAAGCTCAGGGCCGCCAACCAAGTGGCTTGGTGTTCCAAGGGCTTAAAATCCAGGCGACTTTGCAGCAAGAGTTCCTTTGTGGTTGGTGTCAACCTTTCATTCAGCGGACGCGCGTCACGTCCTTTGGCTAAAATGAAGCTCTCCATTTCACTGGGAGATGCCTCTAAAGTTTCCACCACTAAAACATCTGCCTGCGCTAAAGCTTCGTCAATCGGTGCGCTCAAAGGATATAAATCGCTATTGGCCACATGCACTGAACCAATAATAAAACTTTTAACACCTTGAGGTGAAGTAATTTGCCACAGAAAATTCTGCGCTTGAGCTTTGGAACCAAGCAAGAGCAAAATAAAGGCAAATGTGCAAAAAAAACTTAAAACACTAAAGGGTTTCATATTGTTTGGCTCCGAAGCTCCAAGGCCTAAAATAGCCGCTTGTCGTAAAGAAATAAAGTCCCTTCATGCAAACTATTGGCGAGGAACCTTACTCTATGATAAAATACCTTCCAAGCTTGGTCAATATTTAAATTAAGCTTGACCTTTAAAATTGCAATTTAGCAATTTTTGCGTTAATTTTAAAAGCGTTCCGAGAAGTCCGCTGGCGTTAAAATAGTGAGGATTTATGAAAAAGCTTACTTTAGTTGAATTTTTTATCGCCCTTTCGCTAATTTTAGTTTTAATAGCTTTAGTTATACCGATTTATTTGAGTTTTTGTAGTGATTTCAGTTGAAATTACTATCTTGCCCCGCAAGGGCAATCAAGCACCCCGCATCAGCATAAGTGCTATTAATTTATGCGTTTAAATGCCAGAGCAAATGGGCCTTTAATTAGTCCCGCTGAAAAATGCAATAACCGCTAGTAATAATTAGTGAAATAGTGAAAAATCAAGTGAAAAATATGCAAGGTAATTACGCCATTTTTAACGAAACCCAGCATATTTTTCCCTAAGAAAATACTGATAGCGGCGGCTAAGGCGGTTGCTACAAAGCAACCGCCCGCAGGCGAAGCGCAAGCCGGAATTCACTTCCGGCGGCCTTTTGCGAATGCAAAAGGGGCGCGAAAGCATGCGTGCCTTGCTGAAAAATTAGTTTTTCAGCATCGACTAATTAAGTTGACATTTGTGATGTCAACTTAAAATACTATAAAGAGTGCCAACCAAACTTCAAAGAAGGCACACTTCATTCGAAAAAGATAAGGAAGAAATAATGCACGTAGAATTTTTCCCAAGCATTCCGTCTCAACCCCAATACAGTGAAGTTTTTGGTGAAATGTTTGGTGGGTGGCTTTGCCAATATGAGGGCCTTTCAATTTTAGTCGATTGTGGCGTCGGCAGTGGTGCCGATAACTTAGTGGCACTTTTAAAAGAACGCCTGGCCGGGCGCAACCTTGATTATGTTTTAGTAACCCATATTCATTTAGACCACGCAGGTGGCTTGGGAGCAATTTTCAGAGCCTGGCCCAGCTGCCAGGCCGTAGTTCATGCCCGCGGGATTCGACACCTGATTCAACCTGAACGCCTGGTGGCCAGCACTCACCAAGTGATGGGCTGTTGGGCCGGAGCTTACGGCGTCTTAGAGCCATTAGAGCCCGGCCGCCTCATTGCCCACACCGATTGCAATGTGCCGGGTGTCGAAGTTTGGGAGACTCCCGGCCATGCTCCTCACCAAATAGCGTTCCAATTCCCTGAAGCTCTCTTCGCCGGTGAGGCCCTGGGGGCTCCGTTTTGGTATGAGGGCAAGCTCTTTAGCCAGCCAGCGACCCCACCCATATTTTCTATTGAAGAAGCTCGAAAGACTTTAGACCTGTTGGCTAAAATTTCAGAGCGGCCCACTTATTGCGCCCATGCCCCCAAGCCTTTCCCACTTAGCGAGACAATTAAACTCTATCAAACTCAGCTCACCCTCTGGGAGGACGTCTTAAGTCAGCCGCAAAATTTTCAGCAAGACGGTGAGGCTGACGAAGCCCATTTAAATCGTCTCTTGGCCGAACTGGCTCGCTATGATGTCAACTTAAGCCACCTGAATCAGCTAAAGGGGCGCGAGCATCAGCGGGAACTCATTTTCCTTCATAATAACCTTCAAGGCTTCAGGTTGTGCGTCCAGCCCCCTGTGGATACAAAAGCCTGAAGGCAATCAGATATATTAACTTTATTCAGTTGAAATTCTCCGCCTTTCACTGCGGAGAAAATTTCTTCTGCGCTTTAGCTAAGCCAATGGGAATCACAAGCCCTATAATGATGAAAACTCCTAAAAGCATATTTTCGGAATCCAGTAAAAATGGCTTTTGCGTAAAAGGAAACATCATTGCTAGGGAACCAGCTAAAATGCCGGCTAAAAATGCCAAACAGGGTTTATAGTATTTCTCTAAACACCAGCGGATTAAACGGGCAAAAGAAAACAAGCCACAAAGGGCGCCGCTGGCAAAAAGGGCTAGGATCCCCAACTCCATGTTGGCCACGCATTGCAAAATGAAGTTATATTGCCCAAGCAAAACCAGCAGAAAAGCCCCGGAGATGCCGGGTAAAATCATGGCGCAAATAGCCACAAAGCCGGAGAGAAATATTATAATATATGAATGTTCGAGGGCGATGGGGTTGGAAAATGCCAACCATAGAGCAAAAAGAGCCCCGACGACAAACAAAACTAACGAGCGAAAGTTATAACCGGGAATTTTAAATAGGCTGCGCAACAATAATAATAAAGAGGCGAGTATAAGCCCGAAAAAGAATGCCCAAACAAAATTTAGGTGCGCCTCCATAAGGTATATTACGAGATTTGCCAGTGAAAATATGGCAGTAATGATTCCGAGCAAAAGAGGCAAAATGAAATCCCACGAAATTTTAGCCATGGCCAATCGGAATTGACCTTTCATCAAGAGCGTAAAAAAGGTGCGATCACAAGCGGTGATGTTTTGCAACAGTTTTTCATAAATGCCGGTGATAAAAGCAATTGTCCCGCCTGAAACGCCGGGGATTGTGTCAGCAGTGCCCATGGCGAGGCCACATAAAAAATAATATATCTTTTTAGACATTATGTCCTTGACTCCGTGTAATTTTTTAAAACCTTTCAAAGCCCAAGCAGCCAAAGTAAAAACGATGGGCAAAAAATTAGGACTTTAGACCGTTTACAGCCTAAAGTCCTAAAAATAAAATGGCGCGCCCGGCACGATTCGAACGTGCGACCTACGGATTCGTAGTCCGGCGCTCTATCCAGCTGAGCCACGGGCGCGAATTTTTATATAATATTACATTCACCCCTTGCTGTCAATAAAAAACATGACCACTTCGAAAAAATTAATTCTAAAAAGTAGATCAGCTTGTTTGGATGCAAGGGTGTAGACCCTTGCGCAAGTGTTTAGAAACTCGTGCGTAGCACAATTACATTAGCAAACAGAAAGTTTGATCTTTTTCTTACCCAAGCCACATCATTTATTCCGCAATTATGAAAACCCTGGCAGCAATTAAATGCGAAAAAAGCCGCCCATCGGAGGGCAGCTTTTTTTAATACATCAGAAATTGATGCCCGGCAGAACTTAAATGTCCAACCAGCTTTCGCTGAAGAGAGAATGACCCAAAATGACTTTGGCAGTTTTCACTACGTCAACTTCTTCTTTTTTCATGGAGCTATAGTCATATTCTTTGCCGTCCATGACGCCATAAACCAAATCAACAAACCAAGGCAATTTGCCGCGGCAGATATCCATGATGACGGGGTCGAAGGCGTCAACGATACTGGAATACATGCCGTTACGTTGCAACATGCACATATAAACTTGGTTCAGAATCGGGCGCAAGTGCTCGGGATTACCGTTAGAGATGTTGGAAAGACCGTTGACACTTTTGGAAACGCCACCTTCTTCAATGGCCCCAACGATATCGGGAAGCATTTGGAAGAAAGTCAAGTTTTCCATGAGCTGATCTTGTTGGATGTTCACGGGAGTGATGATGGGGTCGATCCAAGCGCGTTCAACAGGAATATCAAGAGCTTGAGCAGCCATTAAAAGTTCAGTTGTCAGCTCGGCACGTTCGTTAGCATCACGAGCCATACCGTTGGGGCCCCACATCAAAGCAACGTAAGAAGCGCCGAATTCCTTCACCAAAGGCAACATGGCTTCATAGCGTTCGGGACGAACCATGATGGAGTTAATGAGAGCAGGTTTTTTACAAACTTTCAAACCGGCGGCGATAGCGTCGATGTTAGAGGTGTCGAGAACCAAAGGAATATCGGTGATTTCTTGCACAATTTCCACAACCCAAGGCATCAACTCAGCACCATTTTTACGGGCAGGCCCGAGGTTGATGTCGATCCAATCAGGTTCAGATTTAATGATGTTTTCCACCATCGCTCGCACGGGAGCAGGATCTTTAGCTTTAAAACCGGCACCAACACCTTTGTTAATGACATTGAGGTTTTCCGCAATTGTTACCATATATTTTTCGGCCATAATTTTACTCCAACTAGAAAAAGTGCCCATAATCTGGGGCTTTTTGAAAGAGGCCCCAGAGCCTTTAAGGCATCTTGGGGCCATTATTTGCCAATAACTAATTAGCTAACTTGGAACTCTTTAAGGAATTTGGGCAAATGAGCCGCTTCACGCGGGCCGATGGCCACTTTCCACCCGGGGAGTTCTTCTTCCACGTCGCCAGAGATAGAGGCGGCATAGCCGGGGATGATGATAGATTTATGTTTGATTTTGTCTTCGATGCCGCTCTTTTTAACGAACATACCGACATCATCTCCGGAGAATTTACCGGCAGCCCAAGCGGTGAGAACCGACAAACCTTCAGCCTCTTTGATGAGCAACCAAGCCGGAACACGGCAACCTTCGACTTCACCAGAGACGATGAAGTAAGTAAGGGAGAAGTTAGTGGTGACCAGCACAGGGCTGTTTTCATCAGGATTATTGATGGGATAGATGTCTTGCACCACAGTCATCGGGCGTTGCGGGTCGGTGAAGATGTTGAGGCGTTCCAACAGAAGCGGGAAAACCGAGGCACCATCTAAATCGCTGAGCACGACCATGCCGGCATATTTGGCGATGAGGTTGGCAGCGATAGCTGTTTGCATAGCCAAGTTGTCAGTGATTTCAGCCGGGAAAGTAATGGTGGGGAAGCCGTAATCACGGTTACCACCCAAGGCGGCGCGGCGCATGGCCACGGAATCGGTGAAAGCTTCTTTAACTGTGCGAGCACCGGTATCAACAACGATGTCTTTGAGGCCAGCAGCGGTGAGTTTTTTGGTCAACTCGGCCACTTCGTCCATGTTAGCTGCTTTCAACCAGACAGGCACGCCGGCTTCTTTGGCAACTTCGGCCACGGCTTCACAGTTAGCCATGGTGGCAGGGCCAATGAGGGGGTTTTTGCCAGCCAAAGCCGCAGCGGCATCTTTGAGAGCAGCAGCGTCTTCGCTATAGAGAACAACGGAAAGATCGCTGTTATCAACAACGGCTTTTGCAGCAGCAGCTAAACGAGCGCCACCTTTAACAACCACCAACTCAGGGCGCAAGTTCAAACCAACGCGCAAATATTGTAATTTGGCATAACGTTTAACTTTTTCAGCGATTTCAGCGTCAGATTCAGAATCGTTGATTAAAGCGGCAATGCCGGTGGGGTTGAAGAAAGTTTTTTCGTGACGGAAAAGCACCGTTTCCCCACCGATTTTGGTGGCAGTATCGCCATAGCCAACAACCAAGGGGCGAATGGGAGGCGCTGATGCAGCCGAAAGTTTTTCGCGAGACTCGTCAGAAACATCGGGACATTTGTCAAGTTCAGCTTTGCCAGAAGCAAGGTTCATTGCGAAGGCCAAGCAAGTGGCTGCGCCACACTTTTTGCAGTTAGTCCCCGGCAGCATTTTGAAGATTTGAATACCGGTCAGAGCCATTTGTTTACTCCTAATTATTTATATCTGAAGTGGATTTAAAGTGCATTTCAGGTCTTGAGCGAACTTAAATCCTGTTAAAATTTAAACTTTAAAGAACTTTAAAAACTGGTAATGTTCCCGAGGTTTTAAGGCCTCGGGAACAAGTCTCAATTACGCACCGAAGATGCTGTCCATCTCGAGAGCGGGGTGTTTTTTCTCAGTCAAGAAGGGCAGAATTTCTTCTTCGGAAGTACCAACGGTTTCGTCAGCAATACGATCGTAGAAATCGGGAATACCCATTTCTTTACCGCGAGCATCGATTTTGTCCTTCAGTTCTTCTTTCAGGCTCTTGGGCATCCAAACGAGACGGGACAAGCCACCGTCACCGGAGAGGAATTTCCGTTGCACGATGTTATATTTAGCGTGACCAACAAAGCCGGGGCTTTGGTTACCGCCGCCCATTTCACCGGCCAAAGTGGTGAACTTCATGCCAATGGGAGTTTCGGCGGTGTAGTCGCGATGGACAGTCATGACGCCGTTACAGCTGGGCAACACGGCGGCAATACATTCACAGCAACCACAAGTGGTCATGGGGTCGTTCATCAAGCTGTAAAAACAGATGTTTTGCACAGCTTGGCGGGAAGCTTTTTCCACGAACTCATTGGCACCTTTGAAAACACCCAAAGCAGGATCAAGCACATCACCCTTTTCAATGGGTTGGTTGGGGCCGGTGGGGTTAATTTCAAAGGAAGCTTTACAGTCCATCCAGTTGTAAGCGCCGCACAAACCTGTCCGTTCGGGGGAAACGACGCAGACGTGGTTGGGAGCGAAACTTTGACAGAGGGTGCAGCTGTAATAAGTTTCAGTGGTTTCGTCGGTCATGTTTTCCACGCGGGCATCACGTTTGGCCCAGACTTCGCGGCAAGTTTCGCGAAGTTTTTCCACTTCGGCAGCTTCGGTATAGAGTTTGACTTGCAATTTGTCAAAAACCGCACCGAAATCTTGGTGGAGTTTGGCGTGAAGAATGGTGCCGATGTGTTCCAGCTTGAAGCCTTTGTCCATGGCATCTTTACCGACGCGAACCATACCGATGTCACGTTGACCGGTGTGCATGATGCCTTGGGCGTAGTTGAGCAAGTGGTGGATTTGGCGTTCCAAAATGGGCTCGAAGTCCTCTTGGAATTTCCGGCCAGCCACTTCAACTTTAATGCCTAAAGGCAAGGAGCCGCCTTCTTTAATGGAGGTCAAATCGGGGCCAAAGAGTTCCACTTTGCCGTCTTCGACTTTGTCCATATCAACACTGGTGACCCACTCGAAAACTGTGGTTTTGGAGCCGCCGCCCATTTCAGCGAACATGTCGCCTTTACGGATGCGTTCACCTTCGAAAGCCGGGCCATAAGCCATGGGGATGTCGATGGTGGCGACAGTGGTTTTGAGCCCGCGGACTTCCACGGAGCGTTGAACCATTTCGTCGTAACCAACGTTGGGCACAACGTGTTCGTAGGTACAAACACCGGTGGGCAAGATGGGCGGAATGTCGGAATCGGCCAAGGTGGGGAAGCCCCAGTTGACGACGCCGGCGGCGTTGGCGGCCCATTCAGCACCGACGGCACCAAGGGCGTTAACGAAAGCGAAAATGCGGTCTTTATTATAAAGGAGCATTTTTTGGTAATCGCCGGGTTTGATCCCACCGAAAGCCATGGCGGCGCGGTTGGCAAAGCCAAGGGCGAAAACGGCAGCAGATATATCGGGGCCAAAAGGCACCAAACGGGTGTTCCAGCCAACTTCCACACCGGCTTCAATGAGCTGCTCGGTGAAAGTGGTGCCACCTTGGTTGGCGCACATGAAAACGTAGATAGAACGTTTTTGATATTCTTCAGCAATGGCTTTGGCGATCTCCGGGCTAGGAGCGGCACCAACGATGGCGGCAAAACCGGGGGCTGAGCCGTCAACGAATTGGACACCACGTTTACGGAAGACGGTGTCTTCGGCGGCGCCTAACCAGATTTTGCCTTTTTCCAAATCAACATCTTCGCTGACATGGTAGAAGTCAGGATCTTCAACGTAACGAATGGCTTCGTAAATTTCTTCAGCCAAAAGAGCGGCCATACCGGCGTCCAACAATGGCCCGAGGTAAGGCAAGTGGTTTTTAATTTGGACTGAAGGAGGCAGCAAAGCGCGGGCCACTTCCAAAGGCTTTTTGGCATCGGCCAAGGTTTTCACCGGAATACCCAACAAAGAATAGATAATGGGCAAGTAATAAGCAGTGTTGGGGAATTCCAGTTTTTGATCCGGGCCATATTTTTCCAAAGCTTGGGCGTATTTACCTTCAACTTTTTCAACGATATTGAAGCCACCTTGAATGGCAGCAAATGCAACAAGTTTAGACATCTTTAAGTCTCTTCCTTTCAATCAAGTAGATTGGGGCCGCCTTTTAGCCGGCGGCACCCAGTCAGCCAAATTAGGCAGCTTCGATTTTTTGACGATCAGCCATGTCCATCAAGACGCGTTCGCGAGCGGTGTTAATGCCCAGGGCTTCACGTTTGCGGTCGAGGTGAGCGATGATTTTGCGAGCGGCCGAAACCGGATCGGGATCATAAGCCCATTTACCACCGTAAAGGTCTTCCATTTCCTCTTCCAAATGTTTAACCAAAGCCGGAGCACCATAAATGGGCAGCGGCACACCTAACATGACGTAAACGCCGGAAGTGACGAAATATTGGCCGATACCGACAGCTTTTTCACTCATCCAACCGGGGGCGGCGCCAGCGGCCGGGAGGTCAGCCAATTCTTTACCAAGACCACCGGCTTTCACCACTTCGGTGGCGGCGGTCAAGATGCGGGTGTTATCCACGCAGGAGCCCATGTGGAGAACGGGAGGAATACCAACGGTTTCACAGACTTCGGCTAAACCGGAACCGGCAAAGACGGCAGCAGATTCAGGAGTCAAGAGGCCGGCTTTACCACAAGCCATGGCCGAGCAACCGGTGGTGAGGACGATGACGTCGTTTTTGATGAGCTCTTTAATGAGAGCCACGTGAACTTCGTCGTGTTCGCGGCGGGCATTGTTACAGCCAACAACGCCAACCACGCCGCGGATACGGCCGTTGATGATGTTATCATTCAAAGGCACGAAGGAACCGCGGAAGGTGCCGCCGAGGTGATATTTGATGGCTTCAGTGGAGAAACCCACCACCATGTCGTTCGTTTCGCTGGGCAAGTTGACTTTGGAATCTTCACGATTTTGGAAGTTATCGGCGGCCAAGCGAACGATTTCTTTAGCTTTGTCCATAGCGTGGTGTTCTTCGAATTGGACGTGAACGGTGTTACGGCCGGAAGCACACTTGGCAATGGGCATGGTGGTGATGAATTTGGTGTGATAGCAATCACTGATGTTAGCAAGGTTTTCCATGACGCATTGAACGTCAACAACCATGGCTTCCACCACGCCGGTAACCACGGCCAATTCTTGTTGCAAATAGTCGCCGGCAATAGGCATACCGTGACGCACCAAGATTTCGTTAGCCGTACAGCACATACCGGCCACAACGTAGCCATCAGCACCTTTTGATTTGGCGTATTCGATCATATCAGGAGTATGAACGGCGGCCACAATCATTTCAGAAAGAAGGGGGTCATGACCGTGAACGATGATGTTGATTTTAGTGCGGGACAAGCAACCCAAGTTGATTTTACCGCTGTTCGGATAAGGGGTACCGAACATGATGTCTTGGAGGTCGGTAGCCATCATGGAGCCGCCCCAACCGTTACCCAAAGAACAACGGGCACCTTGTTTTAACAAGTTGCGGTAATCTTGGTCAACGCCCATGTGGGTGCGGTGCATGATTTCGACCACTTCACGGTCGATGCCGCGAGGCCACACGCCGTGTTTTTCCCAACGATCTTGAGTAGCTTGGGGAGCACGACCGGGATAGATCATTTTGCCTTGTTGGTTACCCCATTGGTTCAAGGCGATGTCGGAAATTTCGCGGGCGATTTCCCATTTGTCGCGAGGTTGTTCGTCATCGCCTTCACCGGTGGTGATGGCAACGCCAAAGAGTTTGGCCACATCGCGCAATTTGATTTCATCTTTGATGGTGTAATCTTTAGCTTCACCGTAAGCCATGGCCCGGAAAGTTTCCGCCACACCGCGACCGTGGTCGGAGTGAGAAGAGCAACCGGCGGCGATCATACGCACCAAGTTACGGGCGGCAATGGTTTCGGGGGTGGCGCCGCAGAGGCCCATACGATTATCAGGTTCAGAACCATCTTTAATGGCTTTGGTCATGGGCAAGCGGCAGGGGCCTTGTGAACAAATCTTACAGCAAATGCCTTCGGTGCCAATATTACAAGCCTTCATTTTAGCAGCCCGATCGAAGATGGTCTCTTGACCTTTTTCTTGAGCTATCTTAAGCATTTTTATAGTTGCAGTATCGCTACTGACGGCCTCGGGGACCGCTCTTTTTTCTTCAGACATGGGAACTCCTTTCATGAGTCACATTGCCGCATTAATGGCGCGGCCACCAAAAAGGGATTTTAATTTATTTAGCCAGCGGAAGTTATTAAGTTTTATCCGCCGACTGCTCCCAATTTTCGAAAATACTGACTAATCATTTATTTGCCTTTCAGCAAAATAACAATATAACCAGTGTTTCATTTTAGAATCTCGGAACTCTCACGTGAACCCGGGTGAGATCAGCCAAAATTTCGTTGGCTACCGCATGAGTCGGGTTTTTATCGACAGTGCTCTGAGGAGCGGTTGCTTTTTTGTCAGTCATTTTAGTGAACTCCTAAAATATGAAGAAAGTGCAGGTTGAACCCACCACTTTAATTATCTTCACTTACTTCTGGTAAGTTTGGGAACCAAACTCTATATTTTTATCGGGAACTTGCCCCAAGATTTAACCTCGAAATCTCGGCTCAAAAACTGCCAAGTTTTCAAAAGCAAAATTAAAATTTAGTAATCGGCACTTCAGGCATGCCGTCACCAACTTGACCACCTTCATAGATGGCATCAATAAATTGACGCACAATTTGCAAAGAAGCAGGGTGGCACAAAGAAAGAATAGTCGCGCCTGCGCCCAACACGGCAACAGCTTCGGTGACTTCCATCAAAACGCCACGACATGTAGCATCACCCAATTGCGGGTTTTCGTCGGTCGGCAAGTTAGCTTCTTTGGATTTCCAAACGTCTTCGCCGAAAAAGCTAATCATCGGTTGTTGTAAGTTATCGTCTTGTTGCACAAGGGCGGCCATGCTGATACGTTCCATGACGGAATAGCCGTATTCCATACCATAACCCAAACCACCGGTGGTGGGGTCAACGATAATTTTGTCTTTAGGCAAGCCTAAACCAGTCAAAAGAATATTCAATTGTTTGGCCAAGTTGACATCAATGGGGCTACGGGCGATAACCGAGTGACCATAAGCCAAAGCTTGGGCGCCAATTTGTTTGTAATTTCCATCGGTAACCGGGCCGAGGATCAAGTTTTTGCCTTCGAACTTTTCCGCCACAGCGGCCAAAGTCTCAGCATCTTTTTCTTTATTATCCACACCGAAGACAACCACAGGCACGTCAACGGCATCAAGCACTTTTTGCACAGCAGCACAAGCTTCCGCTGCGCCGGTGTTTTGATCGTTGGGATCAGAGCTCTTAAGGTGCAAAATAACCATATCTGCACCCAATTCAACGCATTTTTTAGCCCAAGCACCGGGGTCGCCTAAAACGTCTTTGTAAACGGCGCCCAAAGCTGAGGGCAAGTCATCACCGGGGTTAAAATCCCAAACGTCGAGAGCCAATTTGGGTTTCGTGGGGAATTCACCTTCAAAAGTATGAAAGGCATAGGCATTTTGCCCACCCAAAAGCATTTTTTGGGAGCCAACGGGAACTTCATTAATTTTACCGCTATATTTAGCAGCCGGGATTTGAAAAGCCAAGGTTCTACCTCCTTCTTGGGGGCCATTTGATGTTTAAAGGCTATTAAAAGCCTTTCTATTTTACTAAGTAGTTTTGGGGGTCAAGCCAAAACAACTTTTTCACTATTTTTTTGCTTTTTAAGGAAGCAACACCTAGAATTAGAAAAAAAGCCCCCACCGCACTCCATGATGCGATGGGGGCTCCATATTCAATTAGTTATGTAGCGTAGATAGGCATAGGGTGCACTCTCTGGCGAAAACACAAAATAAGTTTACGTTACATTTCAAAGTTTTAATGCCACCTTCGTGTTGGCATTAAGC
Source organism: uncultured Thermodesulfobacteriota bacterium (assembly GCA_964368195.1). GTDB lineage: Bacteria > Desulfobacterota > Desulfarculia > Adiutricales > Adiutricaceae > Adiutrix. Next base: position 28,569 of record CAYJAF010000018.1, read on the forward strand.
TTATATTTCAATAACCCGATAACCATTCACCACAGGCGTAAATTGCAGCGGGCATAATTAAGTTGATTTTCTACAGCTCGTTTTTTATTTTTACCATATTTCAAAATTTTGTCAAGACTTTTTAAAAAAAGATTTTTGAAAATAAAAAATTTTTGATATTTTTTACACCCAACAAGCGTCTCCGCGGAGTAAACAACTTTCCCGCTTAAAAAAAATCAAAAAAAGTACCCATGGCAAGCTTTCTAATATATAGTAGATATAAAAATTCAATAATCTCTCATTTGAGGAGCCTCTCTTGCCCGAAGAAAAAAACCAAGCCCACTTTCCAGACGCACTGCCCGACACAGCGCCTCAACTGAATTCAGCACAAATACCTCTCAAGTCGATAGTTGAAGGCTTGCTGTTTTTAGCCGAATCTCCCCTTTCAGTAAAAGATCTGGCCCAAGGTTTTGCCGAGGAAGTTTCAGCAGAGCTCTTAAGTGCTGCCCTTTCTGAGCTGATAGCGGAATACCAAGAAATGGGCCGCGCTTTCACTTTAACCCAAATTGCCGGGGGCTACCAATTCCGTACTCGCCCTGAGCTGGCCCCCTTTGCCACTCGCCTTTTGGGGCAAAAATCAAGTTCGCGTCTTTCACCTGCGGCCTTGGAGACTTTAGCCATTGTGGCTTTTCGTCAGCCAATTTTGCGAGCCGAGGTGGAAAAAATTCGCAAGGTTGACGCCGGGGGAATGCTGAAAAGCCTTTTAGAAAAAGGGCTCATTAAAACAGTCGGCAGAAAGGATCTCCCCGGCCGCCCAATTTTATATGGCACAACTCAAAAATTTTTAGAAACCTTCGATCTCCCGAGCTTGGCGGCATTACCCACTTTGACAGAGCTTGAAGCCTTAGAAAGCCAAGATCAACTCTCACGAACTGACCTTTAATGCTCTAAAAAAAATTAAAGCATTTCCAAGTTGTTTTGTGTTACAATAATATGCTATTTGGACTTTCGGGAGATGGTATGAAAATTAAGCGCTTCCTTGCTAGGGATTTACCCGCCGCCACCCAGCTGATCAAAAAAGAATTCGGCTTGGCAGCCATTATTCTGGCGCAAAGGGAACTCCCGGCGGAAGAAGGTGGCGGAGTGGAAATCACTGCCGGAGTGCGAGATGAAGACCTGCCCACAGCTCTCGTAGCCGAAGGGGCGAAAAAACAGAACGCACCAGCAGCAGTAAGCTCCAAGCCTAAGCCCAAAGCAGGCCCCGGCTCCGGGGCGGCAGCTTATCTCAAGAGCGCTCAAGTCTCCCCAACGGAGCCCACCTCACCTCCTTGCAACTTGAAAGCAGAGGACTTAAAAGCTCTGGAACGATCTTTAGGCCATGGGCTGGACGAACTTAAAAACCTGATCTTAGATTTGGCCCACCGCCAGAGTTTGGCCGAAAAATGGCGTGACCGAGCCGACCTCGTGGCCCTTTATCGTCGTTTACTGGCCACAGCTTTGGCCCCGGAACCGGCTCGCATCTTGGTGGAGTTAGCCGCCGAAAGCGCCGCCGCTTGGGGCGGAGAAGTGGCCGACCACTTGCGCCGGGCCTTGCGACCTAAGGTCAGAGTGCTTGATTTAACTCAAATGCCGCCCAAAGCCTTGGCCTTAGTGGGGCCGTCAGGAGCAGGAAAAACCACGACTTTAGTAAACCTTGCGGCCTTTTATCGTCAACGAGGCTATTCAGTGGCCGCCATTACTTTAGACACCTTGCGCCTGGGCGGAGCCGAACAGCTGACGCAATACGCTCGCATCTTGGGCTTTGGCCTGCGGGTTTGCCAAAACCAAGAGGAATTCAGTGAGGCTCTGGAGCTTTTTGAAAATGACGATTTGATTTTAATTGATACCCCCGCTCGAGCCTTTCAAAAAAGTGACGGACGCCATGAACTCAATGGCTATTTCACAACAGCCGGAGCGGCGGCTTTGCTGGTTTTGCCGGCCACCATGAAGGAAGGCGATCTTTTAGTTGCTTGCCAGCGGAGCCAGGATTTTAAAGAGGCCGGGGTAGTTTTAACTAAATTTGATGAAACAGAAACTTTAGGAGCTTTAGTGGGCTTGATTTTGGGGTCAACCCCTCGTTTGGCCTTTTTCTCCTTAGGCCCCAAAGCCAGTGAAGACTTTATTTTAGCTGACCAAGATAAATTTCTAGACCTTTGGTTAGGTGAAAGTGTAGCGGCCAAAAGTGAGGCTGACCAAGCTTTTCACAGTGAAACATTGAAATAGAGGCTGATTTGCGTTAAAATGATGAAAGGCTTTAAGGGAACGCTAATAAATCAGCATTTCCTTAACTGCCCTCAAGAACAATTTTGAATTTTGGCAGGACACAAACTGCCAGACAAATTATAATTTTAAAATAGTTGCGTTTTCATTCAGAGGTGATTCATGAATAAGCCTAGCCGGGCCAAAAAACCTGTCCGGGTTATCACGGTGACCAGCGGTAAAGGTGGCGTGGGTAAATCCAACCTCACTTTGGGGCTCTCTTTGGCCCTTTCCCAATTGGGCTATAAAACTCTCATTTGGGATGCTGACCTTGGCTTGGCCAATATTGATGTCCTTTTGGGGCTTTCAACCACATCAAGCATTCACGATCTTTTAAGCGGCGCCAAAACCCTCAAAGAGATTATTGTTGAAGGGCCCGGCGGTTTGCGCCTAATGCCGGCCGCCAGTGGTGTTTTGGAATTGGGAGAGCTCTCTGAAGGACAGAAACAACGCCTTTTATCTGAATTTGACGATTGGGAAGACGATTTGGATTTCCTGCTCATTGATACGGCAGCCGGAATCGGCGGCAACGTCATGTATTTCAACTTGGCGGCTCAAGAGCGCATTGTGGTTCTGACCAACGAGCCGACTTCCATAACCGATGCTTATGCTTTAATCAAAGTTCTTTCCACTCGCTACCAGCAAAGTGAATTCCTCATTTTGCCCAATCAGGTCTCCGGGCCCAAAGAGGGCAAAAACGTTTTCAAACTGCTGAGCAGCGTGGCCGATATTCATCTTCAGGTCTCCCTTTCTTATTTGGGCTGCGTCCCCAAAGACCCGGCCGTCACTGCCGCCGTGCGGAGCCAGACCCCGTTTTTGCTCTCAGCTCCCGAGTCAGAGGCCGCCCGCCACATAAAAGAAATTGCCCAAAGACTGGCCGCCTCCCCGCCCGATGAATTTTCCGGTGGAGGTTTGGGCTTTTTTATAAATCGTTTGGCCAATTTCGGTGGACAGGTGGACTGATGTCGTCAAGCCAAGCCGGCTATAGTGATAAAGGGCGCCCTTTGTGGACTGGCCTGACAATGGAAGAAAAAAATTCCTATGTCGAGCAATATGCTCCCTTGATAAAATATTTAGCCGACCGCTTAGCCGCGCGCCTGCCAGACCACATCAGCCGCGATGATTTGATGAGCTCAGGCGTCTTGGGGCTCATTGACGCCATAGATAAGTTTGACCCCTCTCGGGCCATTATGTTCAAAACTTATGCTGAATTCCGCATAAAGGGAGCTATGCTGGATGAGCTTCGCAACCTGGATTGGGTTCCGCGCTCCATTCGCAAGAAAGCCACGCAGTTAGAACGTTTATGGCAGAGCATGGAAGGGGAATTGGGCCGCCCACCCACCGATGAAGAGGCAGCGGAGGCTTTAAGTGTCACGGTGCCTGAATACCTGAAAATGGTTCATGAAGTGCGGGCAGTAAACATTTTAGATTTAGATGCCTTCAAAGCGGTAGATAAATCCGGCTCTCGCGAAAGCCGTGATATTTATGATATTTTAGCCGATGAAAATGCCCTTGATGCTTTAACCATGCTCAGCCAAAGTGAAGTGCGAGATGTGTTAGCCAAAGCCATCGATGAACTGGCTGAAAAAGAGCGTTTAGTTGTAACCCTCTATTATCATGAAGAATTAACCATGAAGGAAATCGGGCAAGTCTTAGGCTATACCGAAAGCCGCATTAGCCAACTTCACACCAAAAGTTTATTGCGCCTGCGAACTAAATTGCGCCGTTATTTTGAAGAACGTTTGAGTGTTTAAGGAAATGCTGATTAATTAGCGTTTCCTTAAAAAAAACAGCCAAATTGGTTAGCTCAAAGGCCGAAAATATCCCAATTGAATCTTTGAAAGCACCCGGGCAGAAAGAGTTATGGCTGAGGAAACAAAAGTTGTAAATTTAGACGATTGGGACAATATGCCCCTTGACCCGGCAGATGATGACTGGGATGACGTCCCATCTTTGGTGGATACTCCGCCTAAAGATTTGGTCTCGCTGGCTGAAGAGCAGATTTCCTCGGCCCAGCCGCCAACCTCCTCTCCCCCCAGCACTAACGACATTGCCACTGACCTTGCTGCCGACATCACATCTCTAGTGGACGACTTTGACGCCCCTCATTCAAATGACAATACCGCCAGTGATGATCCCTCCGTTGGTGATGGTAATTTAAATGAGCCCCAGTCAGACATTGAAGGCGTCAGCGATGATTTTAACGGCGATGGTGTTGCGGAGCCAGCTCCGTCTGAAACCGCCGCCAATGATAGTGATTTCGATGCTGGCGACGACTTCGACCCACCAACACCAAACACTAAAGATGACCCAAATGATTTTGCCGCGAATGTCGCCTCCGACATCGTAGCTCTAATGGACGATTTCGACACGCCCGCATCAAGTGCCGAAAATAATGACGATGATTTCAACACGCCCGCATCAAGTGCTGAAAATAATGACGATGATTTCGACACGCCCACACCAAGTGTCGAAAATGAAGGTGACGATTTCGACACTGAAGTCGCCTCCAATGTCGTCACTCTCATTGATGATTTCGACGCTCCCGATTCTCCCGGTTCTCCCGACGATGACGACGACTTCGACGCTCCCGATTCTCCCTCAGATGATGAACCGGCTGAAAAATCATTTGCCGAGCATTTAACCGAGCAAGGTTCTCCCGATGAGAGCTCAAATGCCCCGGGTTCGCCTGCGCCCACAACCAATAAAAAAGTTGAATTGGATATTGAAGGTTTTTTTGACGGTGAATCAGAAAAAGAATTAAATAAACAGCTAGCCGAAATGGAAGAGCAAGCCTTCGATGATGAAGAGTCTCTGCCTGATGCGGCCCCTTTTGACAGCCTTCCTGAGGCAGGTTCTGAAGAAGCCGAAGGTGAAGAAAAGCCAAAGAAATCACGTTTAAAATTGCTCATTCTCATTGGGGTAGGGCTTCTGCTTTTAGGGGGCATTGGCTTTGCGGTTTTCGCTTTATTTTTTACTGAAGAAGAACCACCGCCACCGCCCTTAATTATTAACCCCCAACCACCGGCCCGTAATCTTATTCCGGGAGATTTGCCTTTAGAGCCATTTTACTTAAGCTTCCCCGGCAGCCAAGGGGAGACAATTGTGGAAATGACTGTTTCTCTTCATTATCTCGACGAGCCCGATAAATTAATATTAGATGCCCAATTGCCCGAAGTGCGCGACATCATCTATCGGCTCACCCAAAGCAAAGGGAGCCAAGTGATTTCCAGCGGCGAAATTCAAAGCGCTTTGAAACTGGAATTGGCCAAAGCGCTCAACACTGCCCTTAAAGGCGAGCGGCTCTCTTACGTTCAAATTCAACAGATCAGAATTTTACAATAAATACTGCCCAAATACTCACTCCCTTTTGGGCATAAGCTCGGCTGTTTCATCAATCATTGCTAGCTGTTATTACATTTTTCAGCGGCGACTATCTAAGAAAGGATTCAGCAACATGAGACCTACTTGCTTGATTATTCGTGATGGCTGGGGATATAACGAAAATCCCGAAGGTAACGCCGTTCGGGCAGCGAAAACGCCATTTGTTGACTCTCTGCTGGAAAGATATTCCTGGTCACTTCTGGACGCTTCCGGTGAGCCGGTGGGCCTGCCCGATGGTTATCAGGGCTCCAGCGAAGTGGGGCACCTCAATATGGGGGCCGGACGTATTGTTGTACAAGAGCTGAAGCGAATCGATGACGGCCTGCGAGACGGCTCTTTCTTCCAGCTGCCCAAATGGGCTGAAATCATGGGCTATTGGCAAAATAGCGGCGGAGCTTTGCACCTCCTTGGACTTTTACAAGACGAAGGTGTCCACGCCCACCAAGAACATCTTTTCAAGATTATGCGCCAGGCGCGCCGCGAAAACCCCACAGGGCATATTTACGTCCACCCCTTTTTAGACGGACGCGACACCCCCCCCCGCTCTTGTTTGGAATATTTAGCCAAGCTGAAATTAGTCATGGACGAAGTGGGATCATGCACCATCGGCACCATGATGGGACGCTATTACGCCATGGATCGCAGCCGCAATTGGCAGCTGACCTCCGAGGCTTTCCACCTCCTCACCCAAGGAGCGGGCCAAACTTTTACCGACGCCGCCACCGCCGTGGAAAACTCGTGGCAAAACGATCACACCCCCGATAACTTCCCCATGGTGGATGAATACATTCCCCCCATGGCCACTGTCGGCTATCAGGGCATGAAAGATGGCGATGCCGTCATCCACACCAACTTCCGCCAAGACAGAGCCATTCAGCTGACCCAAGCTTTTTTAGACCCCGCCTACCCAGGGCAAATAAACGTGCGCCCCAAAGTAAAATATCTGGCCCTAACTCGCTATTATGACGAACTGACCGAATATCTTCTGGGGCCTATGGGTGGTGACGAAGGCATGCCCAAGCTTCTGGGCGAAGTTGTTTCAAACCAAGGCTTAAAGCAGCTACGCCTGGCTGAAACCCAAAAATTCCGCCACGTAACCAGCTTCTTCAACGGCAAATCAACCAAACCCTTCCCCTTAGAAGAGCAAGTGGAGATTAAAGGTCGATTCGACCCCGCCTCTTTTGCCAGCCACCCAGAGATGGAAGCTTATATTTTAACCGAAAAATTTTTGGCGGAAATGCTCCCGCAAAATTACCCATTTGTGGTGATCAATTACGCCAATTGCGATATGGTGGGGCACACCGGCGCAATGGAGGCCGCCACGCGCGCAGTCGAAGTGGTGGACGAATGCTTGGCTAAGGTGATCCCTGCTCTGTTGGAGCGTGACTACCACATTTTAATCTCAGCCGACCACGGTAACGCCGAGGAAATGTTCGATTACCAAACCGGCTTGGTAAAAACCAGCCACACCATCTTCCCGGTGGAAGCCATTTACGTGGCCAAAGACCCAGTGGCACCATTACGAAAATCTCGCGGGAAATTAAGCGACTTGGCCCCAACTTTGCTTCAAATAATGTCGTTGGCCGTGCCCAAAGAAATGACTGCCGACAGCCTTTTAGATTTGGCAAAAACTTAAAGAGCCCGGTGCCCCAAATATTGTATGTTCAATCTTGGTGACCGGTACATCTTGTGATAATGGGCCGGCTCACCAAGGTGAACTATGAAAAATTTCTCGCTACATTTTTGTCTCAAGACCGTCAAAATTTTCCTACTTTTGGCCGGTGCAGTTCTTTTAACCAGCTCCTGCGGCTTTTTGAACCCCTTTGGCAGCAGCAATTCCGATGGCCAATGGGCCGCCCAATATGCCCATAAATATATAGGCGTTCCTTACGTCTATGGTGGCCACAGCCCAAAAGGCTTTGATTGCAGCGGCCTCGTCTCTTACGTCTACCAAAAAAAGGGCGTTAAACTCCCCCGCTCTTCAGCTAAACAAGCAAAAGCCGGGCACTTTATCAAAAAGAGCAGGCTCCGGGCTGGCGATCTTGTTTTTTTCCGCTCGCCCAACTCTCGCCGCGTCAGCCACGTTGGCATTTATATTGGCGAAGAGCAATTTATCCATGCCCCGGGACGCGGGAAAAAAGTCCGGGTGGCCAGCTTAGACAACAACTACTTTAAAAAGATGTATCACAGTGCCCGCCGAGTGATATAGTTTTCACTTGGCCCAAAACGCCCTCAAAGCCTCTCGGTCGCAAGGGGAGCCCGCCAGCTTTAACGGCTGTTTAAGGTTGCGGGCTTGGGCTATTTTCTCTTCTAAAGGTTGATTTTGGGGCTGATTTTCCGCGTTGTCACGGTGGTAAATCAGCCCCAAAGGAATTTCTTCGCCCCATTTTGCAGCCATAGAGAGAGCGGCGTCGCGGTCGCTTGGGTCATATGAATCAGCGAGCGAACGAGCTCTCTTTTTATACCAAGCAAAAGTGTTCACTTTGTTGAAAGAGACGCAAGGCATTAAAATATCGACTAAAGCGAACCCGGGGTATTTAATGGCCCCCGAAATCAATTGGGCCAAATGCTCAGGCTCACCGGAAAAACCGCGGGCCACATAACCGGCTCCCAAACTGATGGCCAAGGCCAAGGGCGGCAAAGCTTGGTTGAAATCGCCTTGGGGCGTGCTCTTGGTCACCTGGCCTTCATCGGTGGTGGGGCTGGCTTGGCCTTTAGTGAGCCCGTAAATCTGGTTATTATGGACAAGCACCGTCAGGCCAATGTTACGCCGCAAAGCCCCCAAAAAATGGTTGCCTCCTTCACCGTAATGGCACCCTTCCCCACTTTCCACAATGACGCAGAGCTCAGGATTAGCCAGCTTCAGGCCGGTAGCCGCAGCCAATGACCGCCCGTGAAGTCCATTGAAAAAATTGACGTCAATATAGTGGGGCATCTTGGCTGCCTGGCCGATGCCGGAGACAAAAACTACCTCTTGTTGAGATAATTCACTGTCATTCAAAGCTTTTAAGAGGGATTCTCGAATTGACCAGTTGCCGCAACCTGGGCACCAGGCCGGGGGGATAGCTGTTTCGTTAAATTGGGCCATTACTTCACCTCCAGCTTGTTTAAAATATAAACAGCATCTAAGGGAAGGCCATCGTAACGGCACACTAGCGAGGCCGGAGCAAAACCGGTCTCTCGCCGCACGAGCATGGCAAATTGCCCCTCAGAATTGCCCTCCACAAAGACGACACGCTCAGCTTTTAACAGAAGCGGGAGCCAATCTGCCGGGGCCAAAGGATAAACTTGGCTGAAATGCAAAAGCCCCGCTGAAGTTCCCTTCTCGTTTAAAAGGCGACAAGCTTCCCAAGTGGCCCCCAAAGTGGAGCCCCATGAAACTAAGAGCAGTTCGGGATTTTGAGCCCCAAATATTTGCGGAGCAATGACCTTATCCTTTAAAATAGCCATTTTTTTCTGACGTTTATCCTGCATGGCCACTCGCAAGGTCAAATCTTCAGTAAGGTGACCCAAACAATCGTGCTCGTCACTGTCAACCTTTACTAAATGCTCAGAGAAGCCCGGCAAAAGGCGCGGAGAAAGGCCGTTTTCCACCTCTAAATCAAAACGCCGATAAACTTCTCCCTCCTTTAAAGAAGCCATGTTTTCCTCATGAAGCTTAAAAGGCTCCACCGGCGGGGGTAGCTCTGCTTCAGTGAAGGGAGTTATAGGGATTGTGCTATCGGCTAAGAATTGGTCTGTTAAAATAAAGACAGGCCCTTGGGATTCTTCCGCTAAATTCATGGCTTTCGCCCCAAGAGTAAAGCATTCACCCGTAGTTGCGGGGGCTAAAATGGCACGTGGAAATTCCCCGTGCCCAGCGTAAAGAACCAAATTGAGGTCAGCTTGTTCCGTGCGAGTGGGGAGGCCCGTGGCCGGGCCCGGACGCTGGACAAGCACGACAGTCAGCGGAGTTTCGGTCATGGCGGCCAAGCTCACTCCCTCGGTCATGAGCGCAAAACCTCCGCCGGAAGTTGGCACCAAAGCCGGAGCCCCGGCGTAGGCCGCACCAATTGCCATGTTAATGGCTGCAATTTCATCTTCGGCCTGTTCCACAATCAGGCCGCAATCGGCGGCCAAAGATGCCAAAGTCAAAGCCACGGTAGTGGCCGGACTCATCGGATAAAAAGAGCAAAACTTGGTTCCCCCGGCAACAGAGCCCAAGGCCAGAGCTTCATTGCCGCTGAGAATAAGGCGTTGCGTTGAGAGCTCAGCCGAATTTACAGCATAAGCCCCACCAAATTCTTTTTCCGCCCAAAGGTGCCCGGCTCGCAATGCCGCCAAAGGTTTTTCAGCCCCATCTTTGAATTTAGCTGTGACCAGCTCCTCGGCCAAACCCAAAGGCCAAGCCAAGGCCGCAACGAACAGCCCCAAGGCAACCATGTTGTATTCACGCTCTTTGCCCATTTCGTCATAGGGAACAGCTAAAGAGCGAACTTCAGCCAAAGCCGCGCGAGCGTCGCCCTTAGACAGCAAAAGCCCCCCGGGCCGTAAAGAGGGGCCATCGATCTCAGCTGTAGCACCATCTAAAGCAATGACAATGTCAGCACCACCGTCGGGGCCCAAGATGCCGTCAGAGCCTAATTTGAGGGCAAAGGTATTGTGCCCTCCCCGAATGCGGGAGTGATAGCCTTGAAAGGTGAGAAAGTTATGGCCGAGACCGGTGGCCATTTGAGCAGCCAAACTACCACAAGTGGCCAAGCCCTGCCCGGCTTCACCACCGAAGATAATGGTCAACGTATCGCGCATCACTGAACCTCCTTGGTCACAAAAATAAATTGTAAATGGCAAAGGTAGGCAAGGCCAGGGTCGACGCATCTAGATTTCAACGCTCACCCTGAGGCTAGGTCGCTTTTAAGCCCCATCAAGTTGAATGAAATCAAGTTGTTCGTTGTAAGATTCAGGGTCGGTATAATAGAGTTTCATGTCGGCCAAAGCTTTACTGCGAGTGTCAATTTCGTCAATCATGATTTGCAAAAATTGCGCCTCAGCATCGCAACTGGCCTTGGGGATTTGAGCTAGATATAAATCTTTACTCATGTTTTCCAAAGCCAGCCCCTCGTCAATGGCAACCATTAAATCTGCGGCCGGAGAGTTTTTTTCATATTGAAGCTGGTGGAAAATAGCCGTAATTTGGGGGTCTGGCCCCGGGCTGTCTTTTTTTAAAAACCAGCACGATTGCCCTTGGGCATCAGCAGCTAAGCTTTCGTATATTTTACGAATTTTATCGTGATGCTTTTGGTTTTGTTCTGCCAGGTAAATAAATAAATCGCGGGCTGACTTCTCTTTGGCCCCTTGTTGGGCCGCTTGAGCATAAAATTTTTGCGCTCGCCCCGTCAACTCTAAAGCCTGTTCAAACCATATATCCAAACGCTGTTGAGTAGTCATAATTTCTCCCTGACTTAAGGTGCCTTAGCGCACAAAAATTGGGTACCAAGACACCTTCTGTGCGTGCTTCGCTGAAAAACGTCTTACATTTCTCAGCATCAGCTATTTAGTGCTTTCTTTAATCCGCTGAGCTGAGCTCCACATCTTTACGGCCCCCCAAAAGCTGATCAATTTGAAAGAGCCCTGCCGGAGAATCTTTCACAAATTGATATTTTTGCACAATGTCTTGGAAGGTTGCCTCTTCTTCAACTTGCTCAGTGACAAAATATTGAAGGAAAATCTCAGTGGCGTAATCAGCTTCTTCTTTAGCCAAAGCCATGAGGTTGGTAATTAAGGCAGTCACTTTTTGTTCGTGGGCATAGGCTGCTTCAAAAACGGCCAAAGGTGTTTTCCACTTGGCAGCCGGGGCGGAGATGGCTCCCAAGGTCACCATGCTACCACGGTCTAAAAGGAAATCAAAAAACTTCCGAGCATGAAAGTTTTCCTCATCTGCGTGTTTATCCATCCAAGCGGCTGCCCCGGGGTAACCGGCATCTTTCAACCAAGCACTCATGGCCAGATATAAATAGGCAGAAGCATATTCTGCGGTTGCTTGCGCACTTAAAGCAGTGGCCATTTTCTTCGATAGCATGGAGCTCTCCTTGTCATTTTAAAAAGCTAAGGCTGTGACAACTACAGGCTAATTTGCCTGTAGTTGTAATGAAGTGCCGATTAATCAGCACTGCCTTAAAAAAACCGGGAAGGTGCCAAATGACGCTCTTCCCGGTTTTTGTCTCAATTTTTCGCTTCCCACAAACCGTGAAGGTTGCAATATTCACGGGCCGTGACATTTGGAGCTGGGCACAAGAACTCAGCCACCGGCTCTTCGCCCGGGTTCAGGCGTTTGCGCACAGTGATGGCCCCGGCATTTAGCTCAATCCAAGCGATGTAGTGCTTGTCTTCCATGGGGTGAGCCACAGAGCCAACGGAAACACGATAGCCACCATCGATTTTCTCGATCACGGGCACGTGTTTTTCTTGGGCGGCGTCCACAGTGTTGGCGGTGAGTTCTTGCATCCGCGCACCGCAACAAGCCATGGGGCCACCTTTATCGACAACTAATTCAACAACATTTCCGCAAGTTCCACATTGGAAAATTTTGCTCATATTTATGTTCTCCTTATAATTACTAGTAATTGCTCAAAGCGTAGAGCTATTTAGGGAAACGCTGATTAATTAGCGTTTCCTTACGAAGTTGACAATTTGTCAACTTCGCCGTCGCCGAAATGAGAGGGAAACCCATGGTTTTCCGTCCTGAAGGGCTCATGAAAGGCGACGTGCCTTGCTGATTTATGCTGCAAGCAGAATAAATCAGCGTTTCCTTA
>CAYJAF010000019.1:0-40806 GCA_964368195.1 uncultured Thermodesulfobacteriota bacterium
GAAGTGAATTCCGGCTGGTGCTTCGCCTGCGGGGCGCCTGCCAGGGCGGCAGTCGGCTAATTAGTTGATGCTGAAAACTCCCTTTCGGGTATTTTCAGCAAGGCACACCGGCTTTCGCACCCCTTTTGCGTTCGCAAAAGACGCCGGAAGTGAATTCCGGCTGGTGCTTCGCCTGCGGGGCGCCTGCCAGGGCGGCAGTCGCCTTAGCCGCCGCTACCAGCATTTTTGCGGTTTCATCAACTATTGTTAGCTGTTACTGCTTTTTTCAGTGGCGGTTAATTGAAATTAATTTTTTTGGACTGAAATTTGTCTGTTGTAATTGACGATAATAAATGTAGCCTTTGTGGGCATAATTGCCTGGTGCGGCGAGGGCAAGGGGAGAGGGGAATTTGTGGCTTAGGCCCGCATTTGGATATTTCTGCCTCACTCCTCCATTATGGTGAAGAGCCGCCCATCTCCGGTTATGACCAAGCTTTGGGCGGTTCGGGCACAATCTTTTTCACCGGCTGTGTTTTGCGTTGTCCTTTTTGCCAAAATTGGCAAATATCTCAAAGCACCGGCCAAAGTGAAGTGGAAATAGACCGGGCAGCAGAGATTATGCTGGGCCTTCAAGAGCAAGGTGCTTTCAATATCAACTTAGTCTCCCCCACGCCCTTCGTGCGGCCTTTGGTGGAGGCTCTCACTTTGGCTAAAAGCCGAGGCTTGGCAATTCCGGTGGTTTACAACACCGGGGGTTACGATTCTCTTTGCGCTCTGGCTCTTTTGGACGGCTTGGTGGATATTTATCTGCCCGATATTAAAATCGCAGGTGACCAAAGCGCCTCTCGAGCCCAACGCATCTTAGGAGCCGCCAACTATGCCGCCGTCAATCGGGCGGCCCTTAAAGAGATGTTTCGGCAAGTAGGGCATTTGCGCTTTGATGAGCGGGGCTTGGCCACTGGTGGCTTGTTAGTGCGCCATCTTGTTTTGCCCGGCGATCTGGCTCAAAGTGCTGAGGTGCTCCCGTGGCTGGCCGAAACTTTTGGGGGAGGTTTGTATTTGAGCTTGATGGCTCAATATTCCCCGGCCTATTTATTGGCCCAAGCCCCGGAAAATTTCGGTGACCTTCCGGAGCTCACCAGGGGATTGACTGCGGTTGAATATTCCCAAGCGGTTGACATAGCTTGGGAATGTGGTTTAGAGAACACTTTCGTGCAAGAGCTTTCGGCGGCGGAAAATTATTTGCCCGATTTTGATGAAGATGTTATTTTCCGGTAAGGTCGGCGGCCAACGCCGCCGTCGCTTCGCTTACTTTGAATAGAACAAGTGGCTTAAGTTGCTGGGTAGATACCAAAGCGTATAACTATAGTGAAATAAATATATTTTCAGAAACTTTGAGGAAAAAATATTTTTAAACAATAGATTTCTACCAACCCTCTGTTTAAATAATATTTCCGGCGTGGGGGTTTTTGTTTTTTTTTTTTTTTAAAAAAAAAACCCCCCCCCCCCCCAAAAATTTTTTTTTGGGGGTTTTTGGTGGATATTTTTTTTAATAAATTTTTAGTGGAAAATGATAAAACTTTTTTATAAAAAAGTTTTCCCCCAAAAGTTCCTAAAAGAGGTGTTATGTGCATATATTATTGACAAACGATGATGGTCTTATGGCTCCGGGTCTTTTGGCTGCTTATGAAGCTTTGAAAGAGCGGGGTCATCAAGTGACGGTGTGTGCCCCTGAGAGTCAGCGCAGTGCCTCGTCGAATTCGGTGACGCTTTATCAGCCGGTGAAGGTGGCTCCATGGGTGTTGCCTGATGGTGAGTTGGGTTTTGCTGTTTATGGCACTCCGGCGGATTGTTCGCGTTTGGGTTTTTCGGTTTTGGCCAAAGAGCCGGTGGATCTGGTGGTTAGTGGGATTAATGACGATTTCAACTTGGGTTATGACGTCAACTATTCCGGCACCGTGGCCGCTGCCATGGAGGCCGCCTCGGCCGGCTACCCGGCTTTGGCTGTCTCGTTGGAGCGTAGCCCCAGTCATGATTGGAAGTTGGCAACTCATATTTTGCTGGCGGTTATAGATAATTTTGCGGTGTGGAAATTGCCTCCCGGAGTAGCTGTCAACTTAAATATTCCGGCGGAGTTGAGCACCGGCCGTAACGATTGGTTCTGGGCTCCGCTCTATCCGACCCCGGCTGAAGATTTTTTCGAAGGTCATCCCCACCCCGATGGTTCTGTTGTCTACCAACGCTTGCGCACGCCTATTGAACTTGAGTCCGATGAAGATGGTAACAAACCCATGACGGATTTGGAACACGCCCAAGCTGGTCACGTCACGCTCAGCCCAATTGTGGCTCACAGCTGGCACGAGCCCTCTTTGGCCCGGTTGATTGGCGAAAATAAGCAAGTGAAAAAATAAAGCTAGCTCTAGCTAACTTCTTTCTTTTGGGGTTCTTTTTTAAGAAGCGGCGACTAATCAGCGTTTCCTCAAAACCCTTTAAGAGCTCTGTCAGATATTTTATGGCCAAAAATCCCTTTGAAATATTCGGGCTGTCTCCTGATTTGGTTGGTAGTTTGTCGGAAAAAGACCTTTTCGGCGTCTTGAAATCCATGTATCGCGCTTTGGCTAAAACCGTTCACCCCGATGTGGTGGAGCGGAGGCGGGCGGCGGCCGGGGCCGAGCGGGCCATTGAGCTCAATTTGGCCTTCGAAGCTTTGGATTTGGAAAAGAACCCGGTTGCCTTTCGCCGCCATCGGCGTAACTATCTGGCCCGTCGACCTCACAGTGCTTACCAAAAGAGCCTCGTTTTGCAGAAGGAATTACTGCAAGGGGAGGCTCGTTTGGAGCAGTTGGCCGAAAACTATTTTGACCGCTTGGCGGCCGGGCGGCCGTGGGCGGAACAGGTTGAGCCCGAAAAAGGCCAAGGGCGGGTGCCTTTTCCCTTGAAAAATTTGAAGTTAGGGCTTTTGGATGTGGCCATTAATCAGAATTTGAAAATGGCTCCGTGGTCTTTGGGGAGCAATTATAAAGAGATGAATTTTGATGTGAATGGGGAAATGAGCGTGCGGCTGGTGGGACGGCGTGATTTCACCGAGGCTCGCTATATTCATTTGCTGGGCACCGTGCCGGTGGAAGAGGTGGAGCTGAAGCCTTTATTAGATCGTCCTTTGGGAAAATTTTTCAAATCTCCCACCGCCACTTTAGATTCTTACGAGCTTGGTTTAGCTGTTTTGAACCAGCTCAGTCGCGAACAATTCCAACGTCATGTTCTGGGTCATCTAAAAGCCGAGGTGACGGAGCGGGCTTATCTCTTTTCCCTTCACCGGCCGGAGTTTGAAAAAGATGGCACGGTCACGGTTGAGGGTGTGATTATTAAGGTTGATAAACTTGATGAGGTATAAAAAAGGAGCCCAAGAGGGCTCCTTTTTTTGGTGCATGGTAAACGTTTATTTTGGCCCTAAGACCATAATCATATTACGGCCCTCCAATTTGGGCATTTGTTCGGGTTGGCCCAGCTCGTTAATATCGGTGATGACTCGCTCCAAAAGGGCTTGGCCCAAGTTGGCGTGGGCTATTTCGCGGCCGCGAAACATGAGCGAAACTTTCACCTTGTTCTTATCTTGCAGGAATTTTTGGATGTTACGGAGCTTGAATTGGTAATCATGCTCGCCTGTTTTGGGGCGAAACTTGACTTCCTTCACTTCAATGACCGAAGATTTCTTTCGTGATTCAGCCATTTTCTTGCTCTGTTGGTATTTGTAACGACCAAAATCCATAACCCGACACACCGGGGGCTCAGCCTCGGGGGCCACTTCCACCAAATCCAAACCAACATTTTGCGCAGCAGATAAGGCATCTGTCAAAGACATGATCCCCAACTGTTCGCCATCGTCATTAATGACCCGAACTTCCCGCGCCCGAATCTGTTCGTTAATGTTGACCCGTTTTTGGTCAGACTCTTTAAAGCGTTTGCCGTTAATTTCCGCACCTCTCTTGGAATTGAAAAAGTTAGTTAATCATAAATGATTATTCATTTATGAGTTTATTTTAGGAAACGCTGATTAATAAGAATTTTTGTTCTCTGACAAAGTCAGAGGTCAAAAAGCAATTAATCAGTGTTTCCTTTAGTCCCAGTTGGGTTTTTTCGTCTCGGTCAAGGCCAAGCTGACAAAATCATCTAAGGGCATCACCCCGAAATCTTTGCCGCCTCGTCCGCGCACGGCAACTGAGCCGCTTTCCACCTCTTGATCGCCAATGACCAACATGAAGGGGACTTTTTGCATTTGTGCTTCGCGGATTTTGTAGCCTAACTTTTCATTGCGCAAGTCAACTTCCACTCGCAAGCTTTCTTTGCGTAAGCGCGATCTTACTGTTTGGGCAAAATCAACGGCGCGGTCGGTAACTGTTAAAACGCGGATTTGCTCGGGGCTGAGCCAAGCAGGGAATGCCCCGGCAAAGTGCTCAATTAAAATGCCCACAAAGCGTTCAATGGAACCGAACACCGTGCGGTGGAGCATGATGGGCCTTTTCTTTTGGCCGTCACTATCCACATAGCTTAGGTCGAAACGTTCCGGCAGGGCAAAATCACATTGAATGGTGGGACATTGCCAACGACGTCCGAGAGCATCTTTGAGCTTGACGTCGATTTTAGGGCCGTAAAAAGCCCCGTCACCGGCGTTGATGCTGAAAGGAATTTCCATATCTTTCAAGGCTTTTTCCAAAGCGTTGGTGGCCAGTTCCCAATCGCTGTCAGTGCCGATACTCTTGGACGGGCGGGTGGAGAGTTCGATTTCATATTCGAACTCAAAGGCACCCATCAAATCGTTAATCAAGTTTAAGATGTCTTTAATTTCCTGATTTAAGGTTTCAGGAGTGCAAAAGAGGTGGGCATCGTCTTGGGTAAATTGGCGCACTCGGGTCAAACCGTGGAGAACCCCACTCTTTTCGTGGCGCTGGACGGTGCCGAGCTCAAAAAAGCGTAAAGGTAAATCACGGAAAGAACGCAATTGGGAGCGGTAAATCACCATGTGAGACAAGCAGTTCATGGGCTTGATGCCGTAACCTTGGCCGTCAATGTCGGTGAAATACATATTCTCGCGGTAATTATCCCAATGGCCGCTCTGTTTCCAGAGTTCGGCGCGTAAAATCTGGGGGCCGATGACGAGGTCGTAACCGCGTTTGAGGTGCTCTTGGCGTTCGAACTCTTCCAAGGTTGCCCGCAACAAAGCCCCTTTGGGGTGCCAAATAATGAGCCCACCCCCTACGTCTTCAGAGATGGAAAAGAGATCAAGCTCTTTGCCCAAACGACGGTGGTCACGCCGCTTGGCCTCTTCCAGAAGGTGGAGGTGCTTTTCTAAATCTTTTTTGTTGAAAAAAGCTGTGCCGTAAATACGTTGGAGCATGGGCTTGTTTTCATCGCCTCGCCAGTAAGCTCCGGCCACGCTCAAAAGTTTGAAGGCGGCTCCCCAGGAGCTATCTGGAAGGTGCGGCCCGCGGCAGAGATCAACGAAATCCCCCAAGCGATAAAGGGAGACATAATCGACATTTTGGTCGCGCACTAAATCTTCGATGAGCTCGACTTTGTAGCTCTCTTCATCTTTTTTGAAGAACTCCACAGCCTCCGCAGGGGAAAGCGTGGAGCGCTCAAAGGTGAGATTTTCTTTGATGATTTTTCCCATCTCAGCTTCAATGAGACCCAAGTCATCGGGAGTAAAGGGCTCGGGCTTGTCGAAATCGTAATAAAATCCGTTTTCAATGGCCGGGCCAATGGTGACTTTCACCTTCGGGAAGACAGTTTTCACCGCTAGTGCCATGATGTGGGCCACCGAGTGGCGCAAAAGTTCCAGCGCTTCGGGGTGGCTTTGGTCTACTGGGGTGAGGGTGCCGCTTTCAGTTAAAGGCCGGCTTAAATCCCACCATTGACTATTAAATTGGGCGGCCATGGGGCGCACCGGGCCTTTGGCCGGAAGTTTGGCCAAGCGGAAAGCCTCGCCTGCGGTAGTGCCTGCGGGGATTTCATAATTATTACCGGCGATTTCAATATTGAGCATATAAATTTCCTCTCCCGCAAAGGGACGGGAGTGTAATGAATCCATGTTTGCTTATATAAAAAGCCCCCGACCTTGGTTAAGCCAAGGCCGGGGGCTCAAAAATGGTAGGCGTGAAGAGATTTGAACTCTTGACCACTACCGTGTCAAGGTAGTGCTCTCCCCCTGAGCTACACGCCTTTGAGGCAAGTTTGTATTATGCCTAAGTTGAGGCTAGATGTCAAGACTTAATTTTAAGGAAGCGCTGATTAATTGCCTTTTTGCCCTCTGGCTTTGTCAGGCTCGTTTCGAGAAAGCCTTATGTATGTTTATACTATAAGGCTTTCCCAAAACTCACCTTCCTCGCCAGAGAACAAAAATTCTAATTAATCAGCGCTTCCTTGCGTAGCTATTAATTGCCTTTTTGCCCTCTGGCTTTGTCGGGCTCGTTTCGAGAAAGCCTTATGTATGTTTATGCTATAAGGCTTTCCCAAAACTCACCTTCCTCACCAGAGAACAAAAATTCTAATTAATCAGTGCTTCCTTAATTTGATAGAACACTATTAACCTTATGGTGACGGGGGCGAACTTTGACTCCTTCAGTTGCGTTAGAAACTTCAAAAACTGCCGCCCCGGAAAGGTCGGTGCGCCAGAGCGCAGCCCCGGTGCCCTCGGCTCGGCCCAAGGCTCCGGCCGTTGGCACGCCGTAATAGTTGTAGCGCCCGCAGCTGAACACAATCCACTTGGGGGAAACAGCTTTTAAAAACTCAGGCTGGCCTGAGCCTTTTGCTCCGTGGTGGGGGGCGATTAAAACTGTGCTTGCCAGTTGCGAACCTAAACGGCGGGCCAATTCTAACTCCATTTCCTTTTCAAGGTCGCCGGTCACCAAGAAACTAACTCCTAGATATTCCACCTTTAAAACAAGGCCGTGGTTGTTTACCCAATGGCTGTCACTTATTTGCGCTCCTTGGAAATCGGCCCAATTGGGCCACAAGATAGTTACTTTTGCGCCGCCAAAATCTCGGGGTCGGTTAAAATTTTCCTCAGATAGACGTTTGCTTTTTTCGGTTTTGGCTAAAAATTCCTCATAGAGAGAGGACGAATCCGGTGGCCAAGGTGCGCTCCAAAGTTCTTTCGGCTTGAAGTGGTCGGCTATTGTCACCAGACCTTTGAGGTGGTCGAGGTCGGGGTGAGTCAGGGCTACGACGTCCAGAGAGCTAATCCCTTGGTGCAAAAGGTAGGGCGTAATTAAGCTCTCTCCGGGGTCGAAAAATAAGCTTCCGCCGCCATCAATCAGCATCTGTTGGCCATCGGGCATGTTGAGGTGGATAGCTGAACCTTGGCCGACATCTAAAACGGTGAAGCGTAAAATACCCTTGTCTCCCGGGCTGCTTAAAATGTTCGGTAAAAACGCTAAAGCTAAAATGAGGCCGCTCACTGTTGCCCTTTGCGTCCAAAGCCAAGGGGCCCGCCAAAAAATGAAACCAGCCAAATACCACCCCACGAAGAGCCACAGAGTTGGGGCAGGCAATAACAAGCCACGGCCGGAGACTTGGGCGATTTTTTCTAAAACGGGCATTAGTTCGTTTAAAAAATAGCCAACTGATTCAAGTAGCCAAGCGCCTAAGGCGGGGCTCAGGGGCCAGATGGCTAAAGAAATTAGGCCGGGAGTTAAAATTAAAAGGGAAAATAGGGGAGTTAGAACGACGTTGGCTATGAGCCCGGCCCAAGGGAGCCAGGAAAAGTGATAGGCAACTAAGGGAGCTGTGCCAAAGGTTCCGGCCAAAGAAGCAAGGGCGGCTGAGGCCCAAAATGATCGTTTGGGGCGTAAGTTTGGGGTGTTTTTTTCATGTTCAGAGGTGATTTTTTTCTTTGTGGAAAAACTTCCCAAGGAAAAGTTTCCCAAGGCTCGCCACCATTTCAACCCAAAACCAACGACGCCATTTCCCCCGGGAGTCTTGGGGAGAAGTGATTCCGCCGCTTGAGGCTCCGCCCTTTGGCTAAAGACGGCGATCATGGCAGAAGTGGCCACGAAACTCAGTTGGAAAGAGGCGGTGAAGAGTCGAAATGGTTCAATTAATAAAATAACCCAAGCTGCGGCGGCTAAAACGTTCCAAGAATCCACTCGCCTGGTTGCAAGTAACGCTATGGTTACAGCGGAAATCATCAAGGCCGCTCGCAATACCGGTGAGGCTGTGCCCACTAAAGCGGCATAGAAGAGAGCCGGGATTAACGCCGTGGCGGCGGCAATGACATTTACTTTTAGATGTCGCACTTGGGGCTTTAAATGACGCAAGATTTGGCGCAGAACCCAAAAGCAGAGGCCATACCAAACTCCTAAGTGAAGGCCGGAGACAGCAAGTAAATGGCTCAAGCCCAAGGCGCGGAAAACCTCTTCACTGATGGGGTCTATTAATGAACGCCGCCCTAAAAGCTGGGCCGCTAAAATTCCGCTTGCCGGGGGCTCGGTATTATTTTCAACGAAAGCCAAGGCTTCTTCTCGCCAGTTTTCTAAAACTTCCCCCTCTTTTTTGGGCCAGGAAGTTATCAATAAGGGCGATTTAACAAAGGAGCTCACCCAGATTCCGCGAGCTCCCCAATATCGCTCGTAATTGGCATTGCCGGGGTTTTTGAAGCCGGCTATTTTTCGGAGCTCCAAAGGTAGGCGCAGGTAATCGCCCACCTGAAGGTCGGGCCGCTTGGGCACGCTCACCCGCACCAAGCCCCAAATAGCCTTATGCGTCAAGGGGCCGTCGTTGCCGGGGTGCAAAATCTCCCGGGCGTCAATAACTAGACGCCAATTGCTCCCGGGGCGTCCGCTCGATTCCAAAAGAGTGCCTCCTAAAATCAGGGGCTGGGGGCTGCCCTCTTCGTGGCTGTAATGCATTACGTGGTCAGGGGAGGTGGGTGGAATAATTAGGCGCGCTGTGAGGCCGAAGCCTAAGGCCACACAGGCCGGAGCCAAAATGATTATTCTCCGTTTTTCTAGGGAAACAAAGCGTTTAAATGAAGTGAGGAAGAAAATCGTAGCCAGAAAAAAGCTTCCCAGCAAAGCAGGCACAGGGGAGGGTGAATCAAGTTGCCAAGCTAAATAGATGCCAATTAAATAAAAGGGTAAAAGCCACAAGAGGGGGCGATCCCCCAGAGGCAGGAGGATTTGACAAGCTTTTTTGAGGCTGGTGGCCGTTTTTGTGTTTTTTGGCATTTTACTTGCTTATACACATGGGCAGTCGGAATTTTGCCTTCCGCCCGAACAGAAAGGGGAACAGCCATGATGGACACTAACTCACTAGGATTGATGATGACTTCCGGTCTGCCGGGAGGTTTGGCCAGTCATCCATTAGCTCAAAACTTTGGGCGCGGAGGACAAAGCCAAGGGCTTGGTCAAGGTGGATTAGCCATTCCCGGTTTAGGCCAGGGCAACCCCAATTTGGCCTTTCACCAATCTATTTCGCAAGCTTTAGCCCAAGCCCAAAGCCAAGGATCCCTTGGGTTGGCGGGAACGCCGGAGGCGGCCCAACAAATGGCGCAGATGCAGGCTTTGGGTATTCAAAATACTATGTTACAAAGTTTAGTGGGCGGAGGTCAAGGGGGTTTAGCTGGCGCTGGTCAAAAGGTGAGCCAAATGAACCTTGAAGCTCTTGTTTCAGCCGATGCCTTGGGCTCGGTTTTAGGGCAGTTGGGACATGATGCTCCTTCGCAAAACCTTTTGGGCAGTGCCGGGGCCTCTTTAGACCGAACTTTTAGCCCGGAGCAAATGGCCTCTTGGCGTAAAGATGCGCAAAATAATAAACAAGAGCCCAACCCTGCCCCTTCTGCCGGTGAAGGTGAGAGCTTGGAAATGGCTCTCAAGATGCCTTCGGCCGCCGGTTTGGCAGAAATTGCCGATCGAATGGCTTTTTCTTCTACTGCCGACAATACTATTAATAGTGGCGCTGACAACAGCAGTCGTTTAAACCAAGCGGCCCAAGCTTTAGTTTCGGCCGGCTCCCAAGCTCGGGCGGCTTTAGAAGCTCAAATGGCCCAAGAGAAAACAGTTGAAAAACCGGTGGTGCTTGAAAAAGAGAGCCAAGCACCTCAAGAAATAGCTTCTTTGGCCAAAATGGCTCGGCAGGCGGTGGCGGACGCTCGAGCTGAGGCTATGGCTTTGGCCCCTTCGGCCGGAGAAGGTGAGGTGGGCATCGCTCAAATCGCCATCACCGCCCCCAGCGGTAGCCAAACTCCGAGCACTTTAGCTGCTGCCAACGTGACCAATACCGTAGTCAATGATGATGCCCTAGCCGCAGAAGCCCCCGCCTCAGAAGCTCCCACAGCCAAGAGCATTGCTGCTGCCATCAATGCCGCCCAGCGCCTGGAAGATGAGGCCGCCGACCAAAACGAAGATTTCGACATGGCTAAGCTTGACCGCTTGGTCAATAAAGTGTCTTTAGCTTTGGGTTTAGACGCAAGTTTAGTTAAAGCCGTGATCAAAACGGAATCTAACTTTAACCATCGGGCTGTCTCCCACGCTGGGGCTAAGGGGTTGATGCAGCTCATGCCCGGCACGGCCAGCGATTTAGGTGTTAAAGATCCCTTTAACCCGGTGGAAAACGTCTGGGGTGGAGCTCGTTATTTAAAACAAATGCTCGACCGCCACAACGGCAATCTCAACAATGCCCTTGCCTCCTATAATTGGGGCCCCGGCAACTTTGATCGCCACGGCTACAGCGGACGGATGCCCACTGAAACCCGCCGTTATATCACCATTGTCAACCAACACTATTCCAAATTTAAAGCTGCCGAAGAGCAAGCTTAAGGGGATATTGATTTAATTTATTATTTTTCAGGCTCCTACGGAGTAACTTTTCATCTCTTGCCTGCAATTTAAGTCCCCGGGCTCGCTTACGCTCAAACAGTGGACTTAAATTTTCGCAGTCAAGTTCTGAAAAGTTCTCCTACGTCACCGCAAAGTGAATGATGTTCTATCAAATTAGTTTGACGTGATGCCGACGTCGCTTCGTTTACTTAGATTTGTTTCGTTAAGGAAGTGCTGATTAATTAGAATTTTTGTTCTTTGGCGAGGAAGATTAACCGTGGGGAAGCATTGTAGTATAAACATACACAAGGCTTCCCCACGGTTAATCTGACAAAGCCAGAGGGCAAAAAGGCAATTAAGCAGTGCTTCCTTTATTATTTTACAAACTACCCCACTGCCGTGCCAATAACCAAGTGTCGTCGGTGATTGCCTGCGGCGGAAGGCCAATGGCGTTGGTGCGGCGGGCCAAGGTGATGGCCCGTTCGTATTCCTTCCAGGCCAACTCCCTTTTAGTGTTAGAGCCGGTCAAGGATTCGGCCATTTCCACAGCCAGTTTGGCGGCCAGTGCTTCGCTGAAAGTTGGTGGAAACAAGTTGTAATCGGTGATGCGGCGTAAATATAATAAGTCAAGGGCCGGGCCGTGGTTAGTGAGAATGTGCTCTCCTTCAATGACAAAGGGGCGAGTCTCTCCGTTGATGTAATTACTCAGCACGGCCTCGGGCCACGGCCCGGCCATGAGCACCCGCAGGCAATCGGTGGGGATGAGATATTGCCACGACCAGCCAAAGGAAGGGCTGGTGGCCAGAGCCGGGAGTCTACTTCTGGTTTTAGCAAAATTCCAGCTGTGGGCCGCAATTTCAGCTTCTAAGACAAGATCAAAGAGTGAAGCCGCCAGGGCGGCGGCTTTGTTTTCGTCGTCTAGCGAGCTGAGGCGCATATCGCCCAATTTGGAAAGAGCTCGGTTGATAATTTCAATTTTTCCGGCCATGATTTTCTCCTTTGTAAAAATAGTCAATAATCAATGGTTTATTCCCAAGGGTGATGTGTCTAAATTCTTCGTTATTGTTGCCGCTCACCGCGAGGGGGTAGGTCACCCAAAATATCCTTTATTTTAACTCCTTCGGCTTCGCTTCACTCCGGCTAATGCCTTCGTTACGCTCATTAGGCAGAGTTAAAATTGCATGATATTTTGGGTGACCTACCCCCTCGTGGTTCGCTTACGCTATGTTAGGTTTGAGCAAAATTGTAAATCATGTTTGATTTCATCTGCTTACTCAATGCAATCAACTCGCACGACTTTCTTTTCTTGAATGCGAGTGGCCCCCACGGTGGCGCGGGCGTAGACTTGCCAGGTGTAGTTTTTATCGGGGCGTTGGTCGGTTTTGACTTCCAAGCCGTCCCAGATGCCAAAGTGGAGCCCGCTTTTAACCCAAGCAAGGCAATGGCGGACGGGAGTTTGAGGCGGAGTGCTTGATGAACCGTCGGCGGGCGCATCACCTTCCAGAGTTAGGCCCAAGCGTTCGGTGGAGATGAAAGTAAAGCCGATGAAGGTGTCCAGTTCCCCACGCACCAAGGCCTTGACGGAGTTGTAATCGGCACTTTGAACGGCGGTGCTCTTTAAGAGATCGGAAAGTTGCCGTTCAGAGCAGGCAAAGAAACGTTCTTCGTAAGGGTCGCAACCGGCGGCAATGAGTTTTTCTTTGGCGTCGATTAGCTTGTTGATGGTCAAACCTTCGTCGTCGTGATCCATAATTTGGTCGGCAGGGAAATCGGTGTCGCTCAAATCGTCATATTTCCCTGTTTTGGAAGTGCCGGTGGCCGCGGTGATGATTAAATCGTCAGCTTTGCGGCAATAGGCGGCTTTTACGGCTTCGGCGTAAGGGGAGCAAGGGTTGTGGAAGAGGCGCACTTGGTCGGGGCGGCTCAAAGGGAGAGACACCACGAAATCACTGGGGAAGACCCAGCGTTGGTAGTGATCGATGTCACTCCAAACGGTGTCGCCCTGCCATTGGCCGGGGTCGTCGCCGCTGTTCATGGGCGTCATTTCCACTTCGCCAAATTGCAAAACCGCCTGGGCTTTGTCGCCGTGGTAGTGCCCTTGGGTGGTGGCTTGCAAAAGTCGGGAGCCCTGTTGTTGCACTAAATGTTCTACATTTTTAGTAAATTGGACAATGTGATGGGCATCAACTTTGTAGGAATTGGCCATAAGATCTCCTTTTGGTTAAGTTTTGTTGAAGGCACGTCAATTTAATTCACAATTTTCTCGGCTCCCAAGGAATAACTTTTCATCTCTTGCCTGCAATTTAAGCCCTAAAACTCGCTAGCGCTCAAACAATAGGGCTTAAATTTTGCAGTCAAGTTCTGAAAAGTTTTCCTTGGTCGCCACGAAGTTCTTGACGTGTTGTTGAAGGTGGAAGTTATTGCCAGAGGTGAGTCAATTTCAGCGGCTGGCCACAATGCGCTTGGCCAACTCGCTGATTTCAGTCACAGCTCGTTCGTCCCCGGCGAGGTAGCGTTGACTAAAAGTGGAATCTTTCAATAGTTGATCCAGCCGCCGTTCGGCAGTGTCGGGGGAAGCTGATGTTCCTAAAGGACGCAAATCAGTCGCCAGTTGATCTTCGGCCAGTGCCGCCCCCAGGCGGGCAAAGAGTTCGACAGCGCAAGCAGGCCCTAAGGTCTCCTCTAAAATCTCGGCGATGTCCGCCCCTAAACCGCTGTGACGAAAGCCGCGGCGGGCCGCTTCCAAACGATGAGGGGAAAAATCACGCACCGCATCTTCACGCTCCCTTTGGCAACGGATTTGGGCAGCCTTTTTAAAAATGGAAATCTGCTCTTGCCAAGCTCGGGTCAAGTTTTGGGCCTGACGGTTAGACAAACCGGCCTCATGCATGGCCAGGCGCATGGCTCGGGCAAATTCGGGGTGAACTTCTTGCCCGGCTAAAATCTCTTCTAAAGCGTAAGCTTCGGGGCTTTCGGGGCGAGATTCACCCGGAGGCATGTGCGCCGGAGAGGGGCTTGATGATGTAGTCTCTAACTTTCGATACGCTTCTAAAGCCTCAAGGGGAGATCGCCAGCCCTTTTGACGGCAGAAATCTTGCCACTTACGCGGCAGAAGGGCGAGCCAATCGGCGCCGGGAAGTGGAGCCATAGACATGGAGTTGGGGTTTTGCATAGAACCTCCTTTGTGGTTGGTGGGGAAGGGTAGAGGAATGGATTTAGGCAAAAGTCTTAAAATCAGCGGCATTTGTCTGGCGCTTCTGTTCTTGCTCAATCATTTTGGCGCACTTTAGAATGTGGCGCACAACTTGGCGGCCGCCTTCCACCAGAGCTAAGCTCTGGGGCTCGGGGGGGACACTTTTAAAAAACCTGGTGAAATCGTAAAGGTCATTGAGAACGGTTTCTGCCTCGGGCTTCAAGGCTCCGTTTTCAGTTAAAAAGAGTTTGCGGTAAGCTGAGTTGCGCTTTCTTTGGCGCAAAGATAAATCGAACATGGTAAAATCTCCTTGTAGTGGTGGGGCTTCGCCGGAGACGACTTTCATAAGTTGCCTTGATTTTACCCCTAGAGTTCGCTTTCGCTCACAGTCGGGGTAAAATTTGCGGTCAACTTCTGAAAGTGTCTCCGGCTTCGCCCTTATTCTGAAGCTAGCCTGAATATAAAAGAGGGGCACTAGTATTCTGCTTGGTTAATCAGTAGTTAGGCTTCGTCCTTGGTCAGAAGTTGGCAGGGCTAAAAGAGAACACTATCTAAGTAGCGATGACTACTTTAGCCTCGGGCCGAGGAAATCTTCAGGGCGCATTTGGCCAAGGGCAAACTTTTGGAAGAGTTCTCCCCCCAATTTCAATGGAGAATCACCGGCCATAGATTCGGGGTTGGCCGCCAAAACTTCCGAGATAGCTTCCCGTAAGGTAGAAAGGCTCTCTTCATCACTTAAGAGCGCGCTTAAATAACTTTGTATTTTCGTAAGAAAACCACCGCTTTCAGCCTCGTTTTGCCCGGAAGCCGCCGCACCTTGGGCCGCTTTTCCGCCGGTACTTAAGCTTAAGGGGATTTGCGGCTCCCCTTGGCGTAAGAGCTCAGCCGGGGCCCCAAAACTGCGCCATAAGTTTCGACCGGCAGCCACGCCGTCAATAAGCCCGGCCACTTTCGGCTCAAAAGAGGCCACCTGCCCCAAGGCCACCAAGGCATTTAAAATGGCTTGCCCCTCTTTGTTTTCCAGAGCTTGGCTCAAGGTCGTTTCGTATTTTGGTTGGAAGCGGTTTAAATTTTGCGCTAAAGACGGCGGTGGCGGCGGCAACTGGGTAAGGGCCCCGGCGTGGAGTAAAATATCCAATTCGCGGGTGATAATTACTCGCAAAAGCTCCGATTGCTGACGCCCCACGGCCGGGCCCAGGAGCTGGGCTTTTTCAGCGGCCCGTTCTAAAACTTCGGTGGCCGTCTTTTGGGGGCTTTCCAATAGAGTTTGAAAGAGGTTGACGTAAAAAGCCTCGTTAATGGCTTTGCGCCCTTGCTCTATGAGTTCCAAGCCAATGGGGAGATTGCCGTTTAGTTGCAGAGGCACCACCCTTTGCCGCCCTTGTTCGTCAAGGCCGCCGTAGTTTATGCTTCCGGCTTTGAGGCTGAAGGCGCTTAAGAGATCATCTTCCGGCGTTAAAAGAGGCGGGTTGACCATTTTCTCTGCCGCTCGCAAGATGCTCTTTTTCATGGCGTTGACCTGAACAATATCGGCCATCACTTCCATGGCCGGTGAACGGCCGTAAACTTCCCCGGGACTGACGGTAAAGCGGCTGACAGCGTAAGGCATCACCCGAAAGCCGCTCTCCCGCACAACTAAGCGGGCCGCTTTGGCCACATGGACAGAGGCAATGGGCAAATTCAAAGCGTCGGTGCGGTCGGGGGTCATTTCCCGGCGGGGAAATACGCCGTGAATGAACTCGTGCTCTTCTTCCATGTGGCGAGGGTCGTTTGCTTTTTGCTGGATGTCTTCCGGTAAATTAGGGCCAAACTCCAGCCAGGCTTGCCGGGCCGTCAATTTATACCAACGGAATACAGTATCCACCCGCCCGACACTGTCTTCGGCTAAATAGACTTCGTGAATTGGCACGTTACGATAGCGCAAGCCCCGCTCTAAATCTTCCTCAACATAAATAACAGCTGTGCCGTAAAGCCCTAAAGATATGTAAGCTTCCATGATTTGGTCGGCAAAGTTGGCCTCCGGGGCATAGCGCAGAGTGAAGAGTAGATCGCGCAAATTTTCCAGCCAGGCCAAGGCCGCCGGGTCATCTTTGGCGGCTTTGCCCGGAGCTGTTAAAGTGTGCCATTTTTCGGCCCGCGGCGAAAGGAAGCTCTCAAGGGCCGCGGCAAAATGGCCCAAAGCCACGGGAGCTGTGCTGTCGAAAATCTGGTTAGAGCTACGGTTGTCTTTACCCAAGCGGGGCAGAAGGAAATCGGCGCACTGTTGCCAGGCCCCTTCCCAGTGGCTCCGCTTTTCTTCCAAGGCTTGGAAGCGGGTGAGTATTTTATCTGCTGTGAGCATTTTGTCTCCTGTTTTTAAGGGTTTAAGATATTGATTAACGTTTTTTAATGTGACATATCAATCTAATTTATTAGTGTCCCGGGCTCCTACGGAGTAACTTTTCCGTAATTGCCTGTATTTTTGCCCCTAAAGTTCGCTATCACTCACAAGCGGGGCAAAAATTTACAGTCAATTTCTGCAAAGTTCTCCTACGTCGCCGCAAAGTTCATGGCGTTCTGTTGAATTGGGTTAGCGTTTCCTAGACTTCAGTGACGATAACTTCCGGGATAATAGCCGCCAAAGTAAAGGGCAAGGGGAAATTTTGCACCACAGTCAGACTTCCGTCAGTTTCGTAGGCGCCATTCCAATTAATAAGGCGGTCGCCACTGAAAAGAGAGAGGGCCTGGTCGGTTTCGTCCAAACTGCGTCTGTACTCCAGGGGCGTTAAATTATCTGGCGGCCCGGCCGCTCCCCCTGCTGATTCCACCAGCCGCAAGCGGACTTTCGTAAAGCGTTTAGTGCGCCCCTGAATGCTGCCGTCGCGAGCTTCGGCGTGGAGATTCAGAGTCGTCAAAGTGGAATCATAGGGGAGCCCCACATGAATTGTATTGGCCGGAGATTGAAGCGTAACCTTGCCGCCAGCCACCACTCGGCGCGGCTGAATGCCACCATCGGCCAAAATCGCCACCTCGCAGCCCTCAAGGTGCCCAAGGCCGCTGACTTCTGTCAGCTGGTTGCCTCTGACAGTTACCCCGGCATCGAGGAAAAATGCTTCGGCCAGAGCTTGGCCGTCTTCCAGGCCGGGCTCCATGGTCTCCAGATAGTAAACTGTTTGCCCGTTGACTACCCTCCGCACCGAAAGCCAAAGCTCATCGCGGCCCCCGTGGCGTGCCGGAATAACGGCCAGATGAGAGACGTGGCCGCTTCCTCCTAAAAGGTGGCGATGCCAGGCGTGCATATCTTGCTCGCGAGAGTAAGTGAAGCCCAAAAGCTCGCCAGTGGGGCGAGTGGCCCACAAGGTCTCCACGGGTTCAGATTGCCAGGCCAGCGCATTTAAGCCGCCTTTAGTCAAGTGTTCCGCCGCCACGGTGATGTCCATGGCTGCGTAGCGATCACCGCTGTAATCGTAGGCAAACTCACGAAGTTTACGCCCTGCCCGTTGAACGAATAGCACCACCGAACCGATGCGCAAGGCCTGAAGAGGTGAAGAGCCGAAGGCTGTCTCCGGCGAGACTTTCACATTCTCCGGGCCAAGTGGATCAATTGTCGTCGTTTCTTCAATAACGAACTCTCCACCGGCTGTGCCCACAAGGAGGTTACGCCCCGGGCACAACCACTCGATTTCATCCATTTGCTCAGAGTAGACATTAATTTCAATGGGGTCGTCCGCGGCAATGGGCACAATGATGTCGCCGTTGGAATCGGTTTGATTTTCGGTCAAGGTGAAGTTTTCAAAGGCGCCGCTTTGGCTCATGTAAATGGTTTGACCGCTGGCCAGGCAAAGCCGTTCTCGGAAAAGGGCGATAGCCGTGGCGTTAGGTCGGGCTTTGCCGCTTGTCCAACCACCTAGAGTTGTAATGCGCCAATCTTGGTGACCGTGGCGAGAAAGCTTCTGAGGTGCTTTCCCGGGGCAGACGATATACATGACGTCACCACTTTGAACATATTTCAAAGCCGGGAGGCCATCGGCCAAAAAAAGATCGCTCTGAGCCCAAGGGCTTGCAATTTGGTAGGGCGCACCATTACTTGCCAATACCGGGCTTCCTTGGTGAAAAAAGCGTAAGTAGTTGTTACCGGCTTCGATGATGTAGCTGGTGGTCTCGGAAAAGGCAAATTCCAAAAGTAACACCGGGTTAGTGTGGTTGCCACTTTTGGCCACAAAACGAGTGCCGCCGCGGCGGCGCACCGGCCCTTGGAGAAGTGGGATAAAGTTTTCCAAGGTGCGGCATCCCGATTGATATTTGACTAAATCAGTGCGGGCTACCAGCAAAGGTGAGACTTCGCCAAAATTAAAACGATTTATAAGGTGGTTGAATCTCATGGGAATTTTTACCCCTTTGGTATGAAATTTTCTTGTAAGATAAGCTGTTGTAATTAAAGATGATTAGTGAATTTGATTTTGGATGTTACCGCAAAAAAAGTGCGGGCCGAAGGGGCGTTAATTAAATGCGTTAGCTCCGGGCTCCTACGGAGAACATTTCTGAAATTGACCGCAATTTAAGACCACAACTCGCTGTCGCTCAAACAGTGGTCTTAAATTTTGGCGGTGCAATTTCTGAAACGTTCTCCTCCGTCGCCCTTTGAACGTAAACTCTTGAACTTTTGTAACCGCTCGGTTGGGAGCTGATTTTTGAAAATGTTTCCTCCGCCGCTCTCTGAACGTTAATTCATAAAAAGCTGCAACTTAGTGAAACTAGCAACATCTCTCAGAGCCTCCACCTCGTAAAAATTTTTGCGGGGGGTTTGGGGGGAGCTTTTTTTAAAAAGCTCCCCCCAATAAAAAACAAAAAAACATTAAGAACCTAAAAGATTGTTACCCTCATCTTTCACTTCACCGGCTAAAATGGTGCTCTGGCGGCCGGAGGCAACCACGTGGGCTTCGCGGCGTTCGTTGGCTTCGTCCAGAGCTTTTTTTTTGGCCTCGGCTTCGGCGGCTTCGGCGGCTGCTTTGGCTTGATTTTCTTGGGCTATTTGTAAGGCTGAATTGTCGACTTTTGGTGAGCTAAATAGTCCTCCCATAATAAACTCCTTATAATTTTAGATGTTTACAGTGATTTTGGGAAATGCTAATTAATCAGTGTTTCCCTAGATTAAATTGCTATTAAAAATATTATGCCGCCTTTGCAGCTGTTTTTTTTGACGGTAGAAATAAAAATTGAGCTCCGGCAACTGCTCGTTTAAGTCGTTTGATCCAGCACGCTCCCGGGATAAGTCCTCGGAATTCGCCGCCCATTTCAAGGGCGTATTGACGGGCTCCGAGATTATAGGCCGGGATAACTCCCACCAAGCTCTGAAATTCGAAAGTAGCAAAGCACCAATCCAGAGCGATTTTGCCCAGACGGTGGCGGTGGTCTCGGCCGGCTTTAAAGGCGCAAAAATGGAGACGGGCTGTGGCGCCTTCGAAAGCTGTGAGGTAGAAAAATCCCACAGGTTTTCCTTTCGGGGCATTGTCAGTTAGGTGCAGCACAAGGCCGAAGACCTCCACTTGCCCGGCAAAGAGTAAAAACATCTGTTTGTTTATGGCCGCATCAAAAGCCACCAAATCCAAGAGTTTTTCGGCTTCGGCGATTTTATAAACTTCAGCGAGTTCTTCTTCGGTCAATTGCCAATAGAGTTTAATTTCGCAAGATTCGGGCATTTTGATCTCCTAGTTAGGGGGGATTGTCAATCCATTTCGGCAAAGTGTTTGCGGCCTTGTCGTAAGCTCGAGCTGGCCACCGGAAAGGCAAATGTGAGGGCAAGGGCGTCGGCGCAATCGGTTGAATTTTGGCCTCGGGCTCTGAGCTCGTCTTTGCTTTCGATCTTCAAGCGCCCTTGGGCATCAAACTCATAATTGGGAGCTAATAAATCAGTGCGTAACTCCCCGTTGTTGGGAATCACGGCCCCTTCAAGAAGCCAATCACGCATTTTTGACCACATCTCAGCTTTTAAATTGGCAAACTGATTAGGGCGAGCGGCTTTGGCCCCGGAATTGACAGCTAAAACTTTGTGCCCCAGCTGACGCAGGCGGTCGACGACTCCGGCGCCCAAGCCTACGGCATCGACGAAAGTGGAAGTGGGGCGGCGACTGTTGATGGCTGTTGCCACTTCGGCCGCTGTGCTCATCAGGTCGCGGCCTTGCCAGGTCGCAATTTTTTCCAGCACCAAGCCGCGACGTTCTACTAACACGGTGCGGTCGGCACCAAAACGGGCGACGTCGACTCCAAATACTAAAGGAGCTTGGTTGACCGGAGGTTTTTGGCGACAAGAGGCCTCGGCCCAAGCTTGGTAATCAATGAAATTGTTACTTTGATCAGCAGTGAAATCGCCTAAAAATTCTCGGCGATAATGAGCTTCGCCCATTTCTATTTGTAATTGAGCAAGTTCTGCTGGCGGAATGACTCCTGTTTGGTCGGCCGGGAAGTGCCCGGCATACCAAAGGTGGGGGGTCTCCAAAGCTGTTCTATATAAATCATAAAAGATATTAAGACCTTTTGGAGTGCCGATGAAGGCCGCCCAGCCGCTGCGGTCAGCCAGTGCCGGGCGAATAACCGCCGGCCAAGTCTCGGGCCGCATTTGGGCCACCTCGTCTAAGACTGTGCCATCAAAACCAAGGCCGCGCAGACGATCGGGGTGGTCAGCTCCAAAAAGGCTGATGGTGGCTCCGTTCCAAAGGGTGACGGTGAGCTCGCTTTCACTTATCTGAAGGTCGGGCAAAGGGCGGCAATAGTATTTCAGACGCTCCCAAGCGACGGCTTTGGCCTGCTTCAAAAACGGGGCGACGTAAGCAAAAGTCGGGGCGGGATGCTCGCGCTCTAAGGTCATGGCCGCCAAAAGAAGGCGCAAAATCATGAGCTCGGTTTTCCCGGCTCGCCGATGGGCCACCACAATGGCCAAGCGACGCTCTTCCAATGCCTTTAAAACTTCTGCCTGCCAAGGACGAGCTTGGTAGTCAAAATAAAGGATGCGGGCATCTGATGGCCATTTTTTTGCGACCATTTCAATTAACCGCTGGGGTGGTGGGGTTTACTTCTTGCATTTTGATTGCAGGTCGCCGTCTGGGGCTAGAATTTTTAGGTGCTTTAGGGGTGGTGTTTTTGAGGATTTCGTTTCGGTCATCTCGCACAACAATGATTGTCGGGGTGGCCATATTGTCGTCTTTTACGCTTTCGGCTTTGCCGTAAGCACGGTTTAAGATGTCTTGGGCGGCGGCAAAAGAAAGGCGTTCATTTTGCGAATCTAAATGTTCCAGCATTTTTTGAAAAGCCGCCGGAGCGTGGCTTTTAGCCAAGTCTCGAAGTTCGTTTGCGCCGTTGCTGCTTGTTTTTCTAGGCATTTTAAACGTCTCCTAAATAAAAACGTAAGGTAACTGTTCGAGGGATTATATTTCCCTTGCGAATGATTACCTTATACTTATTTTATTTAGCAATGTAAAGTTTTTTATTTTTAAATTTACATAAAATCTATATTTAATCGACCTCCGCTAAAATCAAAATCTCAACCCGCCGATTCAAATCAATTAAAACTGTTTCTAGAACTGAAAAAAGAGCATAGCCTTCCGGGCCTAAATCATCTTGTTCGGCAATGGCGTTTAAAAGCAAGGTGGCGCCTTGTAGGCGGTAGGCTACTTCAGTCAAGTTTTCTTCGTGAGCCAGGCCAATAAAATCGAGTCGGCTAAAGGCTTGGTGCGTGTTGTTGTTTTCCATAAGTAAAACCCATAAAATTTACGAAAAAAGATAGCTTAAGTTTAGGTTGAAGTGCTTTTATGATTTAAATTGCCTAGTATGTATTAGGTATTTGGTTTCTATGTTTGTTAAGTGTAGTTCAAAACCTGTCTTTGTGTCAAGTTGTTTTTGATTGCATTGTTTATGTGTGGCTAGCTATGGTTAAGGATATATTTGTTGAAGTTGAATTGGTTTTAATTTGAGGTTTTCTGGTTGTTGTCGGCGAGGGCTGCGAGCTGGCTCCGGCAGCAAAAAAACAGCTACTTGAAAAACATTTCAAGTAGCTGCTGCTCGGCAGGTATGCGTTCCGCTTAAAAAAGAAGATCTATCTCTTTTTCAAGTGTTGAAATGAAGGGAGAAGTGTGTTTAGAGCTGTTTTTGATTCCAGCTCTGGCCTCTTTGTTTTGTAGAGGGAGTAAGTTGGTTTGGTAAACCCAAGTGTCCAGCCCCCACGCCAAGGCTCCGGAAAGTCCATTGGCCAGGTCTTTAGGTAAAAGTCTGATTTCTACTTGAGTTTCAGGGGATGTGTAAAGCTCCAGGTTTTGGAGGCATAGCTCGCTGATGGTGGGCCATAGCTTGCTGAAGGGGCCTCCAAAGATGATTTGCGGCAAGTCAAGCATGTTGGTGACTAGGCTTATGGCCCAGGCCAGATTGTTGGCGTATTGTTGGCACAATGGCCAGAGGCGTGCGTCTTTGGCTTCAGCCAATTCTAGCAACATCATGTAATCCACCGGTTTCCCCAGGGCTAAAGATGCGTGGCAAAGGAGGTTCTGCCCACTTAATATTTCGCCAAGATTTGAAATTTCAGGCCAAGAATAGCCGTGCGCAGGCGGGCTTTGACAGCAGGCGGCAATTTGTCCCAAGGCCGCTTGCGGCTGGCCACATTTGACAGCTAAGGTTTCCAGCTCCAGCCCCAGGTCGAAGTAGAAAAAGCTGTTATCACACCCATAGAACCAATTCTCCCCAAAGGCGCAGCAGTGGCAAAGGGGGACAAGTTCCACTTGTAAATTTAACCGTTTGCTTAAATGAGAGGCAAAAGTTGGTGTGCTTTCAATAGTGCTGTTGGCAAAATTGCCGGTTAGCACCAAGCCCAAAACGTTTTCAATTTCAGTTTGAGTGCTGGAAAGTGCCTCGGTTGCCATTTCGACCAAAAGCTCAGCCAAGTTGTTTTCGGCCTTTAGGCTTCTTAGGCGTTTAAGCTCTTGGCCGGTGATGTCGCTTAGCAATAGCTCCAGGTTTGCGGCATCAGTGCAGGCGGCCATAACGCGTTTGCGATTTTGATCCAGCCCAACTAAAACCGGTTTTCGTCCGCCGCAAGTTCCGGCATAGCCAAGTCCAACAGCTGTTGTGAACCCGCGCTCGTCGAGTTCGCGCATGATGTTAGAAATGGTTACTTTGCTTAAGCCCAGGCGATCGGCCACTTTGGGGCGGCTTAAAAATTCTTCGGCTTTGCGTAATTCATTTAAAACTGAGGCGGTGTTAATTTTCCGGATGATTTCTATGTTCGCATTTTTTTCTTTCATAAGCCCCACATTTCTTGGTTGGTAGTCTGGTTTTTAGGTGCTAAATGAAAAGCAATTCAAGGTGCACCGGGCTGGATGAGGAGAATTTGCCCGCAAGACATAGTTTTGCGGTTACGAAACATAATTTTATTAAAATTGAGCGTGTTTGTCTAGCCTTATTATTAGTTTATTTTGTGTTAATTCATGTTATTTGTGATTTAGTGAATGTTAATATGGTTTACATTCTGACAATTTTGCTAATGTGGTAGGTAGCTTGGGATGGTTTCAACTGGGAAGTTGTGTTGGAAAAGGCTTTAGGTAAACGCTGATTTATTCTGCAAGGCAGAATAAATCAGCGTGTCCTTAAATTGACATTAGTAATGTCAACTTAAAATACTATACTAGCTATTATTGCATTTTTCAGCGGCAACTAAATATTTTAACAGAAAGTCAATGGCCATAATATAGCCTTGGAAGCCGTAACCACAAATGGTAGTCAGGGCCGTTTCGGTAATATAAGAATGTTGCCGGTAGCTTTCCCGTTTGCTAATATCGGAGAGGTGAACTTCCACCGTGGGAATGGCCACGGCTTTTAGGGCATCAGAAATGGCAATGCTGGTGTGGGTATAGGCGGCTGGATTTATGATGAGACCATCTATTTGCCCGTAAGCTGCTTGAATGGTATCAATAATAGCCCCTTCGTGGTTGGATTGGTATATCTGTAATAGTATTTCAGCTTTAGCTGCTTTGTTTTGGAGCAGTTCCACTAATTCGGCATAAGTGGCAGAGCCATAGATGGCCGGCTCTCTTAAGCCCAAAAGGTTCAAGTTGGGGCCGTTAATGACGAGTAATTTCACTTGATTTCTCACAATTTCATCAATTATTGTTAGCTGTTATTATGTTTTTCAGCGGCGACTAAATTTGTAGATGGCTTAAAATCATTGTAAATTATACTGGCACTGTCATCTGTCAGCTGTAATGTGCGGTCGGCAAAGGCGGCATATAAATCTTTACGAGCCTCCCAAAGAGATTCCAGGCCGTCTTGAGAAAGGGGCCGCCCTTTGGTAGCTAATTCTGCTAAAGGCCTTTGCAGCCAAATTAAGTGACCTTGCTGAGCCAGGGGGAGCAAGTTGGCCTCAACGGTTACCGCTCCGCCGCCGGTGGCCAACACCAAGCCAGATTTTCCCCCATAGTCCGCCACCAATTCGTGTTCAAGGCGTCGGAAGGCAGGCTCGCCATCTTGGCAGATGATCTCAGCTGGCGTGCGGCCGTAACGGCGGGTGATAACTTCATCTAAATCTACAAGGGGGCGTTTAAGCATCAAGGCCAGGCGTCGGCCCAAAGTGCTTTTGCCGACTCCGGGCATACCAATGAGCACAATATTAGTTAGTGATTTCGATAGATTTTCTGTAACATCTTTGCTTTTACCTAAAAAATCCAGCTGCGAGCCTTCTTCTTTGTGCTTTGCTTGAAGGGCCAAGCCTATTTGAGTCACCCGAGCAAATAAGCCGGTTTGGACTGGATAGCCCTGTTTTTCAGCTTTCAAAATCGGCAGAGAGCGTAAAGGGTAGGCGCGTAAATCTGCCAAGCCGATAAGTGCCGGAAAGTTTTTAAAAGAGACACTTTTTTCCGCCATAGATTCCATCGAAGGGGTGCGAATTATGATTTCCGAATCGTGATATTGGCGCAAGTTGCCGGCGGTAAATCCACCGGTGGCATAAATAAGGTTTTTGGGTTTTTGGGCTTCAAAAGATTCCTTTAACCCGGGTGACGGCGGTGTGGAACCAACCACCAGTATTTTTCTGCCTGTCAAAGAAAAAGGTGCTTGGTGCCAAAGCTCGTCCCAGGCGGCCTTTAGTGTGTAAAGGCCGTGCCAGCCATCTTCTTGGCGGATTAAGGTGTCAACTCGCCCCGCCCCTTGGGCGCACTTACCTAAAGAATGGCAGTGGGATACTATGCTGCATTGATATTCTGACGCAACATTAAAAATGACATAGTTTTTCTCCTGCCACAAGCGGGGCAAATCAGCCGGAACAAATTCTTCCAAAGAGTAGTCAAAAACTCCCCAGGCACGCTGAATATGCGCCCAAAGGGGCTTTGGGCGCCCAATAAAACCAAAGATGGGAGTAGTTAGAGGCATTAGTTTGTCTCGCTGTAACTGCCAAGATAGCGAAAATCTTCGCTGATACTTTCCAATTCGCTCATCAATTGCAAAAAAGATTCGCTATAGACGGAGATGTCTAGGTCAAAATAAAATCTGAATTCAAAATCACGGCCGGGAATGGGGCGGCTTTCCAACTTGATTAAGTTGACGTTTAAGGTAAAGAAACGAGAGAGTATTTTATATAGTGCTCCCGGTTTGTGAGAAATTTTTAACATCAAGCTAGTTATATCGGCACCTGGATAAATTTCAATATTTTTGGCGATACAGATAAAACGGGTGTAGTTATTATCAGAATCTTGAACAGAGCTTTCAAGGATGTTTAGCTCGTAAAAATCAGCGCAAGCAGCTGAGGCGAGCGCAGCTAAGTCGTCTCTGTTGGCCTCGGCCACCATGGCGGCGGCAGCGGCCGTGTTTTCGCAAATAGTTATTTTAACATTTGGGAATTGCTTGAGATATTTTTCGCACTGGGCCAGGGCCTGTTCGTGGGAGACAATTTCTTTAATATCTTTTTTGCTCACTGCTTTGGGCGCTAGTAAGTGGTGGTCGATTTTCAGGCGCACAGCACGCACAATATGGAAGTTATAGCGATCCATCAACTCGTAAACTTGGTTCACCGAACCGGCGGTGCTGTTTTCCAAAGGCACTAAGCCGTATTGGCCCAACCCGTTGTCAATGGCCGAGAAAACTCCTTCAAAGGTTTTTGCGAACATGATTTTCGGTTGGCTAAAAAGAGCATCGCAAGCTTCTTGGCCGTAAGCTCCCCAGGTGCCTTGGCAAATGACGTTGGCCTCCGGTGGAAAAAGGTTGGGAGTTTGGCTGATGGCCTTTTGGATCAGTGCCAATGTTCCCGATTTCCCACCTTGCTTTTTCAATTGATAATCTTTACTGATGTCAAAAAGTAAGCCGTAAAGAGAGCGGGCGTAAGAGCGCATATCGATTTCACAAATATCAGCTAAGGTATTAATTTTTTCCCGTTCTCGAATGGCATCATAGGTGGGAATTTGGTTTTCCTTTTTGTAGTTTGTCACTTCATCAACCACAGTGAGGCGTTGACGCATAAGATCTAAGATTTGAGCGTCTATATTATCAATGCGATTTCGTAAGCTATTTAAGTCCATTTTGTCTCCATGTTCTTTTATCTATAATAATACTTTTTATCAAATTGTAAAAGCGTTAAGTTTATTAAGCTGATTACCCAAAACATTTTCCGCCCAAGCTCTGAAAGTCAGCGAAAAAAGCGGGGTAAGATTTGGCCACGACTTCCGGGGTATCGATGACTACGGGGCTTTGGGAAACAGTTGAGGCAATGGCGGCCATCATCGCCATGCGGTGGTCGCCGTGGGCAGTGACATGGCCTCCTTTGAGTTCTTCCACCCCTTCGATAATGAGGCCATCGTCGGTCGTTTCAATTTTGGCGCCCAAGGCGGCGAGGGTGTTTTTGGTGGCGGTCAAGCGGTCGCTCTCTTTAAGGCGCAGGCGTTTGGCGTTATAGATTTTGGTAACACCTCTGGCAACGCTTGCCACAACTGCTAAAATGGGCACTAAATCGGGAATGTGTTGGGCGTCGATTTCAATGGCAACCAGGGCTTTTTCGCGCCGCACTAAAATATTGTCTCCTCGTCTTTCCACTTGAGCTCCAAAGCCTTTGAGCAATTCCAAAATCGCCTTATCACCTTGGAGAGAATCAAGGTTCAAGTTGGTAATTTCCACACCTTTAGTCGATAAGGTTCCGGCGCAGAGCCAAAAGGCCGCCCCTGACCAATCGCCCTCCACCGCCACTTGAGCTGGAGCTTCGTATTTTTGCGGGGCTAGCACAATAAAGTTAGAGCCGCATTTTTCGATGCTTATGCCATATTGACTTAAGGCGGCCAAAGTCATCTCAACATATTGCACAGATTCCAAAGGGCCTTCCAAGTGGATTTCACTTGGCCCGGCCAAAAGGGGTAAGGCAAAGAGGAGGCCGCTAATGTATTGGGAGGATATATCCCCCGGCAAGGTAAAGACTCCCGGACGCAAAGGGCCGGCGATAGCTAAAACAGGGCGACCGGCCGGGGAGAGTTCGGCTCCGTGTTCAACGAGTTCCTCATATAGTGGGGAAAGAGGGCGCTGGGGCAAGCGTCCGGCTAAGGTGAAAGTAGCAAGCCGCCCTAAAGCTGCCACCACCGGGAGGAGAAAGCGCAAAGTGGAGCCACTCTCACAGGCCGGGAGCAAAGGGCCATAGCCCAAAGATGCTGTGATGGCTCCGGTGGGGTCAAAGGTTCCGCTTAGGGCCGCCATTGAAATTGGCGTAACTTCATAGCTTTGGCCCAATCGCTCAATGCGAGCTCCCAGGGCCCTAAGGCAATTGACCGTGGCCTCGATGTCGTCGGACACCTCGGGGCAGTCAATGGTGCTGGGGGTTTGGCTGAGGCTTGCGCAAATCAAAAGGCGGTGGGCCACTGATTTAGAAGCCACGGCAGCAACAGTGCCGGAAAGGTTTTGGCCGTGAACGCTTATTGGCATGATTGTGACTCCGTAAGTAGTTCTTTAAGGAAACGCTGATTTATTAGCGTTTCCTTGCAAAGTAGGCAAGATTGCCTACTTTGCCGCGCCGAAATGAGAGGAAAACCTTTGGTTTTCCGTCCCGTAAGGGCTCATGAAAGGCGGCGTGTCTTGCTGATTTATTCTGCCACAGAATAAATCAGCATATAATTAAATTGAGCGAGGGGAATTTTAGTCAAAACACATTGGCCCAAAGAGGCCAAAGTCACTAGTGTGATGGTGCTACTTTCCCGTTTTTTATCTTGCAAAACTGCTTCAAATAGTTCGTTGGCAGCGTAAGGGATGGTCAATTCAAAACCGGCCTGCTGCAAAAAATTTCGCAAATGGTGATAGTCCGCTGAAGAACACCAACCTTGCCGAGCTGAGATTTTAGCCATTTGAGCCATGCCCATGGCCACGGCTAAACCATGGGAAATACTGTAATCACTCAGAATTTCAATGGCGTGCCCCAAGGTGTGGCCGAAATTTAAGAGCTGGCGGCTACCTTGGTCATATTCATCTTGGGCGACAAGCTCTTCTTTACAGCGGACGCAAGTGGCAATGATCTCCGCCCAGTAAGCGGCATTTTTCAGCAAACTTTGGCCGCTGAAATCTTCGGCGGCTAAGCCGTCATAGAAATCTCGCTTCATAATAACGCCGTATTTGATGATTTCAGCTAAACCGTCCTGGAAATTCAAAAGGGGCAAAGTGGCCAGAAGTTCGGGGTCGCAAAGGACAAATGAAGGTTGGTAAAAGGCTCCCACCAAGTTTTTCCCCCCGGCCAAGTTGAGGGCTGTTTTGCCCCCCACCGAAGAATCTACAGCTGCCAATAAGCTGGTAGGCACTTGACCGAAAGCCACTCCGCGCAGGTAAGTTGCGGCCACAAAGCCTGTGATGTCTCCCACCACCCCGCCGCCTAAAGCAATTAGAGAGTCGGCCCGGCTGACTTTTTCAGCGCTTAAAAATTCCAACAAAGCCCCGTAATGGGTCAGTGATTTGGCCTCTTCTCCGGCCGGCAAAACAAAGAAGCTCACCTTGAAACCGGCGTCGGTTAAAAGCTTTTGGCAAATTTGGCCATAATGAGGAAAGACGTTACTGTCGCTTATGACAACCGCCATGTCCCCTTTGGCGTGAGTTTTTAAAAATTCTCCCAGGTGGGTCAAGAGCCCGGGGGCAATGGTGACCTCGTAAGGCTTTTGGGTGCGAACCTTGACTGTTTCCATTAGCCCACCAAAGCTTTGCGCAGGTGCATGACTTTTTCCATGGTGGTGGCAAAATCTTCGGGCTTGAGAGATTGAGGCCCGTCGCAGAGGGCTTTAGCCGGGTCGTTATGCACTTCGATCATTAAGCCGTCACTTCCGGCGGCTACGGCCGCTAAAGATAAGGGATGGACTAAGGTGGCTATGCCGGTGGCGTGGCTGGGGTCAACAATAACCGGCAGATGGGTCAATTGGTGCAAAAGGGGAATGGCCGCCAAATCGAGGGTGTTTCTGGTTTGCGTCTCAAAGGTGCGGATGCCGCGTTCACAGAGGATGATGTTTTTATTCCCCCCGGCAATGATATATTCGGCACTCATGAGCCATTCTTTGATGGTGGCTGCCAAGCCTCGCTTGAGTAAAATGGGTTTGTCAACTTTACCCAAGGCTTTTAGAAGCTCGAAGTTCTGCATATTACGAGCTCCAACCTGAATGAGATCGACATCGGCAAAGAGGGGTAAATGCTCCAAGCTCATGATTTCCGTGACAATGGGCAAGCCCGTTTCGGCTTTGGCCTTTTGCAAAAGCTTAAGGCCATCGGCCTGCATTCCCTGAAAATCATAGGGTGAGGTGCGGGGTTTGAAGGCCCCCCCACGTAAAAGGTTGGCTCCGGCCTCTTTTACTTGTTTGGCTACTGTGACAATTTGTTCCTCTGATTCAACCGAGCAGGGGCCGGCCATAACGCAAAAATGCCCGCCGCCAATTTTTACTCCGGCAATATCAACGATGGTGTCGTGTTGGTGGAATTTGCGGTTGACATTTTTATAGGGCTCATTTACGTGTTTAACAGATTCCACGCTGTCTAAAAGATGGAGCACATTTTCGTCCAGCGCGTGGGTGTCGCCGATGAGCCCTAAGGTGCATTTGCCTCCGTTTTCAACAAGGTGGACAGTTAATCCTTGATGCTCCAGCCATTCAATGAGACGACCGCGTTCGTGTAAAGTAGCGCCAGAGCGCAAGGTGATAATCATAAATTCCTCACTTGAAAAAAAAAAGCTTCGTAGCAATTTTACTACGAAGCTTTTAAAAGGGCTGTTATTAGGTAGTAAGAATCACTCTTCTTTCAATATGGCAGAAGTAAAATAAAAGCCTTTAAATCGATAAGAGACAGAGTGGTTCATAATTTTGAAATTTCCTAGAATTTTAAAACAGGTTGCCTTATGCCACCTGATTTTTTAAATATATTACGATTTATATTTTTTGTCAACAGTGAAAAAGTCGGAGCCGGGGAAATCTAATTTATCATTTTCCAGGCTCCTACGGAGTAACTTTTCTGTAATTGAGCCCTTAAGCCCTACAACTCGCTAACGCTCAAACAGTAGGGCTTATGGCTTCAATTCCTGAAAAGTTCTCCTACGTCGCCGCTAAGTTCATGATGTTCTATCAAATTAGATTGACGTAGCCGGGGGCACGGAAATCTAATTTATAATTTTCTAGGCTATGTTGGCGCAACTTTTCATCACTTACTTGCAATTTAAGGAAACGCTAATTAGTCGCCGCTGAAAAAAGCAGTAACAGCTAGCAATAATTGATTAAACAGCAAAAAATCAAGGGGAAAATATGCAAGGGAATTACGCCCTTTTTAGCAAAACCCGGTATATTTTTCTCGTGAAAATGCTGGTAGCGGCGGCTAAGGCGACTGCCGCTTGGCAGGCGCCCCGCAGGCGAAGCACCAGCCGGAATTCACTTCCGGCGGCCTTTTGCGAACGCAAAAGGGGTGCAAAAGCCAGCGTGCCTCGCTGAAAAACGCCCAAATGGGAGTTTTTCAGCATCGACTAATTAGAAATTTGGCTAAAGTCAAAATCCAAAGCCTTAAGGCCGTTTTGGCTTGTTTGGCTAATTTCTTTTTTGGCCGCCAAAGCTGCTTTCAGCTCACGGCTGCCTTTAGTTGTGCCCACTATTGTATAGCCCACCAGACGGCTTTCAGCATCGAGGATAATCTTACGATATTGTTGCCCTTCTGAAGCTTCGATGGATTGTAATTTTTCTTCCGGGTCTAAGTTTCCGGCGGTGACTAAATCAATGCCGGCCACTTTCAGTGTGCAATTTGGGGGGGCAGGAACATAGGCTTTACGTTCTTCAGCTTTCCGGGCCGCTAAGTTATGGCCGGCCACTAACGCTTGCTCCCGGGAGGTTGTCCACAAGCCGCCCATGGCCTCAGGGAATTGGGCGCAATCTCCGGCGGCGAAGATGTCTTTTTGGCTTGTTTCCATAAATTCGTTTACTAAAATAGCACGGTCGGTTTCTATCCCCAAGCTGAGGGCCAAATTGACATTGGGTGTAATGCCGGCTGAGATGAGCACTAAATCAGCAGGAAGTTCGCGCCCGTCTTTGAGCAGAACGGTTTCCACTTCGCGGGTGCCTTCAAAGCGCCCGACTTCCATGCCCAGCTCAAATTTAAGCCCTTTTGGGGTCAACTGACTGATTAAAATTTCGGCGCTTTTGGGGGTTGTTTGGCGCGGCAGAAGGCGGTCGCCCCTTTCTAAAACAGTCACTTCAATGCCGTGGCTGGCTAGGGCCGCTCCCAGTTCCAAACCCAAAAGGCCTCCCCCAACCAAAACGGCCTTCTTTTTGCCGTTGGCAGCCAAATTCAAAGCCCAGGCGTCTCTGAGACAACGAATGGCAAAGATGCCTTCCAGCTCACTTCCCGGAAGCGATGGACGGTTAGACTCCGCACCCATCGCCAAAAGCAGGCGGTCGTAGTACTGGCGGCTACCGGTGGAACCGCGAATTACTTTGTCGTCGAGATAGACCTCAGCCAGACTCTCTCCCATACGCAATTCGATATTGCGTTCAGCATACCATTGGGGCGGATGGGCGTAGATTTTTTCCGGCTCAACGTCACCACTCACTACCTCCGGGAGCCTTGGGC
The DNA here is from genome assembly GCA_964368195.1 of uncultured Thermodesulfobacteriota bacterium. GTDB lineage: Bacteria > Desulfobacterota > Desulfarculia > Adiutricales > Adiutricaceae > Adiutrix. The sequence continues at coordinate 32,044 of CAYJAF010000019.1, forward strand.
GGTAGTAGAACAGATCTTTTTCCTTACTGAAAATAGTAATTTGCGCTTTGGGGTCTTGTTTGCGGGCAATTTCAGCTGCTGTTGCCCCGGTTACTCCGAAACCGGCGATGACTATATTCATAATGAGATCTCTTTTCTCCCGGGAGGAGACTTTGGGTGAAGGTAGTTATTGGCAGCAAGAGGCTCTTGGCAGTTAGTGTTGAAAGTGTTTTGTGAAGTGCTTTCAACGCTAACTGTTCAAATGGCATTACCTAATGGTAACTATATAGTATTCTTGAAGGCCGTTGGGAGTTTTAACGTGAACTTCGTCACCCTCCTCGCGTCCCAAGAGAGCTTGGCCAATGGGGGTAGCAATGGAAATGCGGTTCCGTTCCGGAGCTGATTCGTAAGGCCCCACTAAAGTGTAAGTCTTCTCTTCACCGGTATCGGCGTGCTCAATGGTGACCGTGGCTCCAAAGACGCAACGGCTATAAGGCCCGTCAATGGTTTCAACTTGAGAGGCCGCAACTTGAGACTGTAATTCCATGATGCGTCCTTCAATGAAGCCTTGGCGCTCTTTGGCGGCGGAGTATTCGGCGTTTTCCGAAAGGTCTCCGTGGGCACGCGCTTCTTCAATGGCTCGAATAACTTTAGGGCGTTCTTCCTTCAAAAGTTTATCAAGCTCCTTTTTTAATAAATCCAGACCTTCTTGGGTGATGGGAACTGAATTCATGATGTTAATCTCCTAAATTTTGTAATGATTTGATTTTTGTTTTAAGGACAAGAATAATGATTTCGCTAACTTTTTAAGGAAACACCAATTAGCGTTTCCTTAAAAAGGAGGCTATATTTTGAGGCTTTTCGTGTTTTAAGGGGGAAGGCCCTGCTTTGCATTTCTTTTTTGCAAAAAGCCAGGGCCACACCAAGTTAAAATATATTAAAGCTGCTCAAATGTAAAGCACTATTTCAATCACGTCAATCTAATTTACAATATTCTCGGCTCCTACGGAAGAACTTTTCATCTCTTGCCTGCAATTTAAGCCCTAAAACTCGCTAACGCTCAAACAGTAGGGCTTAAATTTTCGCAGTCAAGTTCTGAAAAGTTTTCCTCCGTCGCCATAAAGTTTACGATGTTCTGACAAATTAGATTAACGTGCTATTTCAATCACGTCAATCTAATTTATGCTTTTGTCTGCTCTTCGTGGGGAATTGTTGCCATTGCCACTTTGTTCCGGCCTGTATTTTTGGCGCTGTAGAGCCCTTTGTCAGCGGCTGCTATTTGTTCTTCCAAATCACCTGATGTCAAACCTTCGCAATAGCCAAAACTTATGGTAATGGAAATAGAAATCCCATCAGAGTTGGTATAAGGCGTCGTTTCAATTTTTTTTCTAATGCGTTCTAAAACATTAAAAGCCGCTTCAGATTGAGTTTTGGGCATGAATAATAAAAATTCTTCGCCACCCCAACGATAAACTTTGTCTATTTTGCGACATTGACTTCGCAAAATACTGGCCACGTGAAAAAGAACCTTGTCGCCAACATCGTGACCGTAGGTGTCGTTAATGTTTTTGAAGCGATCAATATCTCCTAAGGCGATGATAAAGTTATCTTTCCAAGCAGAGGAGCTGAGAAAGGCCGTGTTGTAATAGCTATAAAAACTGCGCCGATTGCCAAGCCCGGTGAGAAGGTCGGTTAAAGAATCTTGCTTAAGCCTGTCCATGATGCGGAGCAAAGCCTTTTGGGCCAAAGAGCGAGAAAGTTCAGCTCCCCAAGAAAAGAGAAAGGAGCCAACCATTGACATTAAAAATCGCACTTTGATTTCCGCTGGCAGAGGAACGGCCATATATTGTTCCAAGGGGGTGAGCAAAAGAGCGATGATTGTTAAAAAGTAGATTAAAAAAGCAATGCTTCCTTGGGTTAAGCCCAAGCAAAACATGAGCATGGGCGGAAATATCAAGAACCAAAATAAGCTACTCCAAGAGGCTGCTCCCCCTTGAATAAGTAAAAAAATGCCCAAAGTTTCTAAAACTAGTAAAATTAAATATAAAGGCCCTCGATGGACATCTTTCTTGCAAAATAGCCAAAGAATGCTCGTGGCCGCCAGCAGAAACACCAAGGAGAGAGCCACGAAAAGCTCTATGTTGCCTTCAATTTTGTTTATTAATAGGGCTGTTGAGCTTAGAAATATTGTGACTAAGCAAAGCAAATAGGCCGATATGCGTTGCAGGCTCCCACCGGATGCAATATAATCCCCAAGGTCACCCAGTAGGTCCCTTTTGCGTTTGTGCTGAGAATGTTTGCGTTGGGAGTTGGTTTTCATTGGGAGTTGGTTTTCATTGGGAGTTGGTTTTCATTGGCTTAAAGTCTCCTAGACAAGAGGCTTTTAGGGGAAAAGTTAGTGGTGTTGGTTGCGCTGTAATTTTTTTGCATATTGAGAAATTAAAAGGCTTGAGTTTGTGCGTGATTTGTGTGCAAGGCAAGAGAAATAAATCAATAGGTAAATTTTCTGCTCAACCTGGCCAATCGCTTAACCTTAGCAAAATAAAACAGTAAGTCTTTTTGAATTTGTTACAACCCTAAATTAAAATTATACCTAACATGTTATATTTAAATCAAGTCAATTTACGACAAAAAATTAAGAAAATATGGAAAAGACTCTAAAGCTATATGATTAGTAACTTTTAGCAAGATAGTTTGCTTACGGGATTTTTTATAAAGACGAAATTTTTGTAATTTTAAAGCAGAATGCTTATAAAGGTGAGCTGATTGGCTCTTTTAGCAGGCGAGAAATGGCTTCCCGGGCTCTGGTGCTTAATTCCGGTTGGCCTTTTAGGGCTGCAATTTGGCGCAAATGGTCGGCTGTGCGTAAGGCTAACATGGCCAAGTCACCTTCCCCTAAGCCCAAGAGGGCCACAGCCTCGGCGAAATCTCCGCGGGTGGCCCAAGACCACAGTGCCCATGCCGGCCGCAAGTTGAAAATTGGGTAGGGGAAGCCAGCTTCATCCAGGCTACTGATCATGGGGGCGATTGCCAAGAAAAAATTGGTTAGAGGAACGGTTAGTCTTTGGGGGATTTGACGTCTGGGGAGCGGCTTTGATGAGTCTTTTTCTGACAATAAGCCGGCCACGGCGGCCGCTAAGATGCTTGGGTCTTGGGGCCAGGCTTTTTCTTTGATGGCTGAGTAAAAGACCAAGGGGTGATCTAAACGCAAACCAGTGGCCCATTGGCCGTCAGCTGTGAGTTGGTGGTTGGCGTCTGCCAGGCCTTCTTTTTGTAAGAAGTGTAGGTGGCGTAAGAACTCATCATAAAGGTCGCCGGCTGCTTGCTCTAAGCCTCGGGGGGTGGGGCTGGTGCCTTTTTGGGGGCATTTTTGCCAAGTTGCCAGAGAGGTGCGCAAAAGTTGGCGTACATCTGTTAGGCGGTAGGCATTTAGAAGGTTCAGAATCATTGAGAAATTTACTTGAAGGCTGCTTTTTATCGGGTCAGGTGGCGAATTGAGGAGCCCGGCCAAAAGCCCCAAATCCTGATGAGGGCCAGGGATAGCCATGACAAAGCCAATGAAATCTCGCCCTCGTCGACCGGCTCGCCCGGTCATTTGGGTGAATTCGTTGGCTCTTAAATCGCTAAAGCCTTGGCCGTCAAAGCGGTCACTTTGGCGAATGACAACTGTGCGAGCCGGGAAGTTGACTCCGGCAGAAACTGTGCTGGTGGCGAAGATGGCGTCTAAAAGTCCGCGACTCATGAGTTCTTCCACTAAAAATTTATAGTGGGGCAAATGCCCGGCGTGGTGGGCGGCCACTCCTTGACGGCGGATGCGTTTTAGGTGGGGATGATCGCTTAAAAAGGGATATTTTTCTAAATAATTAGCGATGAGCTCTTGGCGTGCCTCGAAACGTTCAGGGCTTTCATCAGGCAAAGAGCCAACTTGGCTTAGGGCCGCATCGCAATCGGCCCTTGATTTGAGGAAAAATATAGCCGGGAGTAAGTTCAGCTCACGCAGCGTGCCCATGATTTTGGAATTTGGTATTTGGATATTGAAATGACGACGTCCTCGCCGTTGTCCAGGGGGGCCGGTTCCGGCAGCTGAAGGCAAATCGACTACGTGCCCTGACGGCCACAAGCAAAGACTGGCCAGCGGAACGGGCCGTTCGGTGGAGGTGATCACTGTAGTTTTGCGCTTGCGGTGGTGGCTGAGCCAGGCAGCCAATTCTGCGCTGTTGGCCATGGTGGCCGAAAGCAGCAAAAGTTTGACTCGCGGCGGTAAATAGATGAGAGTTTCCTCCCACACGACCCCACGGTCGGGGTCGCCCAAGTAATGGGCCTCATCTAACACTACTAAATCACACGATAAATCTTGCCCGTAACTTTGGACGTCATAGAGCTGGTTTCGTAAAATTTCGGTGGTGCCGACTATTAAAGGAGCATCAGGGTTGACCTTGTGGTCACCGGTTAAAAGCCCCACTTTGTCTTGGCCAAAAAGTTGACCGAATTCTAAAAACTTTGCGTTGGAAAGGGCTTTCAATGGTGAGGCATACCAACAGCGGCCCCCTTGGGCAAGTTCGCGCAAGATAACTTGTTCGGCTATCCATGTTTTACCGCTTCCGGTGGGAGCAGAAACTAAAACATCGGCTGAGATGGCTGCGGCTACGGCTTTGCGTTGAAATTTATCGGGCTCAAAGGCCCCGGTTTCCGGAACGCCAATTTGGGCTAAGCTTTTGAGAACTTTAGCCGAAGGCTGGACTTTGAATTCATAGGCTTCTTGAGGGGGAGGCTTGGGGGCAGCTCGAAAAGAGTTAGGGCGGAACCCTTTTTGGGGGCGGTTTTTTTCTTTTTTAGCTGACTGGCGGCGGGTGGTAGGAAATTTATTTTTCAAAATATCTGGCCCCGCAACGCTCGTTGAAAAATGTGAGATTGCCGCCTTTGAGGGCGGCGGCAATTAGTTGAAAATCAAATTTCAACGCTCTAGTTTGTCATCAGGATCCAGTTGGGCCAGGGCCACTTTAACAGCCGCTGAGGTGGCCGCCATTTTTTGCTCATCAGTTAAAGCATGGGCATCGGGATCATCATAAAAGCGTCGGGCTCCTAAAAAGTGGGGAGCAAATTGCGGCTCGAAAGCTGCCGCTTCTGTGACTAAGCCCAGTTTGGCATCGGCATGGAGAAAATTTCCCCTCCCGGTGTAAATGCCGACGTGATAACTTTTGGCCTGTGACCACGGTGAGCGGTAGATTAAAAGGTCGCCGGGGCGCAAGTTTTCTTTTGTCACTGCTTGGCCTGAGGCTATCAGCTTTTGGTAATCTTGGGGCAATTTCGTGCCGTTTTGATAGTAAATCCAATTGGCGAAGCCAACATCATCAAAGCCTTCCACTGGGGTGCGCCCCGCAACTTTGTAGGGACGCCCTGTCAATTGATAGGCATCTACTAGCAGAGTTTGGGTGCGGCCATTTTTTTGAGGCAGGGAAGCCTTAGACGAGGGCAAATCGACCATGGTGCCAGCACTCGGCGCACTGGCTTCTTTATTTTGCTTAGATTTAGGGGAATTCGTCGGAGTTCCGGAGGCCGTTAAAATGCTACCGCCAACTTGAGTTGTGGCCAAGCTTTGCCCGGCAAGACCGGTGGCGCAACTGGCTAAGTTGATGAAGCCGCCTTCGGAGCTTGTAGTGGTTGCGGCAACTTTAGCAGAGGCTTTGCTTAAGGCTTGGGCTTCGCTTGCCGTAACAGTTGGGCTGCCAGTGGCTTGGCTTGGTTCCGTCAGGGCCACGCTGGATGAGCTTTGAGTGCTTAAACAAGCTGTTGAAGCAGAAAGCACGAGTGCCAAGAAAGAAAATTTCAAAGTGTTAGAACTAAAGCGAAAAAAAAGTTGTTTCGCTCGGTTATAGGAAAAGAGCATGAAGTCTCCGTTTTCTTTTACTCCGAGGAATCAGACTCGGCTGGTGGAAAGTATCTTTGGTTGTTTAATAGTTTCTGCCGAGTATTTGGTCACAAAAGAAAGTTTAACGCAAACGGAGAATTTTGTCAAACCCACCGATGCACGTCAATCTAATTTGTACTTTTTCAGGCTCCTACGGAAGAACTTTTCATCTCTTGCCTGCTGGTTTAAGCCCTAAAACTCGCTAACGCTCAAACAATAGGGCTTAAATTTTGCAGTCAAGTTCTGAAAAGTTTTCCTCCGTCGCCATAAAATTTACGACATTTTAACAAATTAGATTGATGTGGCAAAATAAAAGTTGCTGTATCCAGAATTATATAATAGAATAAGGACGGTAAATTTTAAAGCTGAAAAGAGGGAGAGTTTTATTTATGAATGCGTTAAGATTTTTTTCTTTTTTCTTATGTTTTTTTTGTGTGGCCAAGATTTCATTTGCTGATGAGCCCTTGCGACACGTTTACACTCCCACCGACAATCCTATTAACTTTTCACTTTCCGGGCGTTTTATGGGCAATGCCGATTTAGAAGGTTACGGCGGTGGCTATAGTGTGGGCGAATATGCCACCAGCTTGGAGTGGAAAAAGCTGAGCTTCACTTATACGGGGCGAAAATACAACTGGGACAACGCCTATAGCCTGCCCTTTGGCAACGGTGCAAGTGACCCTTGGGAGACTTTGCATAAATTAACCTTGGGTATAAAATTCGATGGCTCTTTTGAAAACAGTCCCAAGTGGGGTTGGTTCGGCGGGGTTACCGGCATATCTGCCTTTGAAGATGAAATGGCGGGCTCGCTTTCGGCCTTTGTTCAAGGTGGGTTGACTTATGATCTTGATGGCGATTGGAACACTTCCTTTGGTGTTTTAGGTATTTTCTCTCAAGATGATCCTTTAGTCTTACCCTTTGTGCGTTTGAACTACCGCTCGCCTCGAGATTTGGGCTGGTCGGCGATCATTGGCTTTCCGGCAACTTATGCCTCTTACCGGTTTAATGATGTTGTGGCCGTGCGGGCCGGAGCTAACTTGTCCGGCGGAAATTATAAGTTGGCCGACGATAGCTCTGTGGTCAAAGGTGGCTATTTAGAAGAACAAGAGCTGACCACCGGCCTCTATGCTGATATTACCCCGCAATTCCTTGGCGCAGGTGGAGGAGGAAGTTTGCGTATTTCCATTGGTGCTGAATACACTACCTTGCGGGAGCTGAAATTTTACGATAGCGACTATAATAAACTTATGGAAAATGATGTTGACGATTCCTTTGGTGGTTTATTGCGTGTGCAATATACTTTCTAAGAACGCATTTTTCTCGAGCCGAGCTCATTGATGTTGATGTCTCAGCTACAGATGTAAATCGGGCGGTGATCTTTTAAGTTCACCGCCCGATTTATATGCTTAATTTCAATAGTCAAAATAGTTATTTGGGATGAAAGCTCCTTTTTGCTATTTCCTCACTTTAACTATTTACAGTTGCGGCCAGGGCTTGGCCCAGCTCGCGGGCTTTGGCTAGGCCCTCTTCATTGTTGTTGAAATCATTGAATTTGTCGGGAGTGATTTTGGCTCCCGGGCCATACATAGCTAGAACAGCACCATATTCACAAGTTTCGCCGTAACCACAAGACAAACAAGGAGCATTGCCGGGCATCGACAGGCAACCCACATATTTCGTGCCAAGGTAGTAATCTAAATAGTGGGCAAAATAATCTTGTAAATCAACCGGGCCGCCGCCCATGCCGCAGACAACAGAAGCACTAGCTTTGCCTTTGGTTAAAAGGTGGTTGTGGCGTAGGGGCCACATTTTTTCAATGAAAACCTTCATCATGGCGTTTACTGATCCGTAGCTGGGGTAGCCACTGAAAAGGAGTGCGTCAGCTGCAATTATTTTTTCTAAGATGAGGTTGGTGTCGTCTTTCATAATGCAGCGGTTAGTTGCAGCGCATTTTTTACACGCAATGCAAACTTTTATGTCGTGGTCATAGAGGCGGACGATCTCTCCGTCAAAACCACTTGCTTCAATCACGGCGGCAAGACCTTTTTCCAGGCTTCCGCCCTTGATGGGGCTGGCTGATAGCGCTAATACTTTTGCCATAGTAACTCCTTTTTACATAGATTTAAGGAAACGCTGATTTATAAGCGTTTCCTAACGAAGTAAACAATTTGCTTACTTCGCAGCGCCGAAATGAGAGGAAAAATCACGTTTTCCCGTCTCGAAAAGCTCATGAAAGGCGACGTGCTTTGCTGATTTATTCTGCAAGCAAAATAAATCAGCGTTTCCTTAAGAGAGTTTACTCTCGTATTCCGAGTTTAGCTTTTCAGCTAGTTTGCAGTGAACCCAGTATTGGTAAGCAATAACAATGGGCACAAAAATCACCACCACTACCAACATAATGGTGAGGGTTTTGGGGCTTGAGGCTCCGTTGAGCAAAGTCACTGCCCCGGTGGGATCCAAGCGCGAAGGGATCAAGTTGGGGAAAATGCCCATGACGCCGGTGAGAGCCAGCGCAATGATTCCAAGTCCGCTATAGCGGAAAGCGCAAGTGAAGTTCTTGTGACGGAAAAGAGAACAACCCACCTTTAAGAAAGCCAATAAGCAGATCACCGGTAAAATGAAGGTGATGGGGCGGCTGGCGTAGCTATCCCAAAATCCGACCCAGAAGAAGGTCAAGAGAACGTAAACTAAAAAGATCAGCATGAAAATAGGCCACAAAATGCGGGCTACGTAAGCTGATTTAGTGGCCAAATCGCCTTCAACGCGCGAGCTTAGGTAAATGGCCCCGTGGAGCATGAACATCACTACGAACAACACGCCGCCCAAAAGAGCATAAGGGTGGAGCAAGTTTAAGATGTTTCCTTGCATAATGTGCT